>CALXDL010000001.1 GCA_944387055.1 uncultured Oscillospiraceae bacterium
TATGCCGCGGCGGCGGTAGCCTGGGCCGTGGAGAACGGCATCCTGCAGGGAGACGAGAGCGGGGACCTGAAGCTCTCAGAGCCCCTGACCCGGCAGCAGATGTGCGCGCTGCTGCACCGGTTTGCGAAATACCTCGGCAAAGCATAAAATCAACGCCCTCGGCGAGATACCGAGGGCGTTTTCCTGTGTGTAATTTCATGGGTAAAATACAGTAATAAACGTTCTTCATGTGTAATTTGGCGTAGCGTTACGTAAACAAAAATATCAATCGAAATTTCGCCAATCCATTCTAAATCAACGGAGAGCGCCGGAGCCTTTGCAGCTCTAGCGCTCTCCAAATGGTGGAGGTGGGGGGAGTCGAACCCCCGTCCGAAAGCACTTTGACGGGACTTTCTCCGGGCGCAGACGATCATTGCGGGAGTCTTCCTCCCTGTTCCCTTCCCAGACGGCAGACCGTCACGCCGTCAGGTCAGGTGAGCTTCATGATGTGTGGTGCAGGCAAAGCTTACTGCGCTCACATTTACCGCTAAACGACGCCCTTCCCGGCTCGCGGTCCTTCCGGGTCGGACGGCTGCCTTTAATTAGGCAGCAACAGCAACAGTGTTGTTGTTATTTGATTTATAAATTGCCCGTTTTATGGCGGTCAGGCGCCGCCGCCCGCTTATCCCGCCTCCATACCCCCGTCGAAACCGGTACACCCCCCTATCTCAAAGATGGGGCCCGTCTGCGGAAGGGGCCGCGTGGATCGCTTCTTAGATCGTAACATACTTCCGCACGGAAGTATGTTACGATCTTATGAAATTTATCACGTCTTCGTCAATTTCACCATAAGCTTCACCGGCGTCACCTTGGCGAGCACACGATAGAACTTATAGAACAGACGGGGCGTGTAGATGGTCCGCCCAGCCCTTGCCGCGCGCAGAGCGCCGCCTGCCACCTGGACCTGCTCACAATAGGGCAGGAGCTCGAACGTCCGGGACTGACCCGCGATGCGGCCGACGTCCAGGAACTCGGTCTTCATGGGACCGGGACAGACGGCCGTCACCGAGATGTCCCGCCGCTTCAGCTCTTCGCCGAGACCCACGGTGAAGGACGAGACATAGGCCTTGGACGCGGAGTACACGGTCATCCGTGGGTTCGGGCAGAACGACGCGATGGAAGACACGTTCAGGATCCGCGCGCCGGATGGCATATAGGGAAGCACCAGGTTCGTCACCGCAGTCAGCGCGCGGACGTTCAGATCCACCATCCGTGTCTCCAGTGCAGTGTCCGTCTCGCCCAGCAGGCCCAGATAACCGCAGCCGGCACAATTCACCAGCAGCGTCACCTCCGGTCCCTCCGCCGCCAGGCGTCCGCTGAGGGTGGAGAAGCTCACCGGATCGCACAGATCCAGCGGCATGCACACCGTCTCCACGCCCACCATCTCGCGGGCGATGGTCTCCAGCCGGTCCTCCCGGCGGGCGATGAGCCAGCAGCATTCGATGTCAGGGAACACATCCGTCATCTGGCGGGCGATCTCCCGCCCCAGCCCAGAGGACGCGCCGGTGATGATGGCGGTCTTCATGGAAGGTCCTCCTCCCCTTTCCCGATCACAGTTTCTCAGGCGCAGGATACTCCACGCCCTGGGTGTCCACCCGGATGGACGCGATGACCACCGGGGCCTTGGGCTTATCGTTCATCATGTTGCGCTGGACACGGGAGATGTCGATGGCCACCTGTTCACCCTCGAATACCTTGCCGAACGCGGCATACTGTCCGTCCAGGTGGGGCGCAGGCGCCACCTGGACGAAGAACTGGCTGCCGGCGGAATCGGGCGCCATGGTCCTGGCCATGGACAGCACGCCGGTCGTATGGAGCAGGTCGTTCTGCTGGAACCCATTGGCCGCGAACTCGCCTCGGATCTCGTATCCCGGGCCGCCCATGCCGGTCCCCTGCGGGCAGCCGCCCTGGATCATGAAGCCGGGGATGACCCGGTGGAAGGTCAGGCCGTCATAGAATCCGCTGTTGGCCAGGGCGATGAAATTGTTGACCGTGTTGGGCGCCTTCTCCGGATAGAGCTCCGCCTTCATGATACGGCCGTCTTCCATCGTGATGGTAGCGATGGGATAGTTCTTCTCAGACATGTGTCTCGTTCCTTTCTGTCTCTGTTCTTTTTCAGCGGTTGCGTTCCCGCAGCGTGCGGGCGATCTCCCGTTTCGCATCCCGCTGCGCCGATGCGGCCCGCTTGTCATAGTTCTTCTTGCCCTTGCACAGGCCGATCTCCAGCTTCACGCGTGCGTCCCGGAAATAGACCGACAGCGGCACCAGGGCATATCCATCTTGTTTGATGAGGGCATGGAGCTTGCGGATCTCCCGGCGGTGCATCAGCAGCCGGCGGGAGCGGACGGGATTCTTATTGAAGATATTGCCTTTCTCATACGGTGAGATGTGCATCCCGTGGACGAACAGCTCTCCATCCTTCACCGTGCAGTAAGAGTCTTTCAGGTTCAGCGTGCCGGCGCGGATGGACTTCACCTCCGTGCCGAACAGCTCGATGCCAGCTTCATACCGCTCCTCCACGAAGTAGTCGTGGAAGGCCTTGCGGTTCTGGGCCGCGATCTTGATCCCCTTCTTCTCCGTGGGGCTCACCTCTTTCCCACGCCGCGTCCCTGCGCGGCGGCTTCGTTCCATCAGTATACCATGGATCTTCCTGTTCTTCAAGAGAAACTCCGCCTTGGCATCCTTGCAGTTCCATGATATAATAAACTGATTTTGGGAAAATGAAACAAGGGGTGTAGAAACGATGGATGAACGGATGGATCTGACAGAGACCACCATCAGTCGCGAAGAGAGATTCAGCGGCCGGTTATTCAGCGTCCATGTGGACGAAGTGCGGCTGCCGAACGGCGATATCTCCACACGAGAGGTGGTGGAGCATGTGGATGGCGTGGCAGTGCTGCCTCTGGACGAGCGGAACAACGTGCTGACAGTCACTCAATACCGTTACGTCTTCGGCAAGCCTTTGCTGGAGATCCCCGCTGGCAAACTGGACCCCGGTGAGGATCCGGTCGCCGGTGCTCTGCGGGAGCTGAAAGAAGAGACCGGCGCGGTACCGGATACCTTCCTCCCCCTGGGACGGGTGATCCCGGCGCCCGGCTGCTATGGCGAGGTGCTGCACCTGTTCCTGGCGAGAGGGCTCCATCTGGGCGAGCAGTGTTTGGATCCGGATGAGTTCCTGCGAGTGGAGCGCATCCCCTTCGATGAGATGGTCCACCGGGTGATGAACGGTGAGATCGAGGATGCGAAGACCGTGGCGGCAGTCTTGAAAACGAAGATCCTGCTGGATCTGTGAGAACGAACGGAGGTTTCCCTATGGGTGATCAGAAAACGGTGTTGATCGTCGAAGACGAGAAGAACATCGTGGATATCCTGCGGTTCAACCTGCAGCGGGAGGGGTATCGGACATGTGAGGCCTACGACGGCGAGGCGGGCCTCGCCCAGGCCCAGACTGAGCGGCCCGACCTGATCTTGCTGGACGTGATGCTGCCCAAGTGCAGCGGCTTCGACGTGTGCCGCCGCCTGCGGGAGCAGGGAGACAACGTCCCCGTCATCATCCTCACCGCCCGGGAAGAAGAGGCCGACAAAGTCCTGGGCTTGGAGATTGGAGCTGACGACTATATCACCAAGCCCTTCTCCATGCGCGAGCTCATCGCACGGGTGGGGGCCAACATCCGCCGCACCGCCATGACGCCGCCGGCGGCTTCCGCCGCGGCTGCCGCTGCCATGCCTGTGTCTGGAGAGCTCTCCATCAATACGGACAGCCATCAGGTGTTCCGGGCGGGAAAAGCCATCGACCTGACCCAGCGGGAGTATGAGCTTCTCACCTTCCTGGCCAGCCATCCCAACAAGGTCTATTCCCGGGTCGATCTGATGGAGCAGGTGTGGAACTACGGTTACGTGGGCGATGACGTGCGGACCGTGGATGTGACCGTGCGCCGTCTGCGGGAGAAGATCGAGGTAGACCCCGCCAATCCGGTCTATATCCTGACCCGCCGCGGAGCGGGCTATTACTTCGCGGTGTGACAGCGGGGCAGACGGCCCGTCGCCCGGATATCCCGCGCTCGATGCGCTGAAAGGAGGTGCCGCTCATGTTCCGGAGCCTGCATATGAAGCTTATGCTCATCCTCTTGCTGCTCATCACCTCTTTGATGGCGGTGGTGGGCGCCTTCCTCACCACCAGCGTGTCGAGCTTCTACATCGACATGTTCTACCAGCAGCTCAATGACGTGTTCGGCGAAGCGAGCGGCAGCGGTGTCGTGGAGGATCTGCGCAGCGCTGCCTCGGATGATGACACGGACGACGTCCGTCAGATCCAAGACATCTTGGATGCCAATGCCGGTAAGCTCGGCATCGATTTCAACTCCCGCAACTACTTCGTACTGGATGGGGAGAGCGGAGCGTTCCTCACCGGCTCCACCGTGGAGGATGCCCTGCCCAGGGATCCGACCGCCAACCTGCTCACCGCCCGGAACGCGGTGGCGCAGGAGGACGCCACGATGGTCGGTGATGAGAGCGACATCACCGCAGACTTCATGGACGCGGCGATCCCCATCCTGGGCACCACCGGCTCTTACATCATCTATATCTTGGACAACCGGGAGACCGTCTCCGGCCTCAACAGCCAGCTCTCCCTCATCATCATACAGGCCTTGGTCATCGGCCTCCTCATCTCTGTCTTGCTGAGCTTCCTGCTCTCCAAGACCATGGTGGACCCCATCGAGAAGCTCACCGCCGGAGCAGAGAAGGTGGCTGCCGGGGACTTCGGCAGCACGCTGCCCGTGGCCTCCACGGATGAGATCGGGATCCTGACGGGTACTTTCAACGAGATGGCGGACGTCCTCCAAAAAACACTGGCTGCCATGGAGAACGAACGCAACAAGCTGGACACGCTCTTCCTCCACATGACCGATGGCGTGGTGGCTTTCGATCATAAGGGTGCTTTGATCCACTGCAATCCTGCCGCCACGAAGATGCTCCAGCGCGAGGTGACAGGTTCCTGCACATATGATGAGCTGTTCGGGGCCGTATACCCATTCGAACAGACGCTCTCTCTCCAGCGCCCCAACTATGCAGAGAGCGAGATGCGGGTGGGCGAACGGACGCTGGAGCTCTACCTGGCTCCCTTTTCTGATCAGGCCAGCGGCGGCGTGCTCATCGTGCTCCACGACGTGACGGAGCAGCACCGCAACGAGGAGCGGCGCAAAGAATTCGTGGCCAACGTCTCGCATGAGCTGCGCACCCCTCTCACCAATGTCCGCAGCTACGCGGAAACGCTCCGTGACTCCGGCGGGGACATCTCGCGCGAGATGGAAGACAGCTTCCTGGACATCATCATCACAGAGACGGACCGGATGACGCACATCGTCCAGGATCTGCTGACTCTCAGCCGTCTGGACGCCGGCAATGCAGAGCTGGTCCTCACCCGTTTCCCCTTTGCCGACGCCATCGAGAGCGTCTTCCGCGCCAATGCTCTGGAGGCGAAACGCCATGGGCACGCGCTCACCTGCGCACCGCTGGTGGACCTTCCCCTCATCGTGGGCGACCGGAGCCGCCTGGAGCAGGTGATGATGAACATTTTGGGCAACGCCATCAAATATACCCCAGATGGCGGTCATATCCGCATCACCGCCGGCTCCACTGAGAAGACTGTTTGGATGGAGGTGTGCGACGACGGCATCGGGATCCCCGAGCAGGACCGCGAGCGCATCTTCGACCGGTTCTATCGGGTGGATAAGGCGCGTTCCCGGGAGTCCGGCGGCACTGGCCTGGGCCTCTCCATCGCCCGGGAGATCGTCCAGCGCCATCACGGCACCGGAAAAATGCAATGAACAACTAATCCGATATAATTAT
>CALXDL010000002.1 GCA_944387055.1 uncultured Oscillospiraceae bacterium
TTTACCTCTCTTACTGAAATGCTGGCAAAGGAGGAATAGTATGTCTGAATCAACAAAAATCCCAATTAAAATCCACCCTCGTGCATTTTCTGCATTTGGTGAAGATTTGATTACAAATGAAAATGTACGATTTTCGAGCGCGTGCAGACTGCTCTAAATCAAATCGAAGACGCCGGCCTTGCTGGTCGAGTGGAGGTCTGGGATATCCAGCAGTTTCTCTCTTCCAACCATCATTTCTTTTCCACGGTTAGCCTCTCCCATAGCAAATGCCATCCAATTATTCATATCGGTTCCTCCAATTTCTTCAATTCACTTTCGCTCAGGATCGGCGCGCGGGTGTTCCAAGAAAGGATGGCTTCGTATTCCGTTTTGTACCATCCGCTGTTTGTGAAACACCTTGTGCATATCACATTCCTGCGGATATTGGGTTGATAGTATCGTTCGTTTCGTATTCTTGCTTTCCCGTGGCACATCGGACACGGCACCAGCACCCCCGCCTCCGTCAGCCGCTTCGCAGCATCTTTCGAGCCAAGCATGGCTAATTTGATGTCATCCATTACAAACCCTCCCCACATACTCGTCCAGTGTCACGCCCAGGGCGTCTGCCAGCACGATCAGGTTATAGAGATCCGGGAGATGCCTCCCGGTCTCGTTCAGGCATATCGTGTTGTAGGAGACCCCAGCCGCGGCCGACAGCTCTTTGATCGTCAGCCCGCGCCGCTGTCTCGCGCGCCGCATCGCAGCGCCAACGGTCCTCGCGTCGATGCCCATCACATGACCTCCAATCCGTCCAAGACATTACATAACCGCATCGCATTTTCCGGTGTGGGGTATTTCCTGCAGGCTGTTTTAGCTGCTTCAGTGTCCCGCAGCAGGCGAGAATGATATCTGCATAGTTTGTCCTCCGCCGCAAAGAGGCTGACGGCTTTCTCCCATTCCCGGCGAAGCCGTCGTTTTTTCCGCCGCGGCTTGTTCTCGGGAGAGGACTTTTGACCTGTACAGGTAATAGATCTGCCGCAGGCTGGTATACGCCATCTGGTCCGGCAGACCCAGCCCATCCGGCATCTCCTCCCCATACATGGCCATGCGCTCCCATGGCCAGAGGAATACGGTCTCACTCATCCTGTTGGGCTACCAATCGCAAATACCGCTGCAGTGTGTCTGCCGCTGCCTGCCATCCGTGACAGACACGGCAGGCGTATCCCTGTGCTCGGAGATGATACAGCCACCAGTCCTGTGTGTCGGATGTGTGCCCGGTCTCCGTTTTCATCTCGATCCACAGCCCGTGGTAGGGCATCCGCGGCACCGGGAGGAAGAGATCCGGCACACCGGACCGGACGCCCATCCGCTTCAGGTTCTTTCCCTGCCGGGGGTCGCAATGCCGTTCGTTCGGGATATGGAACAGGTATTTCAGCTCCGGATACTGCCGCCGGATAGACGGCTGCTGTGTCCATTTATACAGGGCCATCTGCTCCTGGTTTTCTGTCAGCATGGATGATATCCTCCCTTTCTACGAGCTCCACATAGGATGTTGCCTTGGCATCCCCAGGGGAGAGCTTGCTCTTGCCCTGGCGCACCGTATAACCGTTCTTGGCCAGGATCACCACCAGGGCATCCCGGTCTGCTGCGTTTATGCAACGGATCTTCATGCGCTCCTCCTTTTTTTCGGCTCGCTGAACAGCCGGTTCATGATCTGGCTGGCCTCTCCTTTGGTCAAGCCGGTGGTATCGAATCCTTTACAGCGCTGTTGTATGACTCGGATCTGCTTATCTGTTGCCGGGGCTCTGCCCCAACGGCGGACCATCTGGAGGTCCCAAAGTTTCCTCTGCCCTTGGAAATCTACGGTCAGTGTCCGGTATGCCTGGTCGAGAGCCTCCTGCATCCCGATCCGCCGCCCGTCCGGCATATCCACCATGCCCAGCGCATCCGGGCAGGGGATGGACAGGGACTGCCTGCCTTCCAAGGACACTATCAAGGAGCCGTCCGGCAGCTTGAACCAGTTTACATCGTGGGTCTGGTATTTTTGCTCCTGGGCCCAGAGGTCTACCAGGTGGATATTCTTGATCCAGCTCTCCGGGGTGTCCGTGGCTGCAGCTACCCGGTCAGGCAGCTCGAACAGCATCCCCTCGATCCCATCCAGTTTCCGCTTCGGCACGTTATCCATATCGATGCCCAGCAGGGAAGGGGCAGTACAGAGAGATGCTCGCCCGGTGATCCCCACGCAGTCGATCAGTTCCAGCCGTTCCTTCCCCGGGTACAGCCGCAGCCCACGTCCCACCATCTGGGCGTATAGTGCTTCGCTCTGTGTAGGGCGGGCGATGATGACCGTCTCCACCCGCGGGATATCCGTGCCTTCGGTGAACACCATGCAGTTGACGATACATGGGATCTCGCCGGCCGTGAACGCCTTGATGATGGATGCCCGGTCTTTGGTCTCTCCGGTGACCACCACGGCGCCGGGTATCTTCCCAGCGATCTCCTGGGCCTGCCGGACAGATACCGCGAAGATAAGAGTTGCCCCCACCGCCATTTCACGGTATGCTTGTGCTATGGCGTCCGCCGTGCCTTCCATGGCCTCTTCCAGCTCTCCAGGGGCATAGTCTCCCAGCCGGGTATGTACGGCAGAAAGATCGAAGCCGATGTCTACCCGCCTGCAGTGGATGTCGCACAGATATCCGTGTTCGATGCCCCACCGGAGATCGCGCTGGAAGATGATGTCCTGGAAGACGGTGTCTAGTCGTACCTTGTCGCCCCGGTTCGGCGTGGCCGTGAATCCGATGAGCTTATCCGGCCGGAAGTAGTCGAATATCTTCCGGTAGGTCCCAGCCGCCGCGTGGTGCGCCTCATCGCACACGATGATGCCGAAGTCGTCCGGGGCGAACCGGTCCAGACGGCGCGCCAGAGACTGCACGCTGGCGGAGACCACTTCCTCCCCGCGGCTGCGGGACTGCGCCCGCTCCACGCCATAGGAGCAATCAAAGTATTTCCGGGGCTGCTCCACCAGCTCCTCTCGATGAGACAAGATCAGCATCCGCTCGCCGTGCCGGTGGATATTGGCAAAGGTCACCGTCTTGCCTAGGCCCGTAGCCATCTGCACCAGGTAGGCGCCAGGGCATCTGCCGTCGATGACGTCGATACATTCTTTCTGATAAGGTCTAAGCTCCATGTGTTCCTCCCCTTCGTGGCACCGTGGAACCGTGTGGCACAACTGGTGCCACGTTAAAGCCCTTGCGCCGCAAAGGTTACAGGAAAACGTGGCACCGTGGCACCATAAAATCAAAAAAATCCACGGCGTTTTTTACTGGAAACAGTTTCCAATATAAATAGATTATTCTATATAGTGTGTATTTTCGGTGCCACGGTGCCACGGTAGCCGAAAGCGGGCCGAAATCCATTGCGGCGCAAAGGTTTCAGCCGTGGCACCTTGGTGCCACACCCGTGCCACGAGTGCCACGTCACAGCGGCAGTTCGTCCGGGGCATCCTCGTCTTCCAGGTCCATGGCCGGCAGCAGCAGGCAGACGCACTCCGTTGGGATGCCGTTGATCCGCTTCCCGCGGGTGTTGTGCTTGCCCCGGGTCTCAATCAGCCCCTGCTCTTTCAGGTAGCTCATCATGGCCGGGGTGGAGTATCCGGCATCCTGCAGCACCCGCTCAAACACGGAGCGGATGATATACGCCTTTCCACTGCCATCATCCAGCGCCCCCAGGATCTCCTGGTTAGGGTTGTCGGACCGGGTGCAGAGTCTGTTTGAGTTCTGGGTCACCCAATCGCACAGATACTTGTATCCCCGATCGCCGGCAGAGACCGCCGCCTTGGAGGCCAGAAACTCCGAAATCTGGGCCACAGTCAGAGGCTTCTCCGTCCCGCCGAAGATCCAGGCGCAGGCCAGCTCGTCAGCGCAGATAATGGCTGCCGCAGCCATGGCCTGCTTCTCCGTGGTGTCCTGCTCGGAGAGGGCCCGGAACAGCTCCCGGTACCGCTCGTCCACTTTGGGGATCACTCTAGGCTTGTACAGCTCCGCCACGAACATCTTCCCGGCGAAGCCGTAGTTGCGCTTTACGGCCCCGGATATCCGCATGCCATCCCGGATCACCACACTGGCCGCCTTACACTCGATGTCAATGACCCGGTTCACAGCGCCGGCGCCGGATGCGGTCCCCGTCAGGGGTGACTCACCAGTGGTGAGGATGCAGTTTCGCCAAGTGGGTGTCAGGTCCACGCCGCCAGACCGGTTGCCCCGGGTCCGGCCCACGCCCTGGGCCAGCTTGTACACGTCGAACTGTGTCCGCCCCCGGGCGTCCTTGGCCAACTGCAGCTCGTCCAGGCAGAGAGGCAGGTTATTGAGAAACGCCGCGGTCTTCTCCTGGCCCACAACGGTCCCATCAAAGGTTTTGACGTAGGCTCCCACCGCTGGGTCTCCCCAGACGCTGGCGGCAGCCATGAGAGCCACCGTCTTTCCGGTGCCGGAGTCGACGCCCCACAGGTGTACGAAGAAAGGGAGGCAGTTCAACGGCTCCAGCAGTACGGAAGCGAAGGATGCTGCCAGCATGATCTTCGCTGTGGTGGACATGCTCCGTACCTCCGCCGCTGTCTCTAGCCACCGCTCCTTCGAGCCCTGCTGGTGGATGGTCTGGAACATGGCCTTAAAATTGGCATCTCCGTCAAAGATCAGCCCGTCCACATAAGGTGAGAAGCCCTCGTCTGGTATGTAGCCGAACCGCCCTATGGATCTCTTCTCTGGTATGATGTCATAGTTGAGATTCTCCAGGTCGGAGATGTACTGCACGAAATACTTGGCGTTCTGGCTTGTGACGGCGATGCCGCTTCCCGCCAGCTCCGTGACCTTGTTGGCGTTGGCTAGCACCGTCTTGCTGACGATGATCTTCCTCCAGATACTTCCCTTTCGGAATGCCAACCTCAACTTCTCCTCGCCGGTATCGATGTTCACGAGCCGCTCCACCGGAAGGATGGGATGAGGACAAGCCACCTCATCGGCGAAGCCGCTCCGCCGGTAGACGCCGGCGTCCGTGGCCTCCCAGTCCCCGGCATTAAGCTCCAGCGGCTGGCCGGTGAACTGGGTCACGTTGTCGATATAGACGGTCCCGGACTGCGCCTTCAGGCTCTCGATGTACCTCCTGTACATCGTCTTGAAGCCTTTGAAGCCTATCTCCGCAGCATATTGCGACAGTCCCTGCAGCTTGGTCTCGTGCACGAACGGCTGCTCGTGGAACCGATAGAGAGCCTCATATGGTGCTGTCGTCAAAAAATCCTCTGGTCCATAATTCCAATCCATATTTCACCGCCCTATCCGTTGCTCCGCCTGGTCCAGCATATATTGCAGGACCGGCAGCCGTTTGATCGCCTCTGCGTATAAGGGATGCAGTTGAGACGCGGCGGCCGCGAAGCTCGGCGCGAAATATTTCTTGCAATCCCACCAGTATCGATATTCCCGCGCGATCTCCCTATAACGGTCCTCCGCGTCCGCTTTTTCCTGCGCCTCCAGCCGGCGAGCCTCCATCAAGGCGGACCTCTCTGCCGGTGCTCCGCGGCGGCCGGTCAGGTCCAGACCCAAGCCGAAATCGATATCGATGCGCACCACTGCTTGGCGGAAGGAGATGCCGAACAGCCGCATGACAAAATCGATCACTGAGCCGCCGGCGCCGCAGCCGAAGCAATGCCACCCCTTGGATCCGGGATAAAGCTTCAGGCTTCCGTGATCGTCTCCGGCATGGAACGGGCACCGGATGAATCCGCCTCGTCCCGGTGGGAAACCGTACAGCTCTGCCACCTGCGCCGCTGTGAGCCTCTCCTTGATCTCGGCGGCTGCATCAGTCCTCATCTTCCGGCACCAGGTCTCGGTAATCGATGATGCTGGACAGTTTCCTCGTGGCCTTGCAGTGATCGCAGCGCTCACAGCGGCGCGGGAGGAGCTTGCCCTCCTTGATAGCTTGATATCTGGGCGCCCGGTCCTCTACCTGGTAGAGGCCGGCTGTCAGGTCGGCCTTCGAGACGTATAGGGCCGTCAGATCTATAGCGGTCTCCTTCGTCCCGACGGCCAAGATGAAGGGCAAGTCATGCCCCTCCAATGCCTGATACACGCCGCCTTGGAGGTCGTAGCCGTAGAACTCCACGAAAGGCAACTTGCAGTGGTCCTCATCGCTCCAGACTGGCTGCAGGTCCCGCATGACCTTTTGGTCCACGATGGCTCCGCGTGCGGCGTCTCCCAAGGCGGCCCTGGTGCCCGGGAAGCGCCGCACGATCTCGGCACAGGTCTCCGCGTCCAGCAGACTGTCGATCTTGCCTTTGAATGGGATCCCGGCGATATATCCGGTGACGATGACCTGTTTGCGGCCAGACATAAGCAGGCGGAACAGCTCGTCTGACTCCATGCGTGATATGATATCCTGCGCCTTGATGTATTCGGCCTTGAGGGTCCCATCCCGCTTGAAGACCTCCGGATGCTGGTCTTGGAACAGTGAGAGCTCGCCGGAGAACCAAGCGTCCACATAACCTCCTACCAGCGTGGCCGTGGAGGACGCTGGATAGTATTCCCCACGCAGCGTCGCAAGGGCTGCCGCCTCGCAGCGGTCGAAAGCCTTGAATTGCGACACGGACATATAGGCCATATTGGCATCCTGGCTGTAGTAGTTCTCGCTCGTCAAAGTCACAGCGGTGCCTCCTCTGCCGCAGCCGCCTCTTCGTTCTCTGCGGCTCGCTCTTTACGCGTCTGGGCGCAGGCAGCACACAGCGGCGCCCCATAGTTCTTTTCCGTATACGCCGCTAGATATTGTGCCGACTTGCCCATCGCCGGTTGGATGGCTTGCCCGCAGTCCGCACAGACTGGGGCGGGAGGCTCCTCTTGCACTCTGGGCCGGAAGGGCCTGACACGGATGCCATCGGTGAGGGTCCCGTCCTGCGGGTCCCGCACCTTGTGATCGATGTACAGTTGGATCTGCTTGCCGACCAGGGTAGATGCCTTCGCGTCTCCGTAGAGCTTGCGCAGTGTCTTGCGGTTGGTCGCGTTCACGATCAGCGGCCGTACCTGGCGGATACCAGGGACCCGCTCTTCCTTGAACGATAGCACGTCCTTCCGTTCTTTCCCCCGCTGGAGGGTCACCACACCGTTCCACAGAGCTTCGATCGTCAGGACCGGTTCGATCCCATCGTCGATGTCCTCCGCGCCCAGGTACTCTGATTCCCGGTCCTGGCCCAAGCGCTCATCACCAGTCAGCTGGCGCAATTTATCTTTCGTCATCATGTGAGGTCGTCCTCCTTTCGGATACGCAGCCGATCCCGGCCGCCACCAGCGCCAAGATGATGCTGCACTCTTCGTAGCAGATGTTTGTGTCTGCTTTCATCCTTTCGGCAGCAGTCATGGTCCCTCCTCCGGAATATGAAGCATGTTCAGCTGCAGTTCCCCCGCCAGGAGGAACGGGTACTTTCTGGCGTAATCACCGATGGCTTTCCCAAAGCACGACGCACAAAGCACCCTCCTATCCCACTCGATATATGAGAGGTCTTGGTC
>CALXDL010000003.1 GCA_944387055.1 uncultured Oscillospiraceae bacterium
GCTACCTGGACGTCCGGGAATAAGGAGGGAAAACAGTCATGGCATATAGTCTGAAAGAAAATCTGATGAAAGAGGACCGCCTGTCCGGCGGCCACAGAATGTGCGCGGGCTGCGGCTCTCCCATTGCCGTCCGTACGGTGCTGCGTGCCCTGAACCCGGAGGACAAGGCGGTGGTGTGCTCCGCCACCAGCTGCCTGGAGGTCTCCACCTTCATGTATCCCTACACGGCGTGGAAGGACAGCTTCATCCACAATGCCTTCGAGAACGCGGCGGCCACCCTGTCCGGCGTGGAGACGGCGTACCGGGCCATGAAGAAGCGGGGCAAGCTGGATGACACGTACAAGTTTATCGCCTTCGGCGGTGACGGCGGCACCTACGACATCGGCTTCCAGAGCCTGTCCGGCGCCATGGAGCGTGGCCACGACATGGTGTATGTCTGCTACGACAACGAGGCATACATGAACACCGGCATCCAGCGTTCCTCCTCCACTCCCCACTTTGCCGACACCACCACCACGCCCCAGGGCACGGTGATCCCCGGCAAGCTGCAGCAGAAGAAGAACCTGACGAAGATCATGGTGGCCCACGGCATCCCCTATGTGGCCCAGACCACGTTCATCGGGAACTTCAAGGACATCACGGAGAAGGCCCACAAGGCCATCTACACCGAGGGCCCGGCCTTCCTGAACGTGATGGCTCCCTGTCCCCGCGGCTGGCGGTATCCCAGCGAGAAGCTGATGGAAGTCACCAAGATGGCGGTGGAGACCTGCGTGTGGCCGCTGTATGAGGTCATCGAGGGCAAGTATGTCCTCAGCTACAAGCCCAAGGAGAAGAAGCCCGTTGAGGAGTATCTGAAGATGCAGGGCCGTTTCGCCCACATGTTCAAGCCCGGCAACGAGTGGATGATCGAAGAGGCCCAGAAGGAAGTGGACAAAAACTGGGAAGAGCTCCTCAAGCTCTGCGAGATGTGATCGTCTCCTGAAAGGATGACAAAACGGCCCGCCCCTATCGTGATAGGGACGGGCCGTTTTTGCAGGTATGCGTCTGGCCGGGGCGGGGAAAGGTAGCCGCCTGCCAAGTCTGATGTCCGGGACAGGGGCTCGGGAGGCACCAGTCTGCCTGATGGATAAGCGCAGTGTCCGGTGCTGTCTCGCGCCAGCGCCCCTCAGCTGTACCGGCTTCCGCAGCGGGATCCGCCTATGGGAGACGAAAACAGAGCGGGATGAAAGGAGCATATGCGTTCCACAGTGAAGGAGCGCTTGCGATCCCAGCCTCGTTGTGGTATCATAAAATGAAAATTATTCTCATATCTGGAGGGGACACCTTTGAAGAAGCTCGTGACAGTGCTGATAGCCTCGATGCTGGCCGTCCTGCTCGTGTCTTGCGGAGCGGGTGGGCCGGCCGAGCAGGGAGAGAGCGGGAAGCTGAAAGTGGTGGCTACCATCTTCCCGGCCTATGATCTCGCGCGGGCCGCGGCGGGAGACGCCGCCGATGTGACGATGCTGCTGCCGCCCGGGGCAGAGAGCCATACCTATGAGCCCACGCCGTCAGACATCCTGGCAGTCCAGGAGTGCGATCTGTTCCTATATCTGGGCGGCGAGTCGGACGCTTGGGTGGACACCATCTTGTCGTCTGTGGACTGGGACGGGGCTGCGCTGCGCATGGTGGACTGTGTGGAGCTGCTGGAGGAGGAGACTGTGGCAGGGATGCAGGAGGCGCCCGGCCATGATCACGCCGATTACGGCCACGGACCAGGAGAGGTGCGGGAGATGGACGAGCATGTGTGGACCTCGCCCCGAAACGCCGCCGCCATCACCAGGACCGTCGGACAGACGCTGGCGGAGCTGGACCCGGACCACGGCGAGACGTATCGCGCCAATGCAGAGGCATACGCGGGCCAGATCGATGCTCTGGATCAAGCGTTCCGGTCGTTCTTCGAGACCGTGACCGACAAGACCATGGTGTTCGGAGACCGGTTTCCCCTGCGTTATTTCGCTGCGGAATATGACATTCCGTATTATGCTGCCTTCCCTGGCTGCAGCACACAGACAGAGCCGTCGGCTGCGACCATCGCATTCTTGACGGATAAGGTACGGACCGATGGGATATCCACTGTCTATTATATCGAATTCTCCAATCATCTGGTGGCGGACAGCATCGCTGAGGCGGCAGGGGTCGAGACCGCTCTCTTCCACTCCTGCCATAATGTCTCCAAAGCGGAGATCGAAGCCGGAGCGACCTATGTTTCATTGATGGAAGGGAACCTGCGTACACTGGAAGAGACGATGCCCCACGCGGAAGGGACGGCATAGGCGCAGGGGGGTCACGCCGCAGGATGGGGCGTTGCTGGCTGGGAGATCGCGAAAAGAGATGCATCGAGGGACTTGCGATCGGCCGCCGGATCACCTATAATTGATCAATAAAGAAGTGAGTCCTCTGTGAGCCTGCACGCATCGAGATGTGCGAAGGGCTTGTCCGATACCTCTGTAGGCAGCGGCCGTCGGACGAGGGAGGGAGGCGATCTGGGAATGAGACGTGCAAGGACATGGGGTGTCCCCAAAACGATCCGGCGCAAGACGCTGATCGTGATGGCCGTCTGTCTAGCGCTGATGATCGTGCTGGTGGTGTGCTTGCTGCACATGTATCAGCGGGAAAATGAACAGATATTCGATTCCTTGGTGGAAGAGTCGGTGGTGAGTGCCCATAGATGGCAGACGAAGGAGGCCAGGCGGAACATCCAGGAGAGCATCCATGTACTGGAGGCCGTGGCGGCTGTTTACGGTACCTCCCAGGCGGGGCCCGCAGAGGTGTGGAGCACCTCCTATCTGGACGCTATCCGCGAACTAGATGATCTCTATGAGGTGACCTATTATCCGGCCAGAGAACTGCAGGCTACCATGGAGGATCCCGATGCGACTGCGCTGGACCTGGAGATGGCAGGCGGCTTGCTCTCTGGAGAGACCGTGATCTCGGATGTGGTGCAGTCCAGCCGGCTGGATGGTCTGTGTGTGTTCGGAGTGGCCGTGCCGGTGGTCCGGGACGGGCAGACCGTCGGCGCGATCAGCTGCCTGATGAAGGGGGAGCTGCTGCTGTGGCCGGCAGAACGACAGGAGAGCGACTATGTAGAGAACGTCCTGCTCACCAGCGACGGCGCGATCATCCTCAGTGGTGAAGCATATGGCGGCGGACAGACGGATATCCTGGAGGCGCTGCGGGCACGAGGTGCCAGTGAGGAGGATATCCTCCAGGTCCAGGAGGCCTTGGGGGAAGAGGAGTCCCAGCTGATCACGATCCACGGGCTGGAGGAGGGAGATGTCTTCCTCATGATGTCCGCTCTGGGGCATAACGATTGGGTGCTCCTTTCCTTCGCCCGGTCTGCGGATATCATGGGATATTCCAAGACGATCATGCGCAACACCACGACCTTGCTCGTCGCGCTGCTGGCCACGTTCTTCCTCTTGATGAGCGGGGGCTGGTTCGTCTACCGGCAGCAGAGGGAGAGCATCCTGCGCAGTCAGGCGCGCTATGACCTTTTGGCTGAATTCTCAGACACGGTCCTCTTCGAATACGATCACAGGGACCAGACGATGGTCTTCACGCCCAACATCGCAGCCCGTTTCCAGATCGAGAAGGCGGAGATGTTCCATCCGTTCGACAACAGCCGGCCGATGGCGGCGGTCCATCCGGAGGACGTGCCGCTGCTGCAGGCGTTCTTGCGGGATGCAGAGGAGATGACTGGAGACCAGGCAGAGCCGATCACGCTCCGGCTCCTCGACCGGGAGGGGACATATCGCTGGGTGAGCCTCCAAGGACAGCTGCTGCGTGATCAGAACGGCCGGCCGGCCATCTTGGTGGGCAAGCTCGCAGACGTGCATGAGCAGCACGTCAAGGAGCTGCGGCTGATCCAGCGCTCCTCCATCGACGGGATGACCGGCGCACTGAATCGGGAGACGACCCAAGACCTGATCGAGCAAAAGCTCCGGGAGATGGACAGCGGGTTCCTGTTCATGCTGGATGTGGATGATTTCAAAGCCATCAATGACAATCTGGGCCATTTGACGGGCGATCGCCTGCTGATGCGGCTGGTGGAGGAAGTCAAGCGTGCGTTCCGGTGCGAGGACGTGGTAGGCCGGATCGGCGGTGACGAGTTCATCGTCTTCATGGGGAACACCAGCGATACACAGGTCGCGGCACGGAAGGCCGAGATGCTGCTCCAGCGTTTCGCGGCGTGGAAAGAGCCGATGCTCTCGGCCAGCATCGGGATCGCATCCTATCCCGGAGACGGCAGGGACTATGAGACGCTGTATGGGGCGGCGGATGCCGCGATGTACTGCGCGAAGCGGAGCGGGAAGAACCGCTGGCATATGGCGGGCCAACGTTGACCCATGGCGCAGCGGTATGCCATCTGGAGGGAACAGGAGAGCCGGACGCTGTCCATCAGACAGCGCCCGGCTCTCTTTTCGTGGAGCGGACCACTTGCTGTCGGAGACCCTCCATGATGCGTTGTGACAAGTGTCCTGGAAGCAGACGGAGGTCCTGTGAGAGGCGTCTTGCTCCGGACAGACGGATCGATCAGATGGATGGGGCCTGTGACAGAGCGGGGCTGGACTGGCCTGATCGACTGGCGGCGGGCATCCCTTCAAGGAAGGATGTCGTATAGGGAAGCCGTCACCAGCCACGTCTGGGAGAAGGGGCGCATCAGGTTCCAGAACCCAGCGCCCCGGACTCCATATCCAGCGATCAGCCGCAGTTTGGCATCCAGACTGCGGGCATCTTCGAACCAGACAGCGTGCTCTGTGCCGGTACCGTCCGTGTAATAGAAAAAGGGGGACTGGGCGGTCTCGTCATACTCGATCGCCACACCGTATTGGATCGCCAGCTCGATGGCCCGCTGGTTGGAGATGGACCGGGCCCGTGTGACGTCCTGGACGAAGGGGAGCGGCCAGTCATACCCGTAGTTGGGGACGCCCAGAAAGATCTTTTCAGGAGGGATCTCCATGACGGCATAGTCCAGTACCGCGCGGACATTGGGCAGGGGCGCAACGGCCATCGGCGGCCCCGCCACATAGCCCCACTCGTAGGTCATCAACAAGACCGCATCCACAGCGGCACCGACAGCGGCATAGTCGTGGCCTTCATACAGGAGGCCGGGCTGATCGGCGGAGGTCTTGGGGGCTAGCGCCGCCCAGAGGAAGCGGCCCTGGGCGTTCAGCAGCCGCCGTAAACGGCCGAGGAAAGCCGCATAAGCCGCTGCCAAGCTGCCGGGGAGATATTCGAAGTCCACGTCCAGCCCGGCATAGCCCCGGAGACGGATCGTCTCCAGCACCTGGTCGATGAGCTGCTCTTGGATGGCCTCATCCGTCAGGACCAGTACGGCCCGTCCTGTATCGAACTGCCCGCTCTCTGTCAGGGTGGACAGATGCATCACAGGACGGGCGCCCCGCTGTCGGGCGGCAGTGAGGAGCGCGTCGTCATCCAGGGGGAACAGGCTGCCGTCGGCGGTGATGCCGTAGGTGAAGGGAGTGAGATAGGTGAGGTAGGGCAGCTGAGCCGCCAAGAGCTGCTGATCCACGAAAGGATAGGCATAGCCATTGAAGGAAGCAGTCCCCAGACGCTCCTCGAAATATGCGATCGTCAGTACGTCGCCAGGCTGGAGGTCTGTGCTGCCGCCCAGAGGCCAATTGTTCTGCCAGAGCTGGCGGACGGTGATCCCGTAAGATGCTGCGATGGAGGAGAGCGTCTCCCCCTGGCGGACCGTGTGGAGGATCCGGGGGAAACGGAGCACTAGGGTCTGCCCTACGGCCAAGGCGCCGTCGGGGGGGACCTCGTTGTCCGCCGCCAACCGGGTGGGATCGACTCCGTACCGCTCCGCGATGGTGCCGACGGTCTCGCCGGCTTGTACGACATGGATGGTCATTCCAGCGTTCACCTCTTTCACGTCTTTCACACAGAGCCTATGCGCCTGGTGCGGCAGATAGAAGGGCAAGAGACAGTCGGTCCTTGGGGAGGAGGAGAGAACGGCGGGAAAGACGTCAGGAGGGCACAGAGACCGGCACGGCCATAAAAAAATCTTGCCTTTTCGACAGCCGTGCGATACCATGAAGATGGTATTCTATAATATCTCGTTCATGACATTGGATATGAAGGATATGAATGACGAGGGATGAGGAGGCGAGCGGACCGCGTATGAATATCAAGAAGTATGAGGCGTTCATCCGAGCCGTGGAACTGGGGAGCCTTTCGAAGGCTGCGGAAGAATTGGGATATACCCAGTCTGGCATCAGCCATATGATGCAGTCCTTGGAGGACGAGGTGGGGTTCCCACTGATGGTGCGCACGTCCGCAGGCATCCTGCCCAATCCGGAGGGGGAGATGCTGCTGCCGACCATCCGCCAGCTCCTGAGCACCAACGAGGCGCTGGAACAGTACATCGCCAAGATCAAGGGCGTGGACATCGGCCACATCCGGATCGCTTCCTATCCCAGTGTGGCAGCCTACTGGCTGCCCACGATCATCCGGAACTTCCAAAAGGATTATCCCAACGTGGATATCCAGATCATGGAGGCGGGCAGCGACACCATCGAAGATATCATGCGCCACCGGGAGGCGGATTTGTGCCTGTACGCGGGAGGTGAGAACCAGGAGTTCGAGTGGCTGCCCCTGTGCCGGGACCAGCTGCTGGCCCTCGTCCCACCGGACCACCCACTGACGGAACACAACGCCGTCCCGCTGGAGGCGTTCTCATCCGAGCCTTTCATCATGCCCATGCCCGGCTATGACGGAGAGGTCCACGACATCCTGGATCAGTTGGAACAGCGGCCCCATATCCGCTTCTCCGCATGCAGTGACTATACCATTATCTCGATGGTCGCCGAGGGATTGGGGCTGTCGATCTTGACCGAGCTGCTGCTGCGCAACTACCCCAACGATGCCGTGGCGCTCCCCATGGATCCGCCCCAGTATCGGATGCTGGGCATGGGTGTGCCGCAGATCAAGACCGCTTCTCCGGTGACCCGGAACTTCATACGATATGTCCAAGCCTATGTGAAGGGCCTCAAGCAGGGATGAGGCACGGGCTGTTCCCCAGTGGGACAGAGACAAAACAGTTGACAGGATAGCGAAGGGTCTATTAAACTAAAGATAGTTTGTTGACTTTCTACAAAGAGGAGGGGACAGCGGCATGCCTGTACTGTTTTTCTTGATATGGCTGCTGCTGGCAGGGGAGATGACGCTGCGGACCTGTCTGTGGGGCGTAGCGGTCTCTGCGCTGCTCAGCTGGGCCTGCCGCAAGTTCCTCGGCCATCGCCGGCGGCCCTGGCGGGGCCTGGGGGAGATAGGCGCCTGCGTGTCGTATCTGTGGTATCTCCTGCGAGAGATACTCAAGGCGGGATTCGTGGTGATGCGCCTCATCTATACGAAGGGCGCGCAGGTGGAGCCCAAGCTCATCTGGTTCGATACCACGCTCCGCAGTGACCGGGCCAGGACGGTGCTGGCGGATTCCATCACCCTCACCGCGGGGACCATCACCGTCACGGCAGAGGACGGCAGGTTCTGTGTCCACGCGCTGGACGCATCTCTGGCGGAGGGGATCGAGCACTGCGAGTTCCAGCGGCGGCTGGAGAAGCTGGAGGCCTGAGTATGGAGACGATCCGGAACTTGCTGCTGGATGGGACTACCGCCGTCCTATCGCTCCTGATATTGGCCACGCTGGTGCGGGCCATCCTGGGACCGCGCTTCACAGACCGCATCATCGCCGTGAACGTGATCAACACCCTGGTGGTGGCCATCCTGGCGATCTTGTCCGTGCGGATGCGGGAGGACTTTTTGGTGGATGTGGCCCTGGTCTACGCTCTGCTGAGCTTCTTGACGGTGGTGGTGGCCGCCCGGCTGGTGCGGCCCCGCCGGCAGGGGAAGGACGGCGGACACAAGAAGGGGGAGAGAAGGACTTCATGATCGATGCTGTGGTGACGGCAGCGGGCCTGGCGCTGGTGCTGTTCGGCCTGTTCGTCTTTTTCTCGGCGGTGTTGGGCCTATACCGCCTGCACTATGTGCTGGACCGGATGCACGCGGCTGCCGTGGGAGATGCTCTGGGGATATTCTGCATCCTGGCCGGGCTGATCCTCCTGCACGGATGGAGCCTGGCGGCGGCCAAGACCCTGCTGATCATCCTGTTCTTATGGCTCACCAGCCCGGTGGCCAGCCATCTCATCGCGGAGATGGAGGTAGAGACCGTGCCGGATATCCGGCGGGAATGTGAGGTGGAGGAACGATGATCGTCTTGGAATATATCCTGCTCATCAGCGTGGTGGTATGTGCGGTGGCAGCCCCTTTGTGCAAGCGGCCGCTGGTCATGGTCATCGTGTACATGGCGTTCTCCCTGATGATGGCCGTGCTTTGGAGCCTGCTCCAGAGCCCGGACCTCGCTATGACTGAGGCGGCCGTGGGCGCTGGCATCACCAGCATCCTCTTTTTCCTGACGCTCAAGAAGATCCATGCGCTGAAAGGTACGAAGGATGAGTAACGGACCGGAGAAACAGGACTGGCGGACCCGCTTAGTGTCCTGGGTGGATGGAGACCGGGAACCCAAGGACCAGAGCCTGTTCGTGATGGAGCAGCGCCATCGCAGGCGCTTCCTGCCGACAGAGGAGGAACATGAGCGGCGGGAGAAGACCCGGCTGCACCGGTTCTTCAACTGGTATCCCGTGGCGGCAGTCTTCATCGCCTTGACACTGGTGACGGTACTGCTGGGCACAGTGCTCCAGATGCCGCTGTTCGGGCAAGAGAGCAACCCCATCAACAACGAAGTGGCGGAGCACTATCTGGAGCATGGCGAAGAGGATACTGGCTCTTCTAACGCTGTGACGGCGATGATCCTCAGCTACCGGGGCTTCGACACGCTGGGAGAGAGCTGCGTACTGTTCCTGGCAGTGACCAGCGTGATGATGCTGTTGCTCAAAGATGGCGAGGACGAGGACGGGAAATTGGCCCGGCGCAGCGCGCGGGAAGCGGACCAAGAAGAGCATGGGGATATCATCCTGAAACGGACGGCCTGGGTGCTGACGCCTTTCATCTTCCTGTTCGCGATCTATGTGCTGCTCAACGGTGAGACTTCGCCCGGCGGCGGCTTTTCCGGCGGCACGATCTTGGGGGCGGGACTGATCTTGTTCTCCTCTGCGTTCGGCCAGCGGAACGTGCGTGTCATCATGGACCGCAAGACATACAGCTTCATACGGACCTTTGGCCTGATGCTCTATGCGCTTTTATACGGGGCATACATCTTCTTTGGCGCCAACGGATTGCCCAACTATCTGGCTGGGATGGCGCTGCTGATCGATCTGGCGGTGGGCCTGGTGGTGGCCTGTACGATCTACGGATTCTACGCGCTTTTCTCCACCGGAGAGATATGATATCTTGGAAAGGCGGTCATTCGGGATGCTGGAAACGATCTTACAGGACCGGTTCGCGGTGACAGCCGTGATCTTGTTCGGTATCGGTTTTATGAACCTTATGCTGCAGCAGGACCTGCTGAAGAAAGTGGTGGGCTTCAACATCATGGATTCCGCCGTCTTCCTGCTGCTGGCATCCTTGGGGTATATCGAGGGGCACACCGCGCCGATCGTGGAGGAGGGGGCGGTCAACGCGTCCCTCTACATCAATCCGATCCCCAGCGGCTTGGTGCTCACTGGCATCGTGGTGTCCGTCAGCATCACCGCTTTTTCTCTGGCACTGATCCAGCGCATCTACCGCCGCTATGGGACCATCCAGCTGCGGGAACTGCTGGAGAAGGCCAAAAAGGAGGAAGACTGATGCGGCCGCTGGTGGAGAATTTCCCGTTTTTCTGCATCTTCTTGGCCATCGTGGCTGGGATCCTCTCGGCGACGCTCTGCCACGGCCGGGTGGCCTATGGCCTGACGCTTGCCAGCAACGCTGTGATCGCAGTGCTGTCCGCTTACACACTGGGGTATGTGTGTACCACGGGGGAGAGCTTCGTCTATACCATGGGGCGGTTCACCGCACCCTTCGGCAACGCGATCCGGTGCGGCCCGCTCCAAGCGATGATGGCGCTGGTGTTCACTCTGGTGATGGCCACGTCTCTGATCGGGGGACAGCGAGACCTGTTCCACGATGTAGCCCGCTCCAGGCAGCCATTCTATTTCACCATGGTCGATCTGCTGGAGGCGTCGCTGCTGGCGCTCGTCTATACCGATGACGTGTTCACCGGCTACGTCTTCATCGAGATCAGTACCATCGCCGCCTGCGCGCTGGTGATGGCCAAGGACACCGGCCCCAACCTCATCGCCACTGTGCGCTATCTCTTCATGAGTCTGTTGGGATCCGGGCTGTTCCTCATCGGCCTGACCATCCTCAACAGCATCACGGGATACCTGCTGATGCCGCCTTTGGCGCAGGCGGTGGCGGCCCTGTGGGAGAGCGGGAGCTATCTCGTCCCGCTGACGGTGTCCGTCGGGCTGATCGTGGCGGGCCTTGGGATCAAGAGCGCCATGTTCCCCTTCCATATGTGGCTGCCGGACGCCCACGGCGGCGCCACCACGACGTCCTCTGCGATCCTCTCCGGTCTGGTCCTCAAAGGATATATCATGCTGATGATGACCATGATGGTGCGAGTGTTCTCCATGGACCTCATGGAGGAGCTGGGCGTCACGGACGTGATGCTGGCCTTCGGCCTGCTGGGGATGATCTTCGGCTCTCTGGGGGCTTTGCGGGAATACCACATCAAGCGGATGCTGGCATATTCCTCTGTGGCGCAGATCGGGTACATCTTCATGGGCTTGGGCGTGGGTTCGACAGAGGGCGTGGTGGCCTCCTGCTTCCACGTCCTGGTCCACGCCTGCTGCAAGCCGCTGCTGTTCCTATGCGCTGGGCGGCTGTCGGCGGTCAGCGGCCATCACAGGAGCCTGAAGAACCTGCGCGGCAGTGCCTATCGGGACTTGGTGGCGGGACTGGGGTTCACAGTGGGGGCGCTGTCGATGATCGGCATCCCGCTGCTGGGTGGGTTCGTGTCGAAGCTCTACTTTGCCAACGCCTCCTTGCTGACGAACAAGACGGCGGTGGTCCTGCTGACCATCGCACTGTCCACCGTGCTCAACGCCCTCTACTATATTCCCGCGCTCCTTGGCATCTGGGTCAAGCCCGCTCCGGAGGAGACGGCCATAGTGGTGGCCGATGCGACGGCCGAAGAACTGGCGTTCGACCGCTCCTTCACAGCGGCGGCCCTGGTGCTCATGGCCGCGATCTTCGTGCTGGGCATCTTCTATCATCCCATCACCGATGTGATCGAATTGGGCGTGAGGCATTTTTGACCGCCGGGACCTACGGCGGAGCGCTCCGGTGCACAGCGCCGGAACGGACGAACGACGAGAGACGGGAGGAGACCTATGCTGTTGCTGCTGCCGGTCCTGGTGCCCATCCTGGGCGGGCTCTGGGTGTTCCATGTGAAAACTGAACAGGCACGCCAGCGCGTGATCCTGGGGATCCTCCTGGCAACGGCGGTCCTGACCCTTGTCATCTGTCTGCTGCCGGAACAGGCGGCAGACCTGTTGACCATCCAGGGAGAGCTGCGCCTGGCCCTGCGCAGCGACTTGCTGGCCAAGTTCTTCATGGTGCTCTGCTGCTGCATCTGGGCACCGGTGACGTTCTTTGCCTTCCCCTATATCCAGCATGTGGGACACGAGAGACATTTCTTCACGTTCTACACCATGACTTTGGGCGTGCTGATGGGACTGGCCCTGGCGGCCAATTTCGTGACCATGTACATGTTTTTCGAGATGATGTCCCTGGCCACCGTACCCATGGTGCTCCACGGTGCCACGGCTTCGGCCCGGCGGGCGGGCTTCAAGTACTTAGGGTTCTCCGTTTTCGGTGCCGGCATGGCCCTGGCAGGCTATTTCTTCGTGGCCTATTATCTGGCGGTCCCGGATTTCGTCGCCGGCGGCACCATCGACGTGGAGCGGGCGGCGGCCCACGGGCCCATGCTGCTGGTGGTATACTGCCTGATGATCGTGGGGTTCGGCGCGAAAGCAGGCATGATGCCGATGCAGTCGTGGCTGCCTGCGGCCCACCCTGTGGCGCCGGCTCCGGCGTCAGCGGTGCTCTCCGGCGTCATCACCAAGGGCGGTGTGCTGGCGGTCATCCGCGTCACGTATTATATGTTCGGGCCGGAACTGCTTCGAGGCACTTGGCCGCAGGCGGTGCTGCTGATCTTAGCACTGAGCACCGTGTTCGTTGGCTCGATGCTGGCTTTTCGGGAGAAGCAGCTCAAGCGTCGGCTGGCGTATTCCACGGTGAGCCAAGTCTCCTATGTACTCTTCGGCCTGCTGCTGCTCACTCCGGGGGGGGTGGCGGCGGCACTGCTGCAGATGGTGTTCCACGCGGTGGCCAAGGACCTGCTCTTCCTCTCTGCGGGCGCGGTCATCCACTCCACCAGCTATATGCGGGTGGATCAGCTGCGCGGGATCGGGCGCCGGATGCCGGTGACGATGTGGTGCTTCACGCTGGCTGCGCTCTCCATCATCGGCATCCCACCTATGGCCGGCGCCATCAGCAAGTGGTATCTGCTGACGGCAGGGATGGAGGCGGATGTGGGCGCCTTTGGCACGGCTGGCCTCGTGGTGCTGATCGTGTCCGCGCTGCTGACTGCCGGCTATCTGCTGCCGATCGTCACCAAGGGCTTCTTCCCGGGAAAGGATGTCATCGTGGAGCGGAGAGAGGTCGGACGCTGGATGCTCTGGCCCCAGGCGGTCCTGGCGGCGGCAGCCGTCCTGCTGGGGCTGTTCCCCGGCGGACTGATCGAATGGTTCAGCGGCTTCGCGGCGGGGCTGTTTTGAGCCGCGGAGCATATCCAGCGGCGAAGACGTCCGCCGGTATCGAGAAGGAGGTGGAGAGATGAGACAGATCCTGACGTTCCCCATCCTGGTCCCCATCGTGCTGGGGGTGATCTTGCTGACGTGGCAGCCCAAGCGCCGCGCCGTGCGCAGCGCCTATATCCTCTCCGCCGTGGGGATCACTTCTGCGCTCTCCTTCGCCTGTATCTTCCTGACCTATTCTTTGGGCAGCGACGCGCTGGCCTGCGTGATGGTGCGCTTCAACGAAGCGTTCTCTATCTCGCTGCGCATCGACGGTGCATCGATGGTCTACGGCGCCATCGTCTCGTTCCTCTGGCCGCTGGTGACGGTCTATGCCCTGGAGTACATGTCACACGAGGGGCACGAGGAGCGCTTCTTCGCGTTCTGGCTGATGGCCTACGGTATCGTGATGGGGATCGCGTACGCAGAGGACTTCCTGTCGCTCTACCTCTTCTACGAGCTGCTGACTTTGTCCACACTGCCTCTGGTGATGCATGCCATGGACGAGAAGGCGCGCTACGCGGGGCGGAAGTATTTGATCTATTCGCTCTCCGGCGCGGCATTCGCTTTCATCGGGTTGGTGTTCCTGCTGAACTACGGCGTCGGACACCTGAACTTCACATATGGCGGTGTGCTGGATATGAGCCGCGTTGCGGGGCATGAGCAGACGCTCCTGCTGGTGTTCGTGGCCGCGTTTTTCGGTTTTGGCGTGAAGGCGGCCATCTTCCCCTTCTACTCCTGGCTGCCGGATGCCTCTGTAGCGCCGACGCCGGTCAGCGCTCTGCTCCACGCAGTGGCAGTGGTGAAGGCCGGGGCGTTCGCTGTGCTGCGGCTCATCTATTTTGGGTTCGGCACGGACCTCCTCCGGGGGACCTGGGCACAGGATGTGGTGATGGCGGCCACCATCATCACGATCGTGTATGGCTCCGCCCGGGCACTGCGGACGCCTCATCTGAAGCGCCGGCTGGCCTTCTCCACAGTCAGCAACCTCTCCTATATCCTGTTCGCCTTCACCCTGATGAGTCCGGCGGGGCTCACGGGCGGGATGACGCACATGGTCTATCACGCCTTCATCAAGATCACGATGTTCTGCTGTGCCGGGGCCATCATCCACAAGAGCGGCCGGGAATATGTCTACGAGCTGGAGGCTCTGGGCTATCGGATGCCGGTGGTGTTCGCCACCTTCACGATCTCCTCCTTCGCCCTGATCGGGCTGCCTCCCCTGGGCGGCTTCGCGGGGAAGTGGATGATCGCGGAGGGAGCGGTGGCCTCCGGTTCTCCGCTGGCTTATGTGGGCATCGGTGCGCTGATCTTGTCCACGCTGCTGACCACGCTCTATCTCATCACCATCGTCGCCCGTGCCTATTTCCCGATCGGAGCGCTGGACCGGGAGGCGCTGGCACGGATCCACGATCCCGGCAAGACCATGACGGTGCCTCTGGCACTTCTGACGGCGTCCGGCGTGGTGCTGGCGCTTTGCTCGGATCATATCATCCGGTTCCTGGCCCTGGTGGGCCGCGGCCTGTTGTGAGGAGGAGACCATGGGAGAGATGATGCTCTTGTTCCTGGTGCTGTTCCCGCTGGCGTCTGCGGCTGCGGTCTATCCCCTGCGCCGCCGGGGCAGAGATCTGCGGGAATCCTATGTCCGGGTGATCCCGATGGTGGTGCTGGCGGGGGCGCTGCTCCTGTTGCTCTATCCACAGGCAAGCGTGGACCTGCCGTGGGTCTGTGGCCTCGGCCTGCGGTTCTCCGCAGGGGGGCTGCACTCTTTGCTGGTCCTGGTGGCGGCGTTCCTGTGGGCTATGACGGGATTGAACTGCCCAGCCTATTTCTTTGGTGAGGAAGGGTGCAACCGCTTCTATGTGTTCTGGCTGCTGACGCTGGGAGCGCTGATGGGCGTGTTTCTGGCGGCGGACCTGTTCACACTGTTCGTATTCTTCGAGATGATGTCTTTCACCTCCTACGTCTGGGTGGTCCAGAATGAGACGCAGGAGGCCCTACGGGCAGGGGAGACCTATCTGGCGGTGGCTGTCATCGGCGGCATGGCACTGCTCTCCGGTCTGGTGCTGCTCTCTGATCTCCTGGGTACACTGGAGCTGGAGGCGCTCTATCCGGCCGCTGCGGCGCTGCCGGCGGACCAGCGGGGACGGCTGTATGTGGCAGGCGGGCTGTGCCTGGCGGGCTTTGGCGCCAAGGCAGGCATGTTCCCGCTGCACATCTGGCTGCCTAAGGCCCATCCGGTGGCTCCGGCTCCTGCGTCCGCGCTGCTCTCCGGCATCCTGACCAAGAGCGGCGTGTTCGGTATCCTCATCCTCTCCCGGTACCTATTCTGGGCGGATATCGCCTGGGAGCGGACGCTGCTGGCCCTGGGCGTCGTGACGATGGTGCTGGGCGCGGTGCTGGCGGTGTCCTCCATCGACCTCAAGCGGACCCTGGCCTGCTCCTCCATGTCGCAGATCGGCTTCATCCTGGTGGGTGTGGCCATGCAGGGTTTCCTGGACGGCGAGAACGCCCTGGCCGCCTGGGGGACCGTGCTCCATATGCTCAATCACAGCGTCATCAAATTGGTGCTCTTCGTTGCCGCCGGTGTGGTCTATCATGGGACACATTCCCTGGATCTCAACGAGATCCGCGGCTGGGGACGGGGAAAACCCTGGCTGGCAGTGACGTTCTTCATCGGGGCCGCTTCCATCGCGGGCGTGCCGGGCTTTTCCGGTTATGTCAGCAAGACGCTGCTCCATGAGAGCATCGTGGAATACATCCATGTGCTGGAGCATGCGGGTACTTCCGCTGCACCGTTCCAGGTGGTGGAGTGGCTGTTCCTGATCGCCGGCGGTCTGACCGCCGCCTATATGACCAAACTCTTCGTGTGCTTGTTCCTCTCGCCGCGGCCATCCGGGCAGCGGCCATCCGTGCGGGAATATATGTCCAGGGGGACACAGGTGGCGCTGTTGCTGGGCGCCCTCATCCTGGTGGGCCTGGGGCTCACGCCGGGGAAGACCATGGAGCCTTTGGCCGCATGGGCAGCCGTCACGCTCCGGGCAGACTCCGGACATGCGGTCCACTATTTCACGTGGGTGAACCTGCAGGGCGCGTGCATCTCTTTGGGCATCGGCGCGCTGGTCTATCTGCTGGTGATCCGCGGGCTGTTGAGCAAGCGGGAGAATGGAGCGCTGCGCTATCTGGACCGCTGGCCCAAATGGCTGGACTTGGAGGAGCTGGTCTACCGGCCGGTCCTGCGGGGCCTCTCTTTCGCAGGGGCGTTCTGTGCCCGTGCGGCGGCGTCTGTGGGAGACGTGTGCATCCTTTTGGGGGAGAAGCTGCTCTTCACCAAGGCGCCGGGCATCTTCGTGCCTAAGCGGAGCGAGAACTTCGGCGCATATGGGCGCAAGCCTCTGCGCTTCCGGGTGGAGGAGACGTTCTCCTTCGACCTTCTGGCGGCCGGTATCGGACTGGTGGTGCTGCTGGTGTATATCTTGCTTTAAAAGAAGGACTTGTGTCAGGCGGGGCCGCACTATACGCAGCCCCGCCTGGGCACCCCCTGGGAAGCCTTCCATGTTGGCTGCTATAGACATGCGGAGCGGGGCACTGGCGGGACACAGCCGCCAGTGCCCCACTTTGTACTTAAGTCTGAGCGGGGGACCTGCCGTGTGATGCTCCAGGCGCTCCATGCGGTGAGCCGAAAAAGGCCAGGCTGTCCTGCGGCCTGGGACGATGGAGACCGTGACCTTGGAGGCATCCCAGCGGGACAGGCACCAATTTGACTGTTGGGTTTCCGGTCCCGTCCCACTGCCGGCAAAAGCCCGCCGCAAGACTTTGCGGCGGGCTTTTGCTAACGGAGAAGGAACATGGATCGAGACCTTTGACTTATTTGTGGATCAGACGGTTGCAGCGCTTCTTGCCGTACCAGACGATGATGCCGACATAGGCCACCACACAGACAGCGCCGACGGGATAGGCGATGCCCCAGGGCAGGTTGAAGCCGATGGCAGCATTGGAGATGTAAGTGGAGCAGATGAAGGTGTAGAAAGCGCCGGGGATCAAGGGGATCCAGGCGAACTTGCCCTTGCCGTTTTCGAACATCCATACGGAGATGGCCAGGAACGCGAACAGAGACAGCGTCTGGTTGGACCAGGCGAAATAGCGCCACAGGATGTTGAAGCCGTTGGGATTGACCTTGGCAAACACCAGGATCACAGCCACCAGAGCGAACACAGGGACCGCCAGAGAAAGGCGCTTGGCATTGGTGGACTGATCCAGGTGGAAGGTCTCAGACAGGGTCAGGCGCAGGCCGCGCAGAGCGGTATCGCCGGAGGTGACAGGCAGGACCACGACGCCCGCCAGAGCGATGATGCTGCCCACAGGGCCAAGGATGTCGCGGCAGACAGCGATGACGGTGCTGGTGGCGCTGGCAGTGGCCTCCTGTGCACCCAGGTTGAAGATACCCATGGCGGCAGCGGCCCAAACCATGGCGATGAAGCCCTCCAGGACCATCATGTTGTAGAAGGTCATGCGGCCCTGCCGTTCACTCTTCATGGTGCGGGAGATGATGGCCGTCTGCGTGGAGTGGAAGCCGGAGAGGATGCCGCAGGCCACGGTCACAAAGAAGATGGGGATGAAGTGGTTCTCGCCGAAGTAGTCGCCATAGGCGAAGATGGCACCGTTCCAGTCGTCCCAGATGTCCAGCAGGGGATAGCCCTTGATGAACAGACCGATGAACACGCCGATGGCGGAGAACATCAGGATGGCACCGAAGATGGGATAGATCTTGCCGATGATGGCATCGATGGGGAACACGGTGGCGACCAGATAGTACGCAAAGATGCAGCCGTAGATGACCCAGGTGGAGACGGAGGTCGCCGCGCCGTCGAAGCCGAAGATGCCGGTAGCGGCGATGTCGCCGGGGGTGTAGATGAACACGGCGCCCACCAACAGCAGCAGCACACACACGAAAATGTTGTAAATGGTGAAAATGCCCTTGTTGGAGTACTTGCGGATCATGGCGGACATCTGAGAGCCGCCGTCACGCAGGCAGATCATGCCGCAGAAATAGTCGTGCATGGCGCCGCCGATGATGTTGCCGATGGGGATGGTGATGAACGCGATGGGCCCGAAGAGGATGCCCTGGATGGGCCCGAAGATGGGGCCGGTGCCCGCGATGTTGAGCAGGTTGATCAGAGCGTTCTTCCAGCAGCGCATGGGGACATAGTCCACGCCGTCCTGCTTGGAATAGGCCGGCGTCTCGCGGTCGTCGGGGCCGAAGACCTTTTCGCAGAACTTGCCGTAAATGGCAGCGCCGCCGAAAAGGATCACCAGGCCGATGATGAATGTTGCCATAAACACACACTCCTTTTTTTGGGCTTCCCTATAGGGAAGCGCTCCTTAGGTACCCTCTTACGATAGCAGATATTTTTGGGCCGTGGCGTTAAGACAACTGGCATGGCAGCTAAAATATGTTAAGAGATATCTGAAAGATCGCCAATGATCCGTAAAAATTTTTACGGGATGGATATCTATGGATGAAAAGAGGCCCGGCCCACTCCAGCGGGCCGGACCTTACGATATCTGGGGAAGTGGCATATGCCTTACGAAGATCGCCGCAGTCCCGGTGAGGCCGTGTGTCTGGTGCGATGGGACTGTGCTTCAGTCGCCTTCTGCCATCCGGTAACCGACGCCGACCTCGGTGAAGAGATACTCCGGCTCTGCGGGATTCTTCTCGATCTTCCGGCGGATATTGGCCATGTTCACCCGCAAGATCTGGTTGTCACCACTGGCGCGGGGACCCCAGAGCTCCTTGATGATGAAATCATAGGTCAACACCTTGCCGGCGTACTTGGCCAGGAGCGCCACGATGCGGAACTCGCTGAGCGTCAGCTTCACGTTCTCCCCACGGACCAGTGCTTGGTGCTTATTGAAATCTACCGTCAGCTCCCCCACGGTATAGGTCCCCTTCTGGGCGATCTCATCGTTCCCAGAGGTGGTACGGGTATGGCGGATCGCGGCGCGGACCCGCGCCAATAACTCGTCCGTGCCAAAAGGCTTGGTCAGATAATCGTCCGCGCCCAGGTCCAGAGCCTCCACCTTGTCACGCTCATGGGAACGGGCGGAGACCACGACGACCGGGAGACTGGACCAGGTACGCAGGTTCCGCAGGAGCTCGATGCCGTCCATGTCCGGCAGGCCTAAGTCCAGGATGATCAGGTCCGGACAGTGGGAGGAGATCATCGACTGGGCTTCGGCACCAGTGCGGGCCTGCATGGCCTCGTAACCGTTGGAAGTCAAGACGGTAGAAATGAAGTGGGAGATGGTCTTCTCATCTTCCACCACTAGGATCTTTTCACGGATATTCATGGACATCTCTCCTTAAGATAACGGCAGGCAGAAGGAGAACTCCGCGCCGTCCGCTAAGTTGGTCGCTTCCATCGTGCCGCCGTGCGCTTTGACGATGGCTTGGCATACAGATAGGCCCAGCCCCATGTTGCGCCGCCCGTCCCCGCGATGCTCCGCTTCCTGAGACCTCCAGGCGCCGTCGAAGAGGACCGGCAGCAGGGCAGGTTCGATGCCCTGCCCATCATCGATCACGGAGAAACGGGCCTTCTCTCCGTCCTGGCGGACGGAGAGAAGGATCTGCGTGGTGGTCTTGCCGTGGAACACGGCATTCTCCAGAAGATTGGAGAGCACCTGCTCGATCAAGATCACATCCATGGGGACGAACAAGAGTGTTTCAGGTGCCTCGACCTTCACCTGGACCTGAGGGAACCGCTTGCGGAATTTGCGCACGGTCTCGCCTAGGACTTCCTCTGCCGCCTCAGGCTCTTTGGAGATGTGAGCGGGATCGTTCCCGATGCGGGTGATGGAGAGCAGGTTCTCCACGACCCGGATCAGCCACTGCGCTTCGCTCCGTGCATCCTCCAGCAGCTCCCGCTGTTCCTGCTGGGAGAGCGAGGGACCATCCAGCAGGGCGGAAGTGATGCCCACGATAGAGGTCAGGGGAGTGCGGATATCGTGGGAGACGGAGCGCAGCAGGTCAGAACGCATCTTTTCCTTCTCGTTCTCCCTGAGCAGCCGGTCCTGCCGCTTGGCCTTCGTGGTCAGGGCACTGGTGATGACAGAGACCATCAACAGTGTCAAGAAAGTTAGGGGATAACCGGAGAGCGTGAAATTGATCGCCCAATAGGGGAACGTGAAGATGTAATTGATGGCGACGACACCTACCACAGCGGCCACCAGGCCGAAGAGATAGCCAGTGGTAAAGCGGGAGACCAGCAGCACGGCCAATACAAAGATCGGGGAAGCAAAGCCGTCACTAGTATCCGCCGTCTGGAGCAGGATACACAGTCCCGCCGCACAAAGCAGGATGCCGGCGGTGACTGCCAGGTCCCTCCAGGAAAAAGCCAGTAATGGCGAGCTGACGTTGTTCCGAGGCTTCGAGCCCTGCATGACAGACACCTCTCCTCCATCTGCAATGATACATTATAGCAGATTATAACAGATGGCATGTAAAGATATCGTTAAAAGTATATTACAAAAAACGCCCGTGATCTAACACGATATTGACGTAAGGCTGCTGGACTTTGACAGCAGCCAAACAGGATATCTGCTATGCTGGTGGCAGTATCCAAAGGACACCGAAAGCCTGGAAGGGAGCGTGCTGAAGCATGGAGGATGAGGTGCGCAGCTATCTGCGCCCAGGTGAGCGTATCTGCTGGCAGGGGAAGCCTGCACCGTTCTTGCTGCTGGAGCAGGGGGCGAGAGAGCAGATCCTGCGCAAATGGGTCCTGGCATTGGCCGGTGCTGCCGGCGTCTTGGCAGTCTATCTGACGGCCAATGGGAGCTGGAACTTGGGATTCGTCGGACTAGTGATCCTGGCGGTGGCCGCGGTGATCGTCTCTCCGTTCACAGAGGCCAAGAGCCTGCGCGCATGCCACTACTGGCTCACGGATCAGCGGGCGATTTTGATGACGAGAGACAAGACGTTCTATTTCATGGATCTCTCCGATATCGACGAATATCAAGTGGTGGAGCGTGCAGGCGGGGAGAAGTGCCTGGTACTGGGCGGCGAACTTTTCCCGGAGATCCACAAGCAGCTCCGCTGGCGTGCCTGCCATCCCAAGATGGACCTCCGGGAGAATGAAGAAGAGGACCGCGCACAGGGGATGATCTTCTATGAGATCCCGGACGCCGATGCTGTTGCAGAGCTACTTGAGCAGCGGCGGCAGGCCCGCATCGCCTGAGCGGTGGGAAAGAGAGCGAACAGATCCGGAAAGGGCTGCGGAGGGAGACCCCTCCGCAGCCCTTCTTCTTGCCGATACCCCTCCGCTCGGGCGTTTTTCTGGCAGGACTGGGAACTTTCTGCGCCTCTGGATCGTCTTCCATATAAAGACTGCATGTGCCGCCCAGCGGGAGAGAGCGGTGATGGGAACACAGGGACGGGCAAACACGAAAACATGGAAGATATACCCTGTCAAGGAGATATCTTCCAGTTCCTGCAGTGGCCATAGGCAGATGCAGGCAGGCACACGCTGCTCCGCATTTGTTAGGGGAGAGTTGTTCATGGTTTGTTCATGATTTCAGGCGCATTTTCGGCTATGGTACAAGTAGGCGTGTATAAGCAAAACAGGAAACTGGATAACGGAGGGAAGTTCGATGAGAGGATCTTGGAAAAAGAGGGTGTCCGCGTCTGTGCTGGCAGTGGTCATGCTCATGAGTATGATGCCTGCGGCGATGGCGGCAGAGCACCATTGGTCCGGAGCATGGACCAAGGATGAGAGCAGTCACTGGCATGCCTGCACTGACGCCGGATGCTCTGCGAGGAGCGATGAGGCGGCGCACGACTTCAGAGAGATATCCAACACACCTGCCACCTGCTATCAGGAAGGGCGCACGGTATATCGTTGCACGGTGTGCGGTTATGAGCAGACGGTGACGTCCAGCGCTACAGGCCAGCATGTCTATGACGACCGCTGGACCTCTGACAACGACTACCATTGGCACGCCTGCACGACCAATGGCTGCACGGCTACTTCGGGCAAGGAGAGCCATGTGGCCAGAGGCGAGGGGCAGGTCAAAGATCCCACGTGTACAGAGGCGGGACAGATCACCTATACCTGTGAGATCTGCGGCAAGACCTATACCCGGCAGGGATCCCCTGCCATGGGCCACTCCTATGTCAACGGCAAGTGTACCCGCTGCGGCGCCTCCAATACTGTCAGCACCAGCGGCCAGAACATCTCTCTGGACGTGACGAACAGCAAGACAGTGGGCTCCACGCTGCGGACTGAGATGAACCGACTGTTCAAGAACGCCACGGGCAGCAACATGACCCGTGCCAGGTTCACCAATCCCTCCGGCACCAGCTATGGGCGGCTGTACACCGACGATGATAAGACCTCGCTGAGCTCTTCCAGCTATTACTATTACAGCAGTTCCAGTTACGGGACCTATCCTATGTCGGGACTGTATTTCGTGCCCGGCAATTCCCGCGGCACTTATCGGGTCAGCTACACGGCCTATGATGAGAACGGCAACACGGTCTCCGGCACCGTATCGATCTACAACGGATCCTCCTCTGGCTCCGGCAGTACCATCAAGTACACGGTGAAGGCTGACGGAGAGGTCACCTTCGATGCGGATGACTTCATCGACGTCTACGAGGACGAGTACTCCGACTCTCCCCGCTGGGTGGAGTTCTCTACAGATGACACCCTCAGCACCTCGAAGGGCACGCTGTACTTCGATTACGATGGAGCCGATGAAAAGACGTTCTCTGACAGCACGATCGACCACTATCGCTTCTACATCAGCCGCAGCAAATATGGCGATTACGATCTGGATGATCTGTCCTTCGTGGCGGGCAGCTCCTCCCGTACGGTGACGCTGGAATACGCTGTCTATGGAGAGGACGATGAATATGTAGAGGGCGAAGTGGAGATCAAAGTCACTGGGAGCTCTTCCAGCCGGGGCGACATCACCTATGAGGTGTCCCCTGGCGAGGAGGTCCGCTTCGACGCAGATGACTTCGACGACTACTTCCAGGATGAATACGGCGAGACGCTCCGTTGGGTGGAATTCTATACGGACGACACCCTTGACCGCTCTGTGGGCTACATCTATTATGACTATGACGGCGACGACGAGGAGCGTTTCGACGAGGACGACCTCGAGGACTACAGCTTCTATTACAGTTCCAGCAGATACGGTGATTACGCGCTGGACGATCTGTCCTTCGTGGCTGGGGACGATTTCGAAGACGATATCGTTCTGGAATTTACCGCATACTATGATGAGGACGAGTATGTGGACGGGACCGTGGTGATCACTTCCAGTGAGGATACCGCTTCTTCCAGCAAAGAAGGCGACATCACCTACGAGGTGGCGCCGGGCGAAGAGGTCCGTTTCGATGCGGATGACTTCGATGACTACTTCCAAGATGAGTATGACGAGACGCTCCGTTGGGTGGAGTTCTATACGGACGACTCCATGAGCCGCTCTGTGGGCTATGTCTATTATGACTATGACGGCGATGACGAGGAGCGCTTCGACGAGGAGACCATCTCGGATTGGAGGTTCTATTACCAAGACGAAGAGGACGGCGACTACGATCTGGACGATCTGTCCTTCGTGGCTGGAGATGATTTCGACGAGCCCATCACCTTGGAGTTCTCCGCGTATTACGATGAGGACGAGTATGTGGAGGGCGAGCTGGTGATCGCGCCGGAGGGCACCTTCTCTGCCGGACAGGGCGACATCTTCTATTACACCACGTATAACAGCAATGTCCAGATCAACGCCAATGACATCGCCCGCTTCTTCGAAGAGGAGTATCCCAACGACACCCTCTCTTATGTGAGACTGGGCGGCGCGCCCTCCAGCGGCAGCCTGTATTATAACTATTACAGTGCCAGCAGCTACGGCGAGAAGCGGGAGCGTATCACCTCCAGCAATTACCGCAGCTTCACCCTGCACTACAGCCCCGATTCCACCGACGAATATGCCCTCAGCGAGTTGACCTATATCCCCAGCGGGTTCAACTACTGCGCCACCATCCCCTTCACGGCCTACGGCAGCGGTTCCCGCTCCGTGTCCGGCACCATCCTCATCAGCGTGAGCCAGAAGAGCACCGTGTCTGAAGTATACGGTGTCACGCCCAGGAACGGCTCTGTCACCTTCCCCGCTGCGGCGATCTCCATGGCGGTGAACGCGGCCAGCGGTCTGAGCTTGGACAGCATCCAGCTCCTCCAGCTGCCTGACCGCACGGTGGGTACGGTGTACGAGGGATCCGGCACCAGCACGCGGGCGGATACCAGCACCCGGTATACCTATTCCAGTGGCAGCCACCGGATTAGCCAGCTCCGCTTCGTGCCGGCCAGCGGCTATACCGGCTCTGTGGAGATCCCGTACGTGGCATACCGGGACGGCGACGCCATCGCCAGCGGTGTGTTCAGTTTGGGCATCGTCACCAGCATCAAGGTGTTCACTGACGTGTCTTCCAGCACATGGTGCTACAAGTATGTGACGGAGCTGAGCGACGCGGACGTCATCGACGGCTATCAGGATGGCACGTTCCGTCCCAACAACAACGTCACTTATGGCCAGGCGCTGAAGCTGATCATGCTGGCCACTGGCTATCAGGAGCTGGCGCCCACGGGCAGCCATCCCTTCAGCGGGTATCTCAGCAGGGCCCAGCGGGACGGCCTCGTCTCCGGTACGGTGGATCTGGACGCTCCCATCACCCGCCTTGCGGTGGCCCAGATCGCGGCAAAGGCCATGGACCTGGATACGGAGGACCTCTCCAGCGTCAAGCCCTTTACGGATACCAACGACGTCTATGTCCAGGCGCTGAACGCGGCTGGCATCGTAGAGGGATATTTCTCCAATGGGACCAGCACATACCGGCCCGGCAATTATCTGACCCGCGGCCAGATCTCCGCCATCGTCTGGCGGATCCAGCAGGCCAGCTGATCAGAGGAACACGCGACCAGCGGACGCAGAGGGGACGCCAACGATCCGTTGGCGTCCCCTCTCCATGTGGACCGCTGGTTATCTGCCGTACAGTTTCGGCAGAGCATCCCTGCCATGGAAGCGTCCGGATCTGCAGCGCAGGAAGGACTTGACTTGGAGTAGGGTCCAGGTGTTGAGCTGGATCCTGGAGAGGCATCCTATGGGACGGCCAGCCACGATAGGCATAAGCAGTCCTGCCAGTCCGTGCCGCGTTCGAAATGCGGCTGGACGATCCCGGCACCAGCTATCTGGACATCGGGATGATCCATTATGCGGATACGCTGCAGCTGTGGGGGGCCTGAAGCCTGGAGGATCTGGAGCGGTCTTCGGCTTATGAGGGACGCATCGGAGGAGGCGCGGGACTACGCGGCGGCCCTGCTGGGCCGGTGAGAGAGGGGTGAGGATGGATGACCATCACGGAAGTGAGCCGGCGATATGGCCTGTCGGCGGATACTCTGCGGTATTATGAGCGCATCGGCCTGCTCCCGCCGGTGCCCCGGACGGCCGGCGGCATCCGCGATTACGACGAGACCTCCTGTCAATGGATCGAGCTGATGAAGTGTATGCGCTCCGCCGGTGTGCAGATCGAAGCGCTCATCGAGTATGTGGCCCTTTTCCGACAGGGAGACACGACCCTCGGCGCTCGGAAACAGCTGCTCATCGAGCAGCGGAGCCAGCTCATAGCGCGGATGGCGGAGATGCAGGCCTCGCTGGAGCGCCTCGATGATAAGATCCAAAGATATGAGCAGATGATCGCAGAGAAAGAAGCCCTGCCGCAGGGCTGATACACCTGTAAAAGCACCGTTCCCAACTGGGAACGGTGCTTTTCTGCATGATGGCATTGCATCTGATGGGGGATATTGGTATAGTGGTATCATGTCGAGATCGCTGGATGCGCCGTCTCGCTGGAGGGGAGATGGCGGGAGGCATCTGTATACGAGCGCGAGAGCACATGGAGGGAGATGGTTTTCATGCAGAAGAAGACGATGCGTGCCCTGTGGGCCAGCCTGGCCGCAGTGCTGCTTCTCTGCATTGGCGTGTTCACCTGGATCACTACCTATATGATCCGAGAGAGCGATGAGGCGATCAACAAGGTGGGCGAGATATATATGTCCGAGATGAGCCGTCAGATCAAGCTGCATTTCAGCTCGATCATCGACTTGCGTCTCTCGCTGGTCAGGGGCATCGTGGAGAACACACCGCCGGAGACCGCGGTCTCCAGACGGGAACTGCGGGAGGAGCTGGCTGCCAGCGCCCAAGCACGAGAGTTCGGATATCTGAGCCTTTATTCCCGGGATGGCGTGGCCGATGTCATCCTGGGCGAGCCGATGACGATCGACGGGGAGCCTTCGTTCCTGGCCGCGCTGAACGCGGGGGAGGAGAACGTGACCTCTGGCGTCACCGCGTCTGGAGAGACGATGCTCCTTCTGGGCGTATCCGTGGAATATCCAATGGAGGAAGGACAGGAGTGCACCGCTCTGGTGGCCGGTGTGCCCATCGATGCGATCAATCAGGCGCTCTCGCTGGAGATCGACGATTCTCTCGTGTTCTCCCACATCGTCCGTCAGGATGGCGCATTCGTCCTGCGCAATGCGGATACCGTTGGACAGACGTATTTCGAATTCTTGAAAGAGCACGGAACGTTCGACGGCGGGACGGCGGAAGAAGTGGTGGAGACGATGCAGCAGACGTTCGCTAGAGGCGATGACTTTTCCACTGTCCTGAAGGTAGATGGCCAGCGGCGCCATGTGTTCTGCACCATGCTGCCCTATTCGGATTGGTATCTGGTGACGGTCATGCCGCACAGCATCCTGGACGAGACAGTGGCGAGCTTGGGCAACCGGCGCATCTACACGGCCTTGGGCGGCTGTGCGCTGATCCTGGCGGCATTGCTGACGATCTTCGGGGCCTATTTCCGGCTCTCGCGCAAGCAGCTGCGCTCGCTGGAGGAGGCGAAGAGGGAGGCGGAACGGGCCAGCCGAGCCAAAAGCGAGTTCCTGTCCAATATGAGCCACGACATCCGCACGCCGATGAACGCGATCGTGGGCATGACGGCGATCGCGGCGGCGAACATGGATCAGCCAGACCGGGTGCAGGAGTGCCTGAAGAAGATAGCCCTCTCCAGTCGGCACTTGCTGGGGCTGATCAACGATATGCTGGACATGTCTAAGATCGAGAGCGGCAAACTGACGCTGAACATCGAGCGGATGTCCCTGCAGGAGGCGCTGGAGAGCGTCGTGGGCATCGTGCGGCCGCAGGTGAAGCAGAAGGGCCAGATGTTCGATATCGTGATCCAGGAGATCCAGTGTGAACAGGTATACTGCGATGGCGTGCGGCTCAATCAAGTCCTGCTGAACCTGCTGTCCAATGCGTTGAAGTTCACGCCGGAAGGCGGCCGGATCGATATGATGGTGAGCCAGGAGCCGTCGCCCAGGGGAACAGGGTGGGTACGGACCCATTTCCGGGTGAAGGACACAGGGATCGGGATGTCCAAGGAGTTCCAGAAGAAGATATTCGAGTCTTTCGAGCGGGAAGACAGTGCCCGGGTGCAGAAGATCGAGGGGACAGGCCTCGGCATGGCGATCGTGAAGTACATCGTGGATGAGATGCAGGGACAGATTGAGGTGGAGAGCGAGCCGGAGAAGGGGACGGAGTTCCACATCGCCCTGGACCTGGAGATGGCGGAGACAGAAGAGGAAGAGATGTCGCTGCCGGGCTGGGACGTGCTGGTGGTGGATGACGACAAAGAGCTGTGCCGGAGCGCAGCCGCCGCTCTGGGCGAGATCGGCGTCCACGGGGAATGGGCCCAGGATGGCCGCACGGCGGTGGAGATGGTGAAGGAACGTCACGCGCGTCAGGCGGATTATCACGTGGTCCTGCTGGATTGGAAGATGCCCGGCATGAGCGGGATCGAGACGGCCCGGGAGATCCGCCGCGAGGTGGGAGATACACTGCCCATCCTGCTGATCTCCGCGTACGACTGGAGCGATATCGAAGAGGAGGCGCGCGGCGTTGGGATCGACGGCTTCCTGCCGAAGCCCTTGTTCCGCTCCACGCTGTATCACGGGCTGAGCCGGTACGCAGACGGCCGGACAGCGGAAGAGCAGCCCACAGAGAGCGCATCGGACTACACCGGACGCCGCCTGCTGGTGGCGGAGGACAACGACCTGAACTGGGAGGTGGCCCGGGAGCTGCTGTCGGTCTACGGATTCGAGATGGACTGGGCGGAGAATGGCCAGCAGTGCGTGGAGCTCTTCGAGGCTTCAGCGCCGGACCATTACGACGCGGTGCTGATGGATATCCGGATGCCGGTGATGGACGGCTGTGAGGCCGCCCGGCGCATCCGTGCGCTTCCACGAGACGACGCCAAGACCGTGCCGATCATCGCCATGACGGCAGATGCCTTCTCTGAGGACATCCAGCGCTGCCTGGACAGCGGGATGGACGCCCATGTGGCCAAACCGCTGGATCTGCGGGAACTGTTGCGTCAACTCCAGCGCTATCTCCAGCCTTGACCGGGGGGGGCCGCCCCACGCCAATATCCTGGAACGAAAGGACCTGATGAGAGCACACGCTCCATCAGGTCCTTTTTTCCAGCGCATATCCAGACGGCATAGGTCCGGTATGTTCCGGCCTGGATCTCGCAGCCGATAGGGAGGACAGGCACTTTTCCATATCAGCCCATCCGCTCTGGCCCACCGGACCGATAGACACGGTGCCTGGAGGAGGCTGGGGGCCAGGGTCGAGAAAAAGCTTGAAATGGCGTGCGCTCCAGATCGTATCCTGCCGGGAAGGGCCTGCTGGAGAGCGCGGCAGACACGGACGCATCCCTTTGACAGGTCCACGGGCCATGCCAGCTGCCCGCTGTTTCAACCTTTTCGTTTCCACTTGGAAACGGATCGGAACTTCCGCATGGGGCTGGTTTTGATTACAATGCTCTCATGAAAGGAGGAAGGCGATGATGCTCTCATTCGAAAAGATCGTTCCTCTCCTGCTGGCGGCCGTCCTACAGACGGGGCTCACCGCCTGTGGAGACGCTGTGCAGCCGCAGACGGTCCCACCGCAGGGCCCAGCGCAGCTGGAAGAAGCCCGGGAGCCGGAGGAGACGGCAGAGGCAGCGTCCGGCAGCTACGTCACACCGGGGACGGAGTTTGACCGGGGGTTCTTGCTGGACAATATCCTCCATTCCCAGCAGGAAGGGGACATCCATTACCATATCTATGTCCCTGACAGTTATGACGGCAGCGAGCCCTATGCGGTGTTCTTCACGCTGCCAGGCTACGAAGGGCTTTCCTTCCAGGGCGTGGGGGCGAACCTGCAAGAGGCGTTCGGCTTCGAGGCACTTGGATACGATGACCGGATGATCGTGGTGGCTCCGCAGCTGAACGACTGGGGAGAGACCTCGGCCCGCCAGACCATCGTGCTGGTGGACTATATCCTGGACCACTATACCATCGACCGGGATCGCGTGTATGCCGAAGGATATTCCGGCGGTGGAGAGACCATGTCCCTGGTGATGGGGATGCGGCCGGATCTGTTCACTGCGTATCTCCATTGCAGTTCCCAGTGGGACGGGGCCTATGAGCCGGTCGTGGAGAGCCGGACACCGGTCTATCTGGTCGTCGGCGAAGGAGACGAATACTATGGCGCAGGTCCTACCCGGGACGCCTATGACCAGTTGCACGCGGCATATGAACAGGAGGGGCTGTCCGAAGAGGAGATCGACGCGCTCTTGGTATTGGATATCAAAGACGCGGACTATTTCCGGGAAGGCGGCGCATCCAGCCAGCATGGCGGTGGGAACTTGTTCGCCCGGGACCCGGAGATCATGGGGTGGCTGTTCTCTCAAGGGTGAGAGATACCCGGAATTTTTCTTGAAAAGATAGCAGGAGGAAGAAGAGAATGGGGAAAAAGTGGGCGGTAGATCTGGCTCTGATAGCGGTCCTCCTGCTCCTGATAGGGTATTCCCTGATCGGCGAGGAGATCCATGAGTGGCTGGGCGTTGGTATGTTCCTCCTGCTGATTTTCCACCACGCCGTCAATGTGCCGTGGCTTCGGAATTTGAAGAAGGGACAGGATTCCCTCTACCGCTGTATGCAGACTGTGCTGACCGTCCTGCTCCTGTTTACAACGCTGGGCACGTTGCTCAGCGGCCTGGTCCTCTCCCAGTATGTGCTGGACTTCCTTCCTTTGCATGGGGGCAGCGAGCTGGCCAGAGCGCTCCATCTGCCCTGTGCCTACTGGGGATATCTCCTCATGGGGCTTCATCTGGGACTCCACTGGGGAGCGGTGATGAGCACGGTCCGCCGGACCACGGGGCTGCGTCTCCCATCCAAATACCGGACGGCAGCGCCTCGGGTCCTGGCGGCGGCAGTTTCCTGTTATGGACTCTATGCCTTTTTCCACAACGATCTGCCGAATCACCTGTTGCTGCGCTCCCACTTCGTGTCCTTCCCGCCGGACCAGACTGTACCGCGGTTTCTGATGGACTATGCGGCGATCATGGGCCTGTTTCTGACCATTGCTCACTATGACGGGATTTTTCTGCGGCGCTGGTCCGCCGGAAACGCCGCAGAAAAATAAGATATCTGCTTCCAGCAGACAGGCGAATTGAGGAATTGAAGCTACATTGTTATATCGTCTGGTCAGACAGCCGAAGGGGGCGTTTCTTTGGACCACAAATTCACAATGGATACACCGATCCAAACGGTGACCCACGACCCGGCCTTCGGCACTTTCGGCCGCCTGCTCTTTCCGGTGGACACCGGCTACTGGAGCGGAGCAACGCTGGGAAGTCTGAAATTGACCTGGTACAGCCATATTGACCCCAGCAAGACCGTGGAGATCGTCAATACGCTCAAAGAGCGGGCCTTGGCAGGCGAAACGGTTTTCTACCACATCTATACAGACAAGGAAAAGGCCGCTGACCCGGCAAAGAAGAACACCGGGCTGTTTTTCTTCCGGGGCAAACCGGGGGCTCCCTTTGCCATTTGTAATGCCGGCGGCGCCTTTGCCTATGTGGCCGCCATCCACGACAGCTTTCCCCATGCCCTGGAACTGTCCCAAAAGGACTACAACGCCTTTGCGCTGATCTATCGCCCCAACGCCCAGAGCGCCTGTGAAGATCTGGCCCGAGCGATCTCGTTTATCTTTCAGCATGCGTCCGAATTGAAAGTGGACACACGCTGTTATTCCTTGTGGGGCGGATCAGCGGGTGCCCGAATGGTAGCGTGGCTTGGGACCTACGGCCCGGCGGCCTTTGGCGGAGGGCGTTTGCCTCACCCTGGTACGGTGGTCATGCAGTACACCGGCCTGGATGGATACAGCCCCGGAGATCCTCCCACCTTTGTATGCGTGGGAGACTCCGATTGGATCGCCCCTTGGCGGCTGATGAAAGCCCGTATAGACGCTATGTCTGCCTGCGGCATCGACACAGAGTTCCACTGCTACCCGGGCCTGGGCCACGGCTTCGGGTTGGGGACCGGTACGGCCGCAGAGGGGTGGCTGGATCTGGCGGCCCGATTCTGGGAGCGACAGATAAAAACAGGAGCAAGATCTCAAGCAAAAAACCGAAAAATCAAGGAGTGATGGGCAATGAGAGCAAAAAGGAAGATATTGGGCGTCCTATTGACAGCATCGATCCTGTCAGCAGGCATCTCCGTAGCTGCGGCAGCTGATAGCGATACCGGCTTTACAGATGTGCCGGCCGGCGCCTGGTATGCTGACGCCGTGGAGTATGTCCGGGACAACGGGCTGATGAATGGCACCACTGCCACCACCTTTGATCCGGACGGCACCATGACCCGCGCCATGCTGGCTCAGACCCTGTATCGGGCAGCGGGGAACCCCGGTGTTTCCGGCAGCGACAGCTTTACCGATACTGCCGACGGTACCTGGTACGCTGACGCCGTCCTCTGGGCTTCCCAGCAGGGTGTGGTCAGCGGCTATGGAAACGGGCTGTTTGGTGTTGACGATCCTGTGAGCCGCGAGCAGATTGCCGCCATCCTGTGGCGATATGCCGGCAGTCCCAGCGCAGAAGCTGGCCAGGACTTCGCAGATGAAAGCTCCATCTCCACCTATGCAGGGCAGGCCGTGGACTGGGCAAGGGCCAATGGCATTGTCAACGGTGCGGATGGCGATCGGTTCCTGCCCCAGGATCACGCCACTCGCGCCCAGGTCGCTACGATCCTGCGGAACTACCTGACGATGGATACGGCCAGCGGCGACGCCCAGGCAGATGGTATCGTCCGCACCACCGCCGGCTTGGTGCAGGGCACCAATGAAGATGGCATCTATCGCTACTTAGGCGTTCCTTACGCTCAGGCTACAGAGCGGTTTGTCCCCGCTGAGGAAGTCACGCCTTGGGCGGGCGTGCGGATGGCGGATACCTACGGTCCTATGTCTCCACAGGGCTCGATCTCCGGCGTGGGCGGCAGCGGCGATCAGTCCGGCACCGACAACAACTGCCAGAACCTGAACATCTGGACTCCCGGCATTGATGACGGCCAGGCCCGGCCGGTGATGGTCTGGCTCCACGGGGGCGGCTTCTCCACCGGCTCCGCCAACGAGGCCGGCTATGACGGCGAGAACCTGAGCCGGGAGGGCAATGTGGTGGTCGTGTCTGTCAACCATCGGCTGAACACCTTCGGCTTCCTGGATCTGTCCGCCTACGGAGAGAAGTACCAGTATTCCGCCAATGTGGGCATGATGGACATCATAGATGCCCTGGAGTGGATCCAGGACAATATCGCGGCTTTCGGCGGCGACCCGGACAATGTGACGGTGTTCGGACAGTCCGGCGGCGGTGCCAAGGTGCTGGCCCTCATGTCCTCCCCCTATGCGGAAGGGCTCTTTGACAAGGGCATCGTCCAGAGCGGCGCCACGGAGACCATGGGCGTGGTGTTCAACTCCCAGGAGGCCAGCACCGCCTTGACCGAGAATATCCTGGACATTCTGGGGATCACCGCCGAACATATCGAGGACATCCAGACCGTCCCTACAGACGAACTGCAGGCGGCAGCCACTCGGGCGCTCCAGCAGACGGGGCAGGAGCTGCAGCTCCCTGCGGCCCTGGGCGGCGGCTACTCCATGGACTGGGAGCCGGTGGTGGACGGCGACTTCCTGCCCACCGATCCGGTGACCGAGGACTCCTTTGCCGAGGCGGGCCGGGACATCCCTCTGCTGATCGGCAGCAACTTGAACGAGTGGAGCGGCTTCTTTGCCGCCGACCCCATCGAGGAGACGCCGGAGCTGGAAGCGGCTCTTCGGGCTGCCTATCCCAACAAGCCCGGCCTGACGGCCGACCAGGTGGATTCCACCACCATCCGTCTGCCTCTGCTGAAGATCATGTCCTACAAGGCGGATCAGGGCGGCGCGCCTGTATACGCCTATGTGTTCACTTATGGAAACTCTTACCATGGGGCGGAGATCCCCTATGTGTTCAACAATGTGGGAGGCACACAGGAGCAGGAGGTCCTGGCAGAGCAGATCAGCACTGCATGGATCAACTTTGCACGGAACGGTACTCCCAGCGCGAACGGCTTGCCGGAGTGGAGACCCTACACCCGTGAGGGCGGCGCCACCATGATCCTGGATACTCAGTCCCGCCTGGCCCATCACCATGACCAGGCACTGATGGAGCTGCTGGCACCCGGCTATACATACTGAGGAAAACAGACATCTATCCCCTACAGGGGCCGCCAGCAGGAGAGCTGACGGCTCCTGTGTGTGCCTCGAAGTTGGTATGGATGTTGCACTGAGGTCTAAAATGCGATACAGTATGAGAGAACAGAGATCGAGTATGGGAGGAGAAGCACGTGGAATATCGTCAGCTTGGAAAGACTGGCCTGCTGGTCAGTGAGATCGGCATGGGGTGCGAGGGCTTTGTGGGCAAGCCCTATGAGCAAGTCAAGGAAATGGTGGATGCCATGGAGGCAGGCGGGGTCAACTGCATCGATCTCTACACCCCAAACCCGGAGTTCCGCTCCAACCTGGGCCGCGCCCTGCGGGGACGGCGGGAGAAATTCGTCCTCCAGGCCCATCTGTGCACCATCTGGAAGGACGGACAGTACAAGCGTACCAGGAACTTGGACGAAGTGAAAGAGGGCTTTGCCGATCAGCTCCAGCGATTGGAGACGGACCACGCGGAGATCGGCATGATCCACTATGTGGACTCCCTGGCCGACTGGGAGACAGTGTGTGCCGGCGGCGTGATGGACTATGCCAAAGAGCTGAAAGCACAGGGGACGATCCGTGCCATCGGTCTCTCCAGCCACAATCCGGAGGTGGCTCTGGCGGCCGCGAACAGCGGCATCGTCGAAGTGCTGATGTTCAGCGTCAACCCCTGCTATGACCTACAGCCCGCAGGCGAGGATGTGGAGCAGCTCTGGAACGAAAAAAACTATGAGCGGCCCCTCGTCAACATCGACCCCCAGCGGCAGGAGCTGTATGAGACCTGCCAGCGGCTGGGGGTGGGCATCACAGTGGTGAAGGCTTTTGGCGGCGGGGATCTGCTCAATGCCGAACTGTCTCCAGCCGGGAAGGCCCTGACTCTCTATCAATGCCTCCACTACGCCCTGACCCGGCCCGGCGTGGCCGCCGTCATGTCTGGAGCCAGGGATCTGGAGGAGCTGAAGACCAGCATCGCCTATGAGGAGGCCCCGGCAGAGGAGCGGGACTACGCCGCCGCCTTCGCTGCCCTGCCCAAGATCAGCTGGGTGGGCCACTGTATGTACTGCGGACACTGTGCCCCCTGCCCGATGGGGATCGACGTGGCCAGCGTGACGAAATTCCTGAATCTGGCCCGGGCCCAGGGGGATGTGCCGGAGACCGTGCGGGAGCACTATGCGGTGCTGCCCCACCACGGCAGTGAGTGCATCTCCTGCGGGGCCTGTGAGAAGCGGTGCCCCTTCGGCGTCCCGGTGATGGAGAATATGCACCGGGCGGCAGCGCTGTTTGGGATGTGAGACGCAATGCGCGGACAGACGGATGAGTCTGTCCGCGTATTTTCCTTGCTATTTTCGCCGGAAAACAGTAAAATAGTTCCCAAACAGGGCCCGATGGCGTGGGCGGAAAGGCGGTGGCGCGTGTGATGTATAACCCCCAGCTGGAGACCTTCCTCCGGGTGGCGGACGCGGGGAGCTTCAACAAGGCGGCGGAGGA
>CALXDL010000004.1 GCA_944387055.1 uncultured Oscillospiraceae bacterium
CCCAGCGGGAGACGGACACCATGCCCCAGTGGGCCGGCTCCAGCTGGTACTTCCTGCGGTATATGGACCCCCACAACGACAAGGAGTTCGCCTCCAAGGAGGCGCTGGAGTACTGGTCTCCCGTGGATTGGTACAACGGCGGCATGGAGCACACCACGCTGCACCTGCTCTATTCCCGGTTCTGGCACAAGTTCCTCTATGACATCGGCGCAGTGCCCACCAAGGAGCCCTATGCCAAGCGCACCAGCCACGGCATGATCCTGGGCGAGGGCGGCGAGAAGATGTCCAAGTCCCGGGGCAACGTGGTCAACCCCAACGACATCGTGGAGCAGTACGGCGCGGACACCATGCGCCTGTATATCATGTTCATCGGCGATTTCGAGAAGGCCGCCACCTGGTCCAACGACGCGGTGAAGGGCTCCAAGCGGTTCTTGGACCGTGTGTGGAACCTGGCCGAGCAGGCGTCCGACAGTTATGAGGTCACTCCCGCCAACGAGACGGTCATCCACAAGACCGTGAAGAAGGTGACGGAGGACATCGACACCCTGAAGATGAACACCGCCATCGCGGCCCTCATGACCATGGTCAACGAGTTCTATGCCAACGGCTGCACGCGGGGCGACATGCGCTATCTGCTGCTTCTGCTGGATCCCTTCGCTCCGCACATCGCCGAGGAGCTGTGGGAGGAGCTGGGCTTCGCCAAGCAGACGGGCAAGATGTGCTGCCAGGCCCAGTGGCCCAAGTTCGACGCCAGCAAGACGGTCGCCGCCACGGTGGAGATGGCCGTCCAGGTGAACGGCAAGCTCAAGGGCACCGTCACCATGCCCACCGGCAGCGAGGAGCAGGCCGTGGTGGACGCGGCGCTGGCCGTGGAAAAGGTGAAGAAGGCCACCGAGGGCATGCAGATCGTGAAGAAGATCCTCGTCAAGGACCGCCTGATCAACCTGATCGTGAAGCCGCAGTGACGGACAGGCGGATCTTGGACAAGAAATTTTCCGGGAAAGACCTTGACAACTTCTGATGGTCTCCGTATAATAACTTTGTTAAAGCCATAAACTGTATGGCCCTTAAAGTATCCTGGATAGAGCCGGATACCTCGGAGGGAGGGAAATATAAATGTCTGAGATCCATGTGAAGGACGGCGAGTCCATCGACAGCGCACTCAAGCGTTTCAAGCGCAGCTGTGCGAAGGCTGGCGTGATCGCTGAGGTCCGTAAGAGAGAGCATTATGAGAGCCCCAGCGTCAAGCGCCGCAAGAAGTCTGAGGCCGCTCGCAAGAACAACAAGAAGCGCTATTATTGATCGAGAGCAAAAGGACGGACCATCGACTTATCGTCGATGGTCCGTTTTTTTCATGCCGCCGCAGGCCTCTCCGGCGTCCTGCCGGGCCCAAAGCGCCGGAAGAGCACCAGGGCCAGCGCGGCCACCAGGATCTCCGTCACCGGCAGGGCCAGCCAGACGCCCGTGATCCCCAGGAGCGCGGCCATGAGCATGGCCGTGGGCACCACCAGCACCAACCCCCGCAGCAGGGAGATCAGCTGGGCCGGGACCGCCCGCTCCACAGCGGCGAACGAGCTGGCCAGGAGGATGTTGCATCCGGAGAAGGGGGCGGAGAGGAAGTAGAGCCGCAGGCCGTCCACGGCCAGAGCAGTCAAGTTGGGATCGTGGCCGCTGTTGAAGGCCCCCGCGATGGGCTCCGCCAGCAGGAGGATGCCGCCATAGATGGCGCAGGCGAGGACGAGCACGGTGCAGATGCCGCAGCGCAGCACGCCCTTCAGTGCCCCCTCTTCCCCATGCCCGTAAGCGCTGCTGAGCAGGGGCTGAGCGCCCTGGGCCACACCGGTGAAGATGGCTGTCACCACCAGCGAGAGGTTGGCCACCACGCCGTAGGCCGCCACGGCCACATTGCCCTGCAGGCCCAACAGCAGCTGATTGAACACGATGATCACCACGCCGGAAGAGACCTCTGCCACCAGAGAGGGGAAGCCCAGGGAGAGGATGGTGCCGGCAGTCCTCCGGCCGGCCGCGCGCGGGACGAGATGGAACCCCCGCTCTGGCCGCAGCCAGTGGCGAGCCAGGATGCCGATGCTCACGAGAGGAGAGAGGCCTGTGGCCAGCACCGCGCCGAAGATGCCCATCCCCAGGGGGAAGATGAAGAGGTAGTCCAGCACCACGTTGGTGAAACTGCTGCCCAGCATGGCCAGCATCGCAAGACGGGGCGAGCCGTCGTTGCGCACGAAGCACAAGAGCAGGTCGTTGGCCAGGAAGGCCGGAGAGAACAGCAGCAGGGTCCGGAGATAGGTGTGCGTCATGGAGAAGACCGCTTGGTCCGCGCCCAGCGCAGCGGTGATCGGCCCAGACAGGAACAGCCCGGCCAAGAGGAAGAGCGCCGCCAGCAAGAGCGCCAGCTGGGCAGCTCCGGTGAACAGGCGGTCCGCCTGCTGCTGATCGCCCTGGCCCCGGCAGACGGTGTATTTGATGCTGGCGCCCATGCCCAGCATGAGTCCGCTGCCATGGATGAAGTTATAGACGGGGATCGCCAGGTTCAGGGCCGCCAGACCGTCGGCGCCCAGTCCCAGAGAGACGAAATACGTGTCTGCCAGGATGTAGCAGGAGAGCCCCAACATGCCCAGCACGTTCAAAGAGGCGTATTTGGCGAATGCGCTGCGATAAGATATCTGTTCCATGAAGACCTCCAAAAAAGCGCCGGCATCTCGTATCTGCAAAGACCTAACGATACGAGGACCGACGCTGGATCCACCCGGTGGCGGATATCAATATGATATAGGATATGACCGCGATGAGAACGAACGCCCCGTATCTTACCACGCACAGGACCGGAAGTCAAGAGGCAGCCGTCGGTCCCGCGGAGGCGGCCGTCCGCCCTGCAGATGTCCCTGGCCGAGAGGAGGCATGGGAAGAGCGCCCCGCCAACCCCACAGGAGGCGGGACGCTCTCCGCACCCCGGCGGCCAGGCGCCCGGGATCATTTGTCCGCGATCGTACAGTGACTGACGGCGAACTCCAGGAACTGCCCGATCAGCTCGTTCCGGCTGTGCCCTGTCTGGGCGGCGATATCGTTGATCTTGTCGAAAAGCTCTTCCTTGACACGGATCGAGAACGTCCGATACCCATCTTCGCCCTTTGGGCGCTTGGGATGGATCACCAGGCTGTTTCCACTCATAAAACCACTCCTCAACATGATTTTATGTTTGCATATAAGATATTTATATGTTATAAATCATGTTATATTATATGTTTAAAAGGAGGAGGCTGGATGAGGAGGTACCGAGCCGGGATCCTCGCGCTGGTGCTGGCCGTGTCACTGACTGCCTGCGGCGGCGCGCCGCGCGGCGGTGAGACGGGACACTTGCCGGAGCGCACAGGAGAGACCGTCCTGCTCCTGGATCAGGGCGGCGTGACGATCACGGCGAAGCCCGCGGCGCTTGGGACGGGCATCACGGTCTATATCGACAACTGCAGCGGGCAGGATATCGCGGTCCAGGCGCGCTCGCTGGATGGCGGACAGGTGTATGCGCTGATGGCGTTCGGAGTGTGTTCCGGCGGATACATGGCGGGAACAGTCTCGCTCCCGCCGCGTGGGTCGGGCAGGGGCGCGGCGGATCCGGTGTCCGGGCTGTCGCTCCAGGTCCTCCGCACGGCGGACGGGACGCTCCTGGCGGAGACGGGCCCCGCTGGGACGGATGCTGCCTCATGAAGAGCGGGAGAGGCTCCGCCTCCATAAGGCGGAGCCTCTCCCGTGAGGCGTTGGGATCGAAAACGTGGGCTGTCACCGCAGGCCCAGCCGGCCGGCCACGTCCCGGACCTCCGGCCACATGAGGAAGGCGGCGGAGAAGCCCATGGAGGTGCCGGTCCGCAGCTTCTGCACCAGCGTGTCCGCATCGTCGAAGAGGACGAAGTGCGTCTGGCCGTCCTGCGAATAGGTAAAGTATCGAGCGCACAAGTCGGGAGAGAAGAACACGGACGGCGCCGTGCGGTCCATCAGCTCCTGGAGGGCGCTCCCGGTGAGAGGCGTGCCCTGTCCGGACCGGGCAGGGAGGCAGAAGTCCATCCGCAGCCGCTCCACATCCAGGGCTAGCCGGCCGGCGCCGCCCCGGGCGGCGGCAGCCTCCTGGAGCCGCTGGGTGAAATTGCCGCCGGAGATGGCGGTTCCGATGAGAGGCACGGCGGCGGGAGCCGCGCTGCCATAGCGCTCCGGCACATACAGGACGCGCCGCGACGCGGTCAGCGCCTTGGCCAGATGCTCCACGAACACCAGCCGGTCCCCGGTGGGCGGCGCCTCGAAGTCCAGCAGTGCCCCGGAGTACCCCCGGCGGCCGCACTCCCGCAGGACTGCCGCGCACAGGGCCTCCGGATCCTCGATGCGCGGCGCCTCCTGGTCGCTGACGGAGAGCAGGCCGCCCCGGGTCTGGAGCAGCAGGTTCTGCCGCAGCAGTGTGGAGCCAGGGCCGATACGGTAGGCGACGTGGGCCAGATTGCGGCAGTATCGAGAGGCTTCCTGGACTTGTGCGGGCGTGGCGGCCAGATAGACCTGCAAACGGATCTCCCCCTTGCGTGACGCGGATTTCGTTGCTATACTGGAACCAGCTTATGCGAAGAAGGAGCCGCCTATGCCGTTTTCCATCATCCCCCACCAGCTCTTCCAGCACTATAGTGCGATCACGCCCGCCTATCTGCAGAGCAGGGGCGTGGATCTGCTGCTGAGCGACTTGGACTTCACGCTGGCGGCCAAGAAGACCCGCCGCCCGGATCAGGCCCTGCGGGACTGGATCGCCGCCATGGAGGCGGCGGGCATCGCCGTGATGATTGTATCCAACAACCGCTCCGGCGAACGGGTGGGGGAGTTCTGCTCGGATCTGGGCATCCCATACCAGGGCCACGCGGGCAAGCCCAGCCCAGCGGGGCTGGAGGCCGCCATGGCCAGGGCCGGACGGGACCGGCGCCGCACGGCCATGCTGGGGGACAAGCTCCTCACGGACGTGCTGGCGGCCAACCGGGCGGGCGTCCTGGCGCTGATGGTGGAACCGGTGGGCGGAGCTGTGACCGCGTGGCAGAAGGTGCTCCACGCGCTCCAGGCTCCCTTCAAGGCCATCTGCCGCCGCAGATCGGAAAAAAACACCTGAAAAAACGGGGGAAAGCGCGGAAAACTACTTGCAATAGCGGGCGAGTTAAGATAAAATAACCTAGGTAATTTTGCTGATGGATAGAAATAAGAGAAAATGCCCTTCCACAGGTCGTTTTCTCGGAAGATTCGTGAGGAGGAAAACCTATGCCTACGATTACTGCCGGTGATTTCCGGAAGGGACTGATTTTTGAGATGGACGGGAAGCCCATGCTGGTGGTGGATTTCCAGCATGTCAAGCCCGGGAAGGGCGCGGCTTTCGTGCGGACCAAGTATAAGAACGTCATCACGGGCGCCGTCCGTGAAGAGGCTTTCAACCCCAGCGCCAAGTTCGAGCAGGTGGCCGTGGAGCGCAAGGACGCCGAGTACAGCTATAACGACGGCGACCTGTATTATTTCATGGATCCCGAGACGTATGATATGACGCCCCTGAACGCGGACGTGCTGGGCGATGGTTTCCGCTTCGTCAAGGAGAACACCATGTGCAAGCTGCTGAGCTATAAGGGCAACGTCTTCACGGTGGAGGTCCCCAACTTCGTGGATCTGGTGGTCACCGAGACCGAGCCCGGCATCAAGGGCGACACCGCGACCAACGTGACCAAGAGCGCCACTCTGGAGACCGGCGCCACGATCCAGGTGCCCCTGTTCATCAGCGAGGGCGAGAAGGTCACCATCGACACCCGCACCGGCGAGTATCTGGGCCGCTGCAAGGAGTGAACGCATGGAAGGGGGGACGCCGTCCCCCCTTCTGTCAGCGATGCCCCGGGACGGACCGGGACATCTGTGCCGACCACTATTTTTTGACGAGGAAAGGAGATATCGCTATGGAGATCACGGAGAAAGTCGCCTATCTGAAGGGACTGGCTGAGGGCATGGAGCTGGACGCCGAGAAGAAAGAGGGCAAGCTGCTCATGGCCATCATCGACGTGCTGGACGACATGGCCCTGGAGCTCCAGGATATGAAGGACAGCCAGGAGGAGCTGGCCGACGGCCTGGACGCCGTCAGCGATGACCTGGAGGACGTGGAGGACCTGCTCTACGGCGAGGACGAGGACGACGATGAGGACGGCGAGTACGTCTACGACGACCTGGACGAGGACGAGGACTGCTACGCCACCACCTGCCCCACCTGCGAGGAGACCATCTATTTCGACGAGTCCGTGCTGGAAGACGGCGAGGTCATCTGCCCCAACTGCGGGGAGAAGCTGGAGTTCGACCTGAGCGGGCTGGACGATGCGGAAGCTCCCGCTGACGGTGAGGACCAGGAGTGAGCGCGATCACCATCTGACAGGAGAGGACGCGCCCGGTGCATACGCACCGGGCGCGTCTTTTGATCGAACAGGACCCTGCGGCTCTCCCGAATGGACAAAGCGGACATGGGCCCGTCTGCCGGCCCCGACCCGGCGGCCTCACAGCTCCTCCGCGCCGATCCAGGCGTCGAACGTAGTCCGCCGGAAGGCGTCCAGCGCGGCCCGGACCGAAACGTCCAACTGAGACGTCCGCCCGCGGCCCAGCACCAGCGGGTCGATGCAGCGCAGCTTGGCCGGCACTTGGAGCCAGATGCCGCGGTCCGGGCGCTCAGGCCGCCGCTCTACCCGGCAAAGGCTCCGGAAGCGCTGCCACAGCGGGCGGCAGACACTGTCCGCTTCCAGCTTCCCGATCACGGCGGGTTCCGTGCGCCAGAGGTCTGCCTGCACGAGGACACCGCGGCCCAGCGCCAGGCGCAGCAGGTCCGCCAGCATCTGCATGGTGAAGCGGTCCTCGTCCGCCACATAGATCCGGGCAGTCTGTAGAGACGCTTTCGTGAAGGCGCAGGCGGTCTCCAACGTGCGGAAGGCCAGCTCCGGACGCCCCGCCTCATCCCGCCAGACGGTGAGATCCTCATAGAACGCCCGGATGGCATCCTCCCCGGCGAAGCCGTAGCACCGCAGGTCCCCCAGGGTATACTCCAGCCGGTCCGCCGAGAGCTGGGGAGAGTCGTTGTCGGCGACAGGATAGCGGTGGCAGTCCGCCACGTCCTCTGTGGTGAGGCCATATCCTTCCAGCAGCGCCTGGAGCTCCGGGGAACGGGCGATGAGCTCCGCTGTCCGCCCCTCAGTGGACTCCTGGCGCAGATGGTCGTCGTGGAGGAAGTCCACCACATGGGCAAAGACGGGGGTGGCCACATCGTGGAGCAGGCCCGCCGCGCTCTGCCGGATGTCGCCGGTGAAGTGCCAGACGATCAGCGCCACGCCCAGACTGTGGTCGAACCGGGAATAGGGGGCCCATCCGGCAAAGCGGGGGAAGGCGGTGTACTCGCACCCGCAGTTCATGCCCACCTGCCGCAGCCGCGCCATGGGCGGTGTGTCCGCCAGGCGGCGGAGGGGATCCGGGACCTCCGGATGGTAGAGCGGCCAGTTTTCCGTCATGGCGGCATCAGGCCTCCGGCCTCTTTCTCAGGCTGCACAGCCCCGCGCCGATGGCGGTGGCGAAGGTGGCGTTCTCCGGGATGAGATATCGGATGCCGTAGAGCTTCTCGAAGTTGCGGAAGTTGGGCTCCACCTGGTCCAGAGTGGTCATGGAACCGGTGAGGACCACCGTGCTGCAGCCGCAGCACTGGCAGGCCAGCACCGTCATGGTGCCGATGGCCTGGAGCACCAGGTTCACCACCCCTGCCGCCAGGTCTGCCGGCGTGGCGTCCTCGGCCAGGTCGCCGAAGTTGGCGGCGGTCATGTCCGGATCCAGCGTGACGGCGGCGTTCTGGGAGATGTCCTTGATGGTCAGGTCCACCCGATCCAGGTCCCCCTGGGCCGCCAGCTTCTTGATCTGGCCGAACCGCTCCATGCCCACCAGCTTGTGGCACAGCCCGCCCAGGGTGCCGCCGCCGATGCCGCTGCCGCACAGGTGGCGCACGGTGCCGCTGCGCTCCGCCCACAGGAACGCGGTGCCGGTGCCCATCGTGGCCACGACGGCCGCGTCCTGCCCGGAGAGGGCCAGTCCGCCCGCGCCGCTGGCCTGGAACTCGTCCACTTTGCAGGTGGGCAGGCCGAAGATGTCCCCCTCCACATAAGAGGCACCCACGCCCGTGAGCACCACCCGCCGGATGTCTGTCAGGGACAGGCCGTTGCTGGTGAGATAGTTGCCCAGGGCGCCATACAGGCTGGTCACTTGGTCTTCGGCCCGGACCCGCAGCATGGAGATCACGCTGCCGTCGGTCCGCAGGCCCACGATTTTGGTGGTGGAGCCGCCGATGTCGATGCCTAAGATCACATCCATGATAGGACCTTCCTTCCGGCGGCCAGAGGCCGCCATTCATCATCTCTCCCCATCATAGGGGAGGGGCGTGGCCTTGTCAATGCATAATTGACAAACTTTTGACGAAAATATCGGAAAAACATTGCTTTTCCCACCGTCACCGCTTATAATCAAGGAAGCGGCACCCGATCCTTGAAGAAATTGAGGTGTGACATGAGAGTGCAAGATGAGCGGAACCTGACGATGCTCTGCGATTTTTACGAGCTGACCATGGGGAACGGCTATTTCCAAGCGGGCATGAGGGACCGCATCACATATTTCGACGTGTTTTTCCGCAATGTCCCGGATAAAGGCGGCTTCGCCATCTGCGCGGGGCTGGACCAGATCATCGACTATATCCAGGACCTGCACTTCGACGAGGAGGACCTGGCGTATCTGCGGGGCCGGGGCATCTTTTCCGAGGCGTTCCTGGCGTTCCTCCGGGATTTCCGCTTCACGGGAGATATCTGGGCCATCCCGGAGGGCACGCCCATCTTCCCCCGGGAGCCGGTGCTCACGGTCCGCGCGCCTGCGATCGAGGCGCAGCTGATCGAGACGTTCCTGCTGCTGGCCATCAACCACCAGAGCCTCATCGCCACCAAGGCCAACCGCATCGTCCGGGCGGCCCAGGGGCGGACGGTGCTGGAGTTCGGCTCCCGCCGGGCCCAGGGCATCGACGGTGCCATCTCCGGCGCCCGGGCCGCGTTCATCGGCGGCTGCAAGGGCACGGCCTGCACCATCTCGGACCAGCTCTACGGCGTTCCAGCCGGGGGCACCATGGCCCACGCCTGGGTCCAGATGTTCGACTCTGAGTACGAGGCGTTCAAGGCCTATTGCGAGATCTATCCCACCAACGCCACCCTCCTGGTGGATACGTACAACACGCTCAAGTCCGGCGTGCCCAACGCCATCCGGGCCTTCGACGAGGTCCTCAAGCCCCGCGGGATCACCAAGTGTGGCATCCGGCTGGACTCCGGGGACATGGCCTATCTGACCCGAGAGGCCCGCAAGATGCTGGACGCCGCCGGCTGGACGGAGTGCCAGATATCCGCTTCCAATTCTCTGGACGAGTATCTCATCCAGGGCCTGCTGCGCCAGGGGGCCGCGATCGACCTGTTCGGCGTGGGCGAGCGGATGATCACCGCCAGCAGCGAGCCGGTGTTCGGCGGCGTGTACAAGCTGGCGGCCGTGGAGGAGCCGGACGGCACCATCGTCCCCAAGATCAAGGTCAGCGAGAACGTCACCAAGATCACGACACCCCACTTCAAGAAGACGTATCGGGTCTTCGATAAGGCCACCGGCAAGGCGGAGGCAGACTATATCACCGTGTGGGACGAGACCGTGGACCCCACACAGCCTTTGGAGCTGTTCGACCCCATGGCCGTTTGGAAGCGCAAGACCTTCACGGACTTCCAGCTCGTGCCGCTCCAGGTGCCGGTGTTCCAGGCGGGCCGCTTGGTCTACCGCCGCCCCTCGCTCCAGGAGATCCAGACCTACTGTAAAGAGCAGGTGGACACCCTCTGGGACGAGGTGAAGCGGTTCGAGAACCCCCACACCTACTATGTGGATCTGAGCCAGCGGCTTTGGGAGATCAAACAGTCGCTGCTGATGCAGGAGCATTGACGTTCCAGCCCCGCCGGACCGGCGGGGCTGGTCCCGTTCGAGGTCCACGGTTGCGCACAGATATGGTTTCCAGTATAATGACAGGGAAAGAGGACGATGCTCAAAGGGAGGAGGCGAGCGTATGCATGGTCGTATCAAGGCGCGGATCCGAGAGAAGATCGAAGCTCCGGAGCGCATCGAGCGGAGCATCTCTGCCTTCACCAGCATCTCCATGTGCGTGCTGACGGTCCTGGCCCAGATCGCCGTCACCCTCTTTGTGGCCAGCTTCCTGCAGGAGAGCGCTTATTTCATCTATTTCATCCTGCGTCTGGCAGGCACCGTGGTGGCCATCCAGGTGTATCTGCGGCCGGGCAGCCCCAGCTATAAGCTGGTGTGGATGTGTCTGCTGCTGGCCCTGCCGGTGTCTGGCATGCTCCTCTTCTTCCTCTGGGGCGGGACGCATCAGGCCAAACGGCTGAGCCTGCGGAAGATCCAGCCCATGACAGAGCGGGAGAGCGCCTGGATGGAGAGCAGGAACAACGTCGCCCGCCTCAAGCGGCGGTCTCCGGACTGGGGGCGGCTGGCCACCTATCTCCAGAAGAAGGGGTTCCTGCTCTACCGCGGCACGCAGGCGGCCTATTTCCCGGAGGGGGAAGATTTCTTCGAAGACCTTGCGGCCCATCTGCAGAAAGCGGAGGTCTATATCTTCCTGGAGTATTACATCCTGGCAGAGGGGGAGGTGTGGGACCGCCTCTTCGCCATCCTGCGGGAGCGGGCGGCGGCCGGGGTGGAAGTGCGCATCATCTTCGACGACTTCGGCAACCTGACGCGTCTGTCGGATGCCACGCTCCAGGCCATCCAGGACGCCGGGATCGAGGTGGAGGTGTTCAACCCCGTCCACCGGTATGTCAGCCGCATCTACTTCAACTACCGGGACCACCGGAAGATCGCCGTCATCGACGGGGCCTGGGCCTATACGGGCGGCATCAACATCGCCGATGAATACGCCAACCGCATCGTCCGCTTCGGCCACTGGAAGGATACGGCCGTACGGCTGGAGGGCGCGGCCGCCTGGGGCTTCGCGGTGCAGTTCATCCAGATGTGGAAGATGATCGGCCGGACGCTGCCCAACGAGGACGACTATTACCGCCCGCGGCGGGAGGTACCGGACGCCGGCTGGTGCCAGCCCTTCACCGACGGGCCCATGAACAATCCGGACAACCCCATCGAGGAGACGTACCTCCAGCTCATCACTTCGGCAAAGCGGCTCCTCTATATCACCACGCCATACTATGCCGTGGAGACCTCCATGCAGCAGGCACTATGCATCGCGGCGGACGCGGGCGTGGACGTGCGGCTGATGGTCCCTGCCATCCCGGACAAGAAATACGTCTATATGGTGGCGGAGACCTATTGGGGAGAGCTGCTGAGCCATGGCGTCAAGATCTATCGCTATACGCCCGGTTTCCTCCATGCCAAGAGCGTGATGGTGGACCGCGAGGTGGCGCTGGTGGGCAGCACCAACATGGACTACCGGACCTTCCAGCTCCACTATGAGTGCGGCGTGCTGCTCTATCACTCGCCCGTGGTGGAAGAGCTGCTGGAGGACATGGACGCCATCATGTCCCAGAGCAGCCGCTATACGCTGGAGGAGTGGGAACAGCGGCCCTGGTACCGGCGGCTGTCCTCCTCTCTCCTGAAGCTGGCGGCCATCTGGATCTGAGAGGCGCGGCCCCTCCCACAGGCCGGCGGACCGATCTCACGAAGGAAAGGAGCCCCCATGTCCCGAGACCTGACGTTCCAAGAGACTGCAGAGCGCAGCCTCATCAAGACCTACCGAAAGACCTTGTGGAACCCTTTCATCGCGGCAGTCAAGCGGTATGAGCTGGTCCTCCCCCAGGACCGGATCGCCGTGTGTATCTCCGGCGGAAAGGACTCCATGGTCCTGGCCAAGCTGATGCAGGAGCTCCAGCGCCACACGGACCATCCCTTCCATCTGGAGTTCCTGGTGATGGACCCGGGCTATGCGCCGGCGAACCGGGCGCTGATCGAGGAGAACGCCGCGCGGCTGGGCATCCCCATCACCGTCTTCCAGAGCGATATCTTCGACATCACGGCCCAGGTGGAGAAGAACCCGTGCTATCTCTGCGCGCGGATGCGCAGGGGCTCTCTGTACGCCAAGGCCCAGGAGATGGGGTGCAATAAGATCGCATTGGGCCACCACTTTTCCGACGTGGTGGAGACGACGCTCCTGGGCCTTTTCTACGGTGCGCAGCTCCAGGCCATGCCGCCCAAGCTGCACAGCAAGAACTTCCCAGGCATGGAGCTGATCCGTCCTCTCTACTGTGTCCATGAGGATGCCATCATCGCCTGGAAGACGTATAACCATCTGCGCTTCCTCCAGTGCGCCTGCCGCTTCACAGAGGCGCGGGACGCCTCGGGCGACGGCGTGGGGGAGAGCAAACGCCAGGAGATGAAGCTGCTCCTGCGCAGGCTCAAGCAGGACAATCCCAACATCGAAAAAAGTATTTTCCGGGCCATCCATGGTGTCCAGCTGGATACGTTCCCCGGCTTCAAGTACCGGGGACGGGTCCATTCGTTCCTGGAGGCGTACGGCCCGGGGCAGGACCTGATCGTGGACGGTCCTGCCGGAGAAAGCGAGGGTTGAACGATGGAATTTTATCGCTGTGAAGATCCAGACTGCGGCTTCGTGGCCGAGGAAGAGCCCGATATATGTCCCCGCTGCGGCGGCACGTTCTTCACCGCGGTGGAGGAGGAAGACCTGACCGGCGGGGACTGGGTGAGCCTGGGGAACCGGGCCGTGGACGAGGGGCGGGAGACCGATGCCCTGGCCTGCTATCAGCGGGCGGCGGCCATGGGAGACCTGCTGGGGCTGACGAACCTGGCCTGGTGTTTCGAGGCGGGCGTGGGCGTCCCTGCGGACCCCAAGCAGGCGGTGGTGCTCTATGCCCAAGCAGCTGCTCAGGATCATGTCCCGGCCCTGACCAACCTGGGCTATTGCTATACATACGGCATCGGCGTGGCCACGGACTACGCCAAGGCCCTGGAGTGCTTCCGAAAAGGCGCGGAGAAGGGGTTCCCCCGGGCCCAGTTCCTGCTGGCGGAGGCGTACCGCCGGGGCTTGGGCGTGGAGCAGGACGTGGCGGAGGCGGTGAAGTGGTATCAGTCTGCCGCGTGGCTGGGCTATCCCGCCGCCCAGACAGAGCTGGGCCGCTGCCTGGAGTTCGGCACAGGCGTGGCCCAGAGCGCCCAGCAGGCGGTGAAGTGGTACCGTGCCGCTGCGGAGCAGGACAACGCCTCGGGGCAGTGCTGCCTGGGCTTTTGCTACGAGGCCGGGATCGGTGTGGAGCAGAGCTGGGAAGAGGCGGTGCGGTGGTATAAGGCGTCGGCCGATCAGGGCTATCCCCGCGCCCAGTGCAATCTGGCCTGGTGTTATGAGCACGGCGAGGGCGTGGAACAGGACTTCGCCGCCGCAGCCCGGCTGTACCAGGCCGCTGCCGACCAGGACTATCCCCGCGGGCAGGTGTGCATCGGCATCTGCTGCGAACGGGGACGGGGCGTGCCCCTGGATGTGGCGGCCGCCGCGGTGTGGTACCGCAAAGCCGCGGATCAGGGGGATGAGGACGGCATGTGCTGTCTGGGCTTTTGCTATGAGACGGGGACCGGTGTGGAGCAGAGCTGGGAAGAGGCAGTGAAGTGGTACCGTGCCGCCGCCGAGCTGGAGCTGCCCCGCGCCCAGTGCAATCTGGCCTGGTGCTATGAACATGGCAAGGGCGTGGAGCAGGATGCGTCGCAGGCGCTGCGCTGGTATCGTGCCGCCGCAGAGCAGGGAGATGCCAGGGGCGCCTTCAACACGGCCCGGGCCTATGATTACGGCTGGGGGGTGGCACAGGACGCCGCGGAAGCGGTGCGATGGTATCAGCGGGCCGCAGACGCCGGATCCGCGCCCGCCATGTGCGACCTTGGGGTGTGCTATGAGCGGGGCGAGGGCGTGGAGCAGGACCTGGCCAAGGCCGTGGAGCTCTATCAGGCCGCTGCCGACCGGGGCGACCCCACGGGCCAATGCAACCTGGGCTATCTGTATGAGGCCGGGAGGGGCGTGGAGCAGGACTGGAAGCAGGCGGTCAAGTGGTACGCCGCCGCCGCCCGTCAGGGCCTGTCCCGTGCCCAGTGCAACCTGGGTTGGTGCTATGAGTACGGCAAAGGCGTGGAGCAGGATCTGCGGCGGGCCGCCCACTGGTACCGCAGGGCTGCGGACCAGGGAGACGCACGGGGCATGTTCTGCATGGGCGTGTGCTGCAAGGCCGGCCGGGGGGTGGCACAGGACACCGCGGAGGCGGTGCGGTGGTACCAGCTGGCGGTGGACGCCGGATATCCGGCGGCCATGTGCAACCTGGGCGTGTGCTATGAACACGGCGAGGGCGTGCCGGAGGACCTGGCCAAGGCCGCAGCGCTCTATCGTCAGGCGGCGGAGGGGGGCGATGTGGCCGGTCAGTGCAACCTGGGCTATCTGTACGAGTCCGGCCGGGGCGTGGCGAAGGATTGGGACCAGGCGGTCCATTGGTACCGCCGGGCGGCCAAGGCCGGCTATCCCCGGGCGCAGTATAGCCTGGGCTGGTGCTATGAGCACGGCAAGGGCGTGGCGCAGGATCTGGTGCGGGCCAGGATGCTCTACCAGCAGGCGCTCCAGGGCGGCTTCGGCGGCGCGCAAGAGGCGCTGGAGCGTCTGGACCAGCAGCGGGGCCCCACGGATCGGGGAGGCTTCCTGCGGGGGCTTTTCGGGAAAAACAAAAAACCCTAAAAAGATATCCAAAACCCCTTGACAAAAAAAGCATCTTCTGTATAATAATATCTGTTCGCTGCGAGCGGCGGACGGATACAGCGGGTTTGTGTAAGGGTAGCACAGCAGACTCTGACTCTGTATGTGAGGGTTCGAATCCTTCACCCGCTGCCAGAAAGAGGCCCTCGGGATTTACATGGTCCCGAGGGCTTTCCTGTATTTCGGACCATATGCCCGCCGCCCATCGTCCTAGAGCTTTTTTCGAGGTGTATCCCCATAAAGATAAAGAGCGCCTGCTGCCCACATGTTTCTTCTGGCAGCGATCAGATGGCCGGGCAAAGGTCTGCAGGGGTATGTCGGGGGCACGGATGCCCATCTGTTCTAGCATTTTGTGAGCGATCTTGTGGAGGGCAGAGGCTGCAGCACGCGCTGAGGACTTTGGGATGCTGGGATCTCGGGCGCCAATTATAGATGAGGGCTTGGAATATCTTCAACTTTTTGATAGGATGGCGTCAGGAAAAAGGAGATGAACAGCAGTGGAAAAGGGGAAGCTGTACTCTATCGGGAAGATTGCATATCTTATGGGGATATCCGTGCAGACGCTGCGTTTCTATGAAAAGATCGGGCTGTTCGAACCCAGCTATGTGGATCCAGAGACGGGCTATCGCTATTATGAATATACACAGATGCACAAGATCGACCGGATCCGGTATCTCCAAAAGCTGGGAGTCCCGTTGAAAAAAATTGCAGAGATCTATCAGGAAAACAGTGTGGAAGCTATGACGCGGGCCCTGCAGACCCAGCTGGAGCAGAAGCGGGAGGAACAGAGGAAACTCCAGGGCCAGATCGAAGATCTGGACTGGTATCTTGACTACTGGACCTTTTTGGACAGGAAAAAGTATATTGGCGTGATGTATACCCGACATTTGGAACGCCGTTATGCGTTTGTTTCGCCGATGGGAGACGTGCCGTTCTCCATCAGCAATGAATGGTTCTATGAGCTGCGGAACCAGCCCCAGTATCAAGGACTGGAGTGCCGCAGGCAGTATGTGTCGATCCTGGATGACGGCCAGCTGCGTCAGGGGCATACCTATACACTGCAGTATGGCCTATATCTCAAAGGAGACCCGGGATGCCGGGATCAGCACCTGATCGAACTGCCGGAAGGGGAGTACTTATGTTTCCTGGCCCGCATCTATGATGAGTCCCAGTGGTCGCCAGAGATATTTGAAAGGTTCCTGGAGAAGGACGAACGGTATTTGGTGATCGCCAATGAGTATGAGGACAATCTGCAGCAGTTTGACAAATGCCTGTATGAGATACAGCTCATAGAGCGCTGACCGAAAGCCGCCTCATGTGAGGCGGCTTTTTGAAACTGTTTCCTAGGGTAGAGAGTTCATGGATCTTACAGAAGGAATATCCAGAAGCCCAAAGGGATGCAAGACGTATTTTTCGCCGGATCCCATAAATATGATGCGTTGGTTTTGTGCGTGATTTTTTGAAGCGCCCCTTGACTCTCCGCTTAGGAATAGCTTTTATAATACGCGTAGACAGGTGATCTGCAGGTCATGTTTGATGGGAGCGATCTCCGCTGGAGATCGTTGCCCCCTGATTTTGGGCAGGAAAAGGAGAGAACAAGTTTATGGGAGCCGTAGATTTTCTGGAGTGGTTGGCGGCGGAGCTGTGGGGGACCCCATTCCTGGTCTGCACCATCGTGATCGGCGTTTACTTCGTGCTCGCGACCAAGGGGTTCAGCATCGTCCATTTGGGCCACATATTCAAAAACACATTCGGTACATTGACAAAGAGGGAGTCTAAGAACAAGACCTCCGGCCACGTCTCACCATGGGAAGCCGTCTGCATCGCCATTGGAGGATGTGTCGGGACCGGCAATGTCAGCGGTGTGGCGGCGGCCATTGCGCTGGGAGGCCCCGGGGCGCTGTTCTGGATCTGGGTCTGGGCGTTTTTCGGCATGACGATCAAATGTGTGGAGGTCAGCTTGGCATCCTACTACCGCAGCCGGAACAAGGACGGAGAGTATTTCGGCGGTCCGTCCTATTATATGGAAAAAGGGATCGGACAGGACAAAAAGTGGAAGGCCGGCTTGGTCCTGGCGTGGGTGTTTGGGATATGCTTTTTCGTCCAGTGGTTTATCGGGTCCCAGGCCTTTGCCGTTTCCGAAGTGCTGAAGGCATCCCTGGACATCCCGCAGATCCCCTTTGTGCTGGTATATTCCGCCTTCCTTTTCTATGTGCTGCATAAAGGCGTCCCCCGCCTTGCCAAAACGCTGTCTGGGCTTGTCCCCATCATGTGCATCCTCTATGTGGTGGCTGGTGTCGGCCTGATCATCCTCAACATCGATGCACTCCCTGGCGTCCTAAAAGCGATCTTTACGGAAGCATTCACCGGCTCCGCGGCGGTAGGAGGCTTTGCGGGTGCCAGTATCCAGACCGTCATGCGGGCGGGCGTCAGCCGATCCATCAATTCCAATGAGGCGGGACAGGGGACCTCTCCGATGATCCACGCCTCTGCAGATACCGTACATCCCATCCGGCAGGGTCTGTGGAGCACCATGGAGGTGTTCGTGGACACTATCATCATCTGCAGCATCACTGCGTTCGCCATCCTCTGCACCGGGACCTGGAACTCCGGGCTGACATCTGGGACGCTGACGGTGGCAGCCTTTGACTCCGCGTATGGTACCGCCGGCGTGGTCTTCCTGGGGCTGCTCATGGCACTCTTCGGGTTCACGACTACCGGCGGAGCTTACACCTACTACCGGACGCTGCTCAACCATGTCCTGCGCAACTGCCGCTGGCGCGATCGGATCGTGAAGGTCTATACGTGGATCTACTCCGGCCCCAATATCATCATTACATCTCTGATCGTGTTGACGGGAAGCAGCCCGGCCCTATTCTGGACACTGACCGACATCACCATCGCGCTCCCAGTATTTACGAACTTGTTGGCGCTGTTCCTGTTGCGGGACAAGTACAAGGCCCTGTTGAAGGACTACAAGGCCAAATATATGGGGATCGGTGAGGCGGACAAGGACTTCAAGGAATTTTACGACACGGAGCCCTGTGAAGAAGTGAAAGAGACGGCCCGCAAGCTTATGGAAGAGGCGCAGGCAGCCCGGGCGGCGAAGATGGCCCGGAAATGACCCAAGGGATCGGATATATTTTAAATGGAGGATATTTGTTATGAACAAGGGACCGATGCAGTTCACAGAATATACAGAGGCGCTTTATAAGGGAGAGCGCGTCGAGGGGATGGACCTGATGCCGGAGGCGCTGCCGCTGTTTGCCGCCACCGCGTTCAACCAGCGGACACTGAGCGATGTCCGCAAGGTATACGGCGACAAGGGGTTCACCTATATCCGCTGCAAGAATCCCAATCGTGAGGCACTGGCGGAGGCCGTATCCTATCTGGAACACGGCGAGGCGACACTGATCCTCAGTGCCGGCATGGCGGCGATCTCTACGACGTTGCTCCATCTGCTCAAGGCCGGAGACCATGTGGTCTGCAACGCGGACATTTATGGAGAGACTCTGAACATCATGCAGGATATCCTGCCAAAGTTCGGCATCGAGACTACCCTGGTCAGCTTCATGGAAACGGAGAACATCCAAAAAGCCATGCGGCCTAATACCAAGATCGTCTACACCGAGGTCGTCTCCAACCCCTGCATCCGGCTGGCTGATATCCCCGCCGCCGCCAAGATCGCCCATGCGGCCGGTGCCCTGCTGATCGTGGACAATACATTCACGAGCGGTATCAATATCAAGCCCATCGACATGGGGGCAGACATCGTCATCAACTCCATGACAAAATTCATGAACGGCCACAGCGATGCCATCGGTGGCTCCATCACCTCCACACGGGAGATGGTCGATGCCATCGACGTGGACTGCCGCCTGTTCGGGACCCCCGGCGATCCTTTTGACGCCTGGATGATCCTGCGCGGTATGCGGACGATCGGCCTGCGTGTGACGAAGCAGTCTGAGAACGCCGCGAAGCTGGCCAGGGCTCTGGAGGAGGACCCCCATGTGCTGCATGTGAACCATCCCTCATTGGAGAGTGATCCTCAGCATGGACTGGCAAAGAAGCTGTTCCACGGCGATCGTATCACAGGGATGCTGAGCTTCCAGGTCCCGGAGGACATGGACAAGATCGACGATTTTATGGGCCGTCTGAATTTCGCCCATTACGCCATGACGCTGGGCGGCTACCGCTCTTCTCTGAGCCATCCCGTGACCTCCTCCCACAACCACGTTCCGGACGATGTGCGCCGGGCCATGGGCATCACGCCCGGTCTGTTCCGTCTGTCTGTGGGCATCGAGGATGCCGAAGACCTGATCCGCGATTTCAAACAGGCCCTGAAGGCCTTCGACTGAACGGCTCCTCATGACATATTACATCGTTGATGTCTTTACCGACTCCGTTTTTTCCGGTGGTCCAACAGCGGTGTTCGTGATGGAGGAGTGGCTTCCTGAGGCGGTCATGCAGGGCATCGCTATGGAGAACGGCTTCTCGGAAACAGCATTCGCCGTGCCGGAGGGCGAGGGGTATCGCCTGCGCTGGTTCACGCCCGATGCGGAGATCGATCTATGCGGCTACGCCACCCTGGCGGCCGGCTATGTCATCATGGCACACTATCAGCCGGCTGCTGTGCAGGTGCGATTCCGAACACTGAGTGGTGTCCTGACCGTGAGCCGACAGGGAGAGCTGTATGCCATGGACCTCCCCGCACTGCGGCCGGAGCCATATGCCCTCACGCCACGTATGGAAGAGGCGCTGGGCGCGGTCCCTGCCGCGGTATACAAGCGGCGGGATCTGACCTTCCTCTTTGACAGTGAGGAGCAGG
>CALXDL010000005.1 GCA_944387055.1 uncultured Oscillospiraceae bacterium
TCGCGTTTGTCAAGCACTTTTTTCAGCGCTCATCGCTCGCCAGCCTCTATCGCACCGCAGCGCTCGCCGCTCTCGGCCGCTCCCCGGCGCCTCGGCACCGGACAGCTTGCTTAGGATACCAGATGCCCCCCCACTTGTCAACCCTTTTTTGGAAAAAAGTCGAAAAAAATCGGCCGCGTGTCTTCCACGCGGCCGATGCTGTCCCCAAAGGGCTCATGATGCAGGAACGATATCCGCGATCCGGCCAGGACGGCGGCCATATCTCCAATAGCCGATCGTCGCCGTTCGATCACATCTTCCTAACATCTTCGAACGCTTGCTCGATCTCCGGAGCCGGTCTGGCAGTGACGAGGCTCACGATGACGATAGCCGCGGAGGATGCGATGAACGCGGGCAGCAGTTCATAGATGGCCCAAGCGCCCCCCATCGGCGCGATCAGATACTTCCAAACGAACACCATCACGCCGCCTGTGATCATACCTGCCAGTGCCCCCCACTTGTTCGAGCGCTTCCAGAACAGCGCGAAGAGCACCACAGGGCCGAACGCAGCGCCAAATCCTGCCCAGGCAAACGACACCACCCGGAACACAGAACTATCAGGATCCCGCGCCAAGTACGCAGAGACGATAGAGATCGCCACCATGGTGCCCCGTGCCACCAGCATGCTCTGCTTCCCTTTGAACTTCACCCTGAAAAACTCTGTGAACAGGTTTTGAGAGACAGAGGAGGATGCAGCCAGCAGCTGGGAGTCCGCAGTGGACATCGTGGCAGCCAAGATCCCCGCCAGGATGACGCCGGCGATAAGGGCAGCCATGATGCCGTGATGGCTGATGAGATCCGCGATCTGGACGACGATGGTCTCAGGGTCGGCCAATCGATCCATCGCTCCGGCTTTCGTCATGCCATTGCCCACCACGCCGATGAAGATCGCGACGCCCATGGATATCACCACCCAGGTGGTGGCGACCCGGCGGGAGAGGACCAGTTTCTTCTCTTCTTCGATGGCCATGAACCGCAGGAGGATATGCGGCATCCCGAAATAGCCCAGTCCCCAGGCCAACAGGGAGAAGATGGTCAGTGTGCTGTAAGGAGCGGCCCCGCCGCTGACAGGATCGTGGGTCTGCGCCATGGACAAATAGCCCGCCAGAGAACGGGCGTTGTCCATCACGGCATCGAGGCCGCCTGCACTGGAGACACCGAAGCCCAACACCACGATCAATGCCACGGTCATGATGATGGATTGGATCAGATCTGTAAAGCTGGCAGCGAGGAAGCCGCCCATGACCGTGTAGGCCACGATGACGGCCGCGCTGATGAGCATGGCCCACAGATAATCCATATCGAACAAGGTCGCAAAGAGTTTCCCGCAGGCGGAGAAGCCAGAGGCCAGATACGGTACGAAGAAAATGATGATGACCACGGCCGCGATGGCGGACAGCAGGTTCCGTTCATCGCCCCAGCGCTTGGAAAAGAACTGCGGTACCGTGATGGCATCCAGGCGGTTCGAATACCGCCGGATACGCCGGGCCACGATCAGCCAATTGAGATATGTACCGATCGCCAGCCCGAGGGCCGTCCATCCAGCCTCCGCCAGACCGCTGAGATAAGCGACGCCGGGCAGGCCCATGAGCAGCCAGCTGCTCATATCGGAAGCCTCTGCGCTCATGGCGGTGACGAACGGCCCCAGCTTCCGGCCGCCGAGGTAAAAGTCATCGACAGAATTGTTGCGTTTGGCGAACCAGACGCCTACGCCCAGCATCGCCAGCAGATAGACGGCGATGGCCAGGCAGATACATATTTGTGCACTCGTCATGTCTTTCTCTCTCCTTTGATTTCGATCCCCGCTATCATAACATAGGCGGGACAAGAATGGAATACAGAACGGAGTATAGAATAGATCCTATACTCCGTTCCCTATCGATCTAAATTTTCATTGATATCACAGATATCTTAAGTCGATACGTTTCTTATGACCTGAGCTAGTCTGGACCAGGGCTCTCTCAAGCCCGGTAACTCTCCAAGAACATCGGCGTCACGCTGTCCGTATAAGCGACCAGTGAATATTCCCCTCCGCATAAGCACCAATCATACAGCAAGGCCCGTTCCCATAGGGCGTAGGCCTTCACGATGTCGTTCACCGTGCGGTCCGACCTGAGCGTCCCGGCGCGCTGCCCCTCTGTGACGATCTGACGCAAGAGCCGGAAATAGTAGCGGTCTCGGTCCAGCAGGTGTTTCTCGCCGCGCGCCAGGAGCTGCGTAGAAAGCAGCCGGGTCAAAAGATCGATGGACACACCCCCGTCGATCATGGCGAAGAGCTCGTGGTTGAGGTATATCAGCTTGTCCATGGCCGAGAGCTCCTGCGGCATGGTGTCCATCAGCTCCTCGTATTTCTCATCGAACACATACGCCAGTGTCCCCAGCAGCGCATCCTTTCCCTGGAAATAATGATAAAAGGAGCCTTTGGAGGTCTCCGATTCAAACACGATGTCCTCCACCGTGGTGTCTTCATATCCCTGCTCGTAGAACAGCCGCCATGCGGCGGAGATGATGCGGCCTTTCGTGTTCCGAGCATTCCTCCTCGGCATGGGAGCCCCCTCCTCTCTATACTTATTTACGATAACATATCCGCGTCGTTTGTGCAATGCGGCCACGCCCCTGAAGGAAACAGGATCTGCATGTTTTTTAGCACATTCTCCATTGTGCTTCCCGCCAAAGTGCTGTTATAATAGGAACAGAGCAAAGAAGGAGGTGGTGTGCCGTTGAGATTCTGGAAGATGAACGGTGCCGGGAATGACTTCCTGATCCTGAACAACCTGGAGGAACATCTGGACGTGGAGCTGTTCCCGCAGCTCGCGCGCACGCTGTGCGAGCGGCGTCTCTCTATCGGCGCTGACGGGCTGATGGTAGTAGATGCGCCCGAGTCGGGCGGCGACTACAAGATGCGTTTCTACAATTCCGACGGCAGCATCGGAGAGATGTGCGGCAACGGAGCCCGATGCATCTGCCGGTATGGTTACGAGAACGGTCTGGCGGGCGAGACGCAGACAGTGGAGACTACGGCTGGCATCGTGACCGGCAAGCGGATCGACCGCCGCCGCTATCGCATCCGCCTCAATGACCCGACCACAGTGAAGCTGGACGCCCCTGTAGAGGTGGATGGGATCCGCTACGCCTGTTCCTACGTGGAACTCGGCGACCCCGGCATCCCCCACGCGGTGGTGCCCTACGCCGGACTGCAGCAGGCAGATGAGAACGAGTTGCGGGAGTTGGGGCGGGCCATCCGCTGGCATCCCTCCTTCCCCAAGGGCGCTAATGTGAACTTTTTCGAGATCACCGGTGAGGATACGCTATATGAGCGGACTTTCGAGCGCGGTGTGGAGGATTTCACCTATGCCTGCGGGACCGGGACCGGCAGCGTGGTGACCGTCTTGACGCTCCAGGGCAGGGTATCAGGCCACGACGTCCAAGTGGATATGCCTGGTGGACGGCTGGTCATCGATGCGGAGCGTGTCTATTCCCGCATCGCCAGCCTGTATCTCACCGGACCCACCAATATCGTCTGCAAGGGCGAAGTCACCGACGAGGAGCTGGAGCTCCTGGAGCGGTGATATCTTGTGTGTATGTAGGGCCTCCGCAGCCGTACAGTTATGTCCCAAAACCATGATTAGGAGGAGAAAGGTGTATGAGCAGTCAGCTCAACAAAAAGTCAGTAGCGCGTAATTATGCATTCTTAGCCGTCATGCTGGGTTCCATGATCGCAGGCTCGATCGTGGGGTGGATCTTCCCGCAGGTACAGGAGGGCGGCGAGGTCGTCCAGGCCGGCGCCACGGTCCTTGAGCCTCTCGGCACAGTATTCCTCAATCTGATGTTCTGTATCGTGGTCCCGATGGTGTTCTCCTCCATCGCAGGTTCTATCGCCACCATGCAGAGCCGCAAGCGTGCCGGTAAGATCATGGGCACCACCGTACTGACCTTCGTCATCACCGGCGCCATCGCCGCTGTCATCATGATCATCCTCATGAAGCTCATCCCGCCTGTCTTGGTCCCCTGGAGCGACTTGGCGGAAGGAGTCGTGGAGGACCCCATCTCTATCCCCGACCTGATCGTGAACTTCTTCACTGTGGGCGATTTCTCCGCCCTCCTCAGCCGCAGCGCCATGCTGCCCCTGATCGTATTCTCCATCCTCTTCGGCTTCGGTGTGAACCTGGGGCCAGGACCTGACAGCCTCATCGCCAAGTTCCTGGTGAGCCTGTCCGAGGCCATGATGAAAGTCGTACAGATCGTCACCTACTATGCTCCTATCGCTTTCTTCGGCTTCTTCGCGGATCTGGTGGCCACCTACGGTTCCCAGATCGCACAGGATTATGCCCGCGCTCTGGCAGTATACTATCCCCTCTGCTTCATCTACATCTTCACGGCCTTCCCCCTCTTCGCCTGGTTCGGCGGCGGGAAAGGCGCTGTGCGGGAGATGTTCCGCCATATCGCCCGTCCGGCCATCACGTCTCTTGGTACCTGCTCCTCTGTGGCGACCATCCCCACCAACATGGAAGAGGCCGAGGCGACTGGCATCTCCAAGGACGTCAGTGAGATCGTGGTCCCCCTGGGCGCTACCATGCATATGGACGGGTCCTGCTTCTCCTGCATCCTGAAGATCTCGTTCCTCTTCGGTGTGTTCGGCAAACCGTTCGACAGCATCGGTGATATGGTCTTGATGGTCCTCGTGGCCGTGTTGTCTTCTGTCGGTATGTCCGGTGTGCCGGGCGGCGGCTATATCGGCGAGTTCATCATGTGCTCCGTATTCTTCCCGGATCAGATGGCCGTGGCTTATCCGATCGCCATCACCCTCGGCAACCTGGTAGATCCTCCCGCCACTATGATCAACTCCGCTGGTGATTATGTGGTCTCCTTCGTAGTCTCCCGGTTCGTGGACGGCAAGGACTGGTTCCAGAAAGTCTTGGCTGCCCGTAAGTCTTGAGACAGTTCCCGCCCGTCCGGCGGATGTGAGAGACAGCGCCCTCTGATGCAGGCTGCGGCCTGCTTCGGGGGCGCTGTCTTATGTCTGTACGGATGGATGAGATGCGTAGGGCTCGCTTGCTCCCGCATCCCGCCGCCATCACAGCAGCAGCGGCTGGAGCTGCTCTCCCCGCAGCGCGGCGTCCACCGTCGCCGGCAACTTCGTAAGATCCGCCATCAGGGAGCAAGGCTTCATCAGGGGACTATCCTGGCCAAATGGCACGAAGAAGTAATTTTTCCGCACCAGCAGCTCTCCGATATTCTTCGCTCCGGCTGAAAGGCCATCGTTGCTGGCCATCGCGATCACCACGGGCCTGCCATTGCGCAGGTGCGCCTTGGCCGCCATCGTGACAGATGTATCTGTGATCCCTGCAGCCAGCTTGGCGATGGTGTTGCCTGTAGCCGGCGCGATCACCAGCAGATCCAGCAGTCCCTTCGGTCCGATGGGCTCTACCGATGGGATATCACACAGCACCTCTCGTCCCGTCAGCTCTTCCAGACGGTCCAGCAGGTCGTCGGACGTGCCGAAGCGGGTATCCGTGAAAGCGGACGTCTCCGAGGCGATAGGGATCACCGTCTCATACTGTTCTACCAGCTCTTGCAGTGCTTTGAGCACTTTTTCATGGGTGCAGAAGGACCCGCAGACAGCGAATCCGATCCGTTCTTTCCTCACGCTGGGTCACCTCGTTCTTCCAAGATATGTCCGACCGCGTCCCGGATCACTGCCGCGGCCGTGCGGGGCACCAGCCGCCCCGGCAAGGATCTGGCCCATACATAGGGCAGCGCCAGATTCTCTGCCGCCTTCCGATCGATCCCCTGTACGGACGCCAGATCCACACACAGGCACCGCGCGGGCAGCTGCTCCAATAAGGACCGGTCCAAGATCATCGAGGGGACCGTGTTGAACACCACATCGAACGTACCCAATCTGCCATCCAGTTTCCCGGTCTCCAGTGCCTGCCAGCCATAAGCCCGGATCCAGGCCTGGTCGGCCGGCTTGCGGGCGGTGGCCGTCACCCGGACGCCCAGGCCCCGGAGCCGGTCGCACAGGAGCTTCCCGATGCGGCCGAAGCCTATCACCAGACATTCCGCGCCCAGCAGGGACCGGTCTGTCCGCTCCATAGCGACCTGGACGGCAGATTCTGCCGTCGCCGCCGCGTTGGCCACTGTCAGCTCCTCCCGGAGGAAATAGTCCTCCAGCTGGAGCCCGCAGATCTCCGCTTCCCGGCGCTGCTGCGGCTTCACCTGTCCCGCCAGCACCAGCCTGCTGTGCCCCAAGAGCCGGAAGAGGTCCAGCGTCGGCAGCGGGGTCTCCTCACAATTGAGGACCCCGTCCCCTTTGCAAAGCGGCAGCGGCAAGATTACGACGTCCGCTGCCGCTGCCTGGTCCAAAGACCCATCCCGGCCGCGGCTCCCCTCGATCCCGTACGTATAGACGGTCCGACCTTCTCCTTCCAACAGCTTCGCCAGTTCTGCCTGCCGCCGATCTCCTCCGATGACACCAAACGTCTCGTTCATCCGGCATCCCCCCTCGCTTTATGGTATGGCGGGGGCCCCGCCGGAGTGAATCCTTCTTAAGGAGCGGCGGGCAGTCTGATGCGGGCGATCTGTCAAGTTCGTGGATGTGCAGGAGAGAGCGCTGGGAGGGCATCCTCCCAGCGCTCTTTCCATATCTGGTCATCTCCATGCGCGGATCCGGCCGTACCGTGCGGCCCGGCAGTCAGCTGGCGCGTCCTGCGTGGACGACGGAGCTCTTCAGCCCCTCTGCCGCTGTCATCGCGGCCGAGGCTCATCCGTCACTGGATACGGCCGCTCCCAGAGGGCTCTCCATCCCGGTCTCCCGTCTCGTTTGCCCCCTCCGCATGGCGGGCATACTCCAAGAGCGCCTCCTTCTCATTGGGCAGTGTCCCATCCTCCACTGCATCCAAGAGCGTCTCGAGCATCTGTCCGATCGCCCTGCCCTGATAGCCCATGGACACCAAGTCTCCTCCCCGCACAGCCAGCTGCCGCAGAGACCAGCAGGCCCCTCCAGCCAAAGCCTGATCCAATATCTCCTCTGCCTTTTGGATCTCCGCCTGCACGCCCCGGTACTCGGGAGCCTGGGCCAGATTGTCCGCCCGCTTGACGGCGAACAGCCGCCGCAGGTCCTGCTCTCCCAACGCACGCAGAGCACGCAGGACCCCCCGCTCTGTCCGCGGGATGTCCCGATCGTGCCATTCCACCAACCGCAGCACGCTCTCCCGGGTCGCATTGTCCAGCCGCAGGCGGCGGAGCATATCGTCCGCCAGCGCCTTGCTGACTGCCGGATGACCGCGGAAATGGCCGTTCCCCCATGGATCCATCGTGAAGCACGCCGGCTTCCCGATATCGTGGAGCACCATCGCATACCGCAGCACCGGATCTGGCGCTACCACCTCCAGCGCATGGAGCGTATGTTCCCACACATCGAAACAGTGATGGCGATTGTGTTGGTCGAAGCCTATCATCGGCGATATCTCCGGCCAGAACACAGCCACCACGTCTGGATAGGTCCGCAGCACCTGTGCCGCATCATCTCCGCACAGCAAGCGCCTGAGTTCCGCTTGGATGCGTTCCGGCGCGATGGCCTCCAGCAGCGTGCGATGCTCGTGGATGGCGGCATCGGTGTCTGGGGCGGCCGTGAGCCCGAGGCGGGAAAGGAAGCGGAGCCCCCGCAGGAGGCGCAGGGCATCTTCCTGGAAACGCTGATCCGGCCTGCCCACGCACCGCAGGACCCCTGCGGCCAGGTCCTCTACACCGCCGAAAGGATCCCGCAGCTGTCCCCGCAGGTCCATCGCCATCGCATTGATGGTGAAATCCCTTCGTCCCAGATCCTCTTCCAATGACCGGGTAAAGAAAACGTGTTCCGGCCGCCGGTAATCCAGATAGACGCCATCCGTGCGGAAGGTAGTCACCTCCACATCGCGCACTCCCGTTCGGACAGTCACTGTCCCATGCCGCGCCCCTGTGGGGCGAGCGAGCTCGCCGAACGATGCCGATATCTCCTCTGGACGCGCAGAGGTCGTCACGTCCCAGTCCTCCGGCGACTTGCCAAGGCGCAGATCCCGGATGCAGCCGCCTACGCACCACGCCTCGTACCCTGCCATCTCCAGCCGCTCCAGTACGCTGCGCACGTCCTCTGGTATCCACGCCATATCCTCTGCCCCCTTTTGGTTGCAATTCCCGTTTTGATGGTCTATAATAAAGTGCTTATGATTATACAACGCTTCCTCCGCCTTTGCAATGCGGCGGATGCGTCCGCTGGAAAGGAAGTCCGATCCCATGATGCATGATCCTCATCCCATCCGCGATCTTCTGGTGCCTGGCAAGCGGGCCCACCTGGTGGGCATCGGCGGCGTGTCGATGTGTCCGCTGGCGGAGGTCCTCAAAGGCATGGGCCTCACCGTCCAGGGCTCTGATATGTCTGACAGCGCTACTGTGGAGCATTTGCGCGGACTTGGCATCCCAGTAGCGATCGGCCATAGCGCGGAGAACCTGGGCGACTGTGACCTGGTGATCCGTACCGCTGCCGTCCATGACAACAACCCGGAGATCGCAGGGGCCGTGGCCCGCGGCATCCCGGTGTACGAGCGTGCGCAGGCCTGGGGCGCCATCATGCAGCATTACCCCAATGCCCTGTGTGTGGCGGGCACCCATGGCAAGACGACCACCACCTCCATGTGTACCCATATCTTCATGGCCGCGCAGACGGACCCTACGGTCATGATCGGCGGCACGCTGCCGCTGCTCCACGCGGGCTATCGGGTGGGACACGGAGACACCATCATCCTGGAATCCTGTGAATACTGCAACAGTTTCTTGAGCTTCTTCCCGACTGTGGCGGTGATCTTGAACGTGGAAGAAGATCATATGGACTTCTTCAAGGATCTCCAAGACATCCAGCGCTCTTTCCGCGCCTTCGCGGAGCTTGTCCCTGCTTCCGGCCATGTGATCGTCAACGCAGACGACCCCCATACACTGGAAGCTCTGCGTGGCCTGGACCGCCCCCTGCTGACCTTCGGACTGGACCATGCCGCCGACTGTACGGCAGCAGGTCTGATAGAAGGAGATGCGGGCCCCTCTTTCGATGTGATGATCGGCGGGCAGCGGTATGCCCATGTGGACCTACATGTGCATGGCCGCCATAACGTGCTCAACGCGCTGGCTGCCTCTGCCGCCGCCTGGGTCCTGGGCTTGCCCGGCACAGCTGTGGAAGAAGGACTGGCCAGCTTCCATGGAGCGGGCCGCCGGTTCGAGCGCAAAGGATCCTATCACGGCGCCGATGTCTACGACGACTACGCGCATCATCCCGATGAGCTCCACGCCCTGCTCTCCATGGCGCGCGAGCTTGGGTATCAGCGGCTGGTGGTGGCCTTCCAGCCGCACACCTATTCCCGCACGGCCAAATTCTTCGACCGCTTCGTGGAAGAACTAGCGCTTGCGGACGTGGTGATCCTGGCGGAGATCTATGCCGCCCGGGAGCAGAACTCGCTGGGCATCTCCTCCGCGGACCTGTGCCGCCATATCCCAGGCGCGGTCTATTGTTCCACTCTGGAAAAAGTGACGGAACATCTGCGCCAGACCGCCCGCGCTGGCGATCTGATCTTGACGGTCGGTGCGGGAGACATCTACCGGGCCGGTGAAAATCTACTGAAAGAGGACTGAAACGAGATGACGATCTCAGAACGTTTCCATGACATCCGGCCTGAGGGAGAACTCCTCCCTCAGGAGGCCGCTGCTTTCGACCTGCTGGAGCAGCTGGGCATCGAGTATGACCGCGTCACCAGCGACCCCGCAGACACGATGGAGAAATGTGCTGCTGTCAGCGAAGTGCTGGGCGTCCCGATCTGTAAGAACTTGTTCTTGTGCAACCGGCAGAAGACCCAGTTCTACCTCCTGGCCATGGGGCCTGACAAGCCGTTCCACACGAAGGACCTGAGCCATCAGATCGGTTCCGCCCGACTCTCCTTCGCCCCTGAAGCGTCTCTCTGGGAGCTGCTGCGGTGCACGCCTGGTTCCGCCACGGTGCTGGGGCTCATGAACGATACGCAGCACCAGGTCCGGCTCTTGATGGAGCGGGAAGTGTACGAGTCAGAGTGGTTCTCCTGCCATCCCTGCATCTGCACCAGCAGCCTGCGCCTCAAGACCACAGACGTCCTGGAGAAGTTCTTGCCCCACACGGGACACGAAGTCACCGTCGTGGACTTGTAAACGACCAGCGGCAGCAGCATGCCTGCGGCCGCTTCGGCTTCCTTTCTCTTACAGCTGTTACCACCTCCTGCCAAGGCGGGATCCGACAGATATCGCCTCGACAGGAAAAGGGCGGACGGCCGCTTGGCCGTCCGCCCTGATCTTCTTTATGAGCGCAGCGCTCACTTGCCGCTAAGCTGCTCGTCGATGGCCTTGGCAGCGGTCTTGCCCGCGCCCATGGCCAGGATGACGGTAGCTGCGCCGGTGACAGCATCGCCGCCGGCGTAGACGTTCTCACGCGAGGTCAGGCCGTCCTCGTTGACCACGATGCCGCCCTTCTTGTTGATCTCCAGGCCCTTGGTGGTGGACTTGATCAGCGGGTTCGGGCTGGTGCCCAACGCCATGATCACGCAATCCACGTCCAGTTCGAACCCGCTGTCGGGGATCTCGATGGGACGGCGGCGGCCGGAGGCGTCCGGCTCGCCCAGTTCCATTCGGATGCAGCGGATCTTGTTGACGTCATCGTTCTCATCCGCCAGGCTCTCCACCGGGTTGCAGAGGGTCTTGAAGATGATGCCCTCCTCCTCAGCGTGCTCCACCTCTTCCTTCCGGGCGGGGAGCTCTTCCATGCCGCGGCGATAGACGATGTACACCTCAGCGCCCAAGCGCTTGGCACAGCGGGCCGCGTCCATCGCCACGTTGCCGCCGCCGACCACAGCCACCTTCTTCGGGTGGATGATGGGGGTGTCAGAATCTGGTCTATACGCCTTCATCAGGTTGATGCGGGTCAGGAACTCGTTGGCAGACAGGACGCCCTTATAGTTGACGCCAGGGATGTCCATGAACATGGGCAGGCCCGCGCCGGAACCGATGAACACTGCCTCGAAACCGTGCTCCTCCATCAACTCGTCCACCGTGATGGTGCGGCCGATGACGGTATCCGTGGCGATGGTGACGCCCATCGCTTTCAGCCCATCCACTTCCTTCTGGACGATGGACTTGGGCAGACGGAACTCGGGGATGCCGTAGACCAGCACGCCGCCAGCCAAGTGCAGCGCCTCGAACACGGTGACGTCATATCCCTTGCGCGCCAGGTCGCCAGCGCAGGTCAATCCCGCAGGGCCGGAACCGACGACTGCCACACGGTGTCCATTGGACTGCGGCTTGGCCGGCTGCTCATTGGCGTGCGCGTTGTGCCAGTCAGCCACGAACCGCTCCAGCCGGCCGATGGCCACAGGCTCACCCTTCTTGCCCCGGACACAGTATTTCTCACACTGGCTCTCCTGCGGGCAGACGCGGCCGCACACGGCAGGCAGGGCACTGGTGGCGGAGATGATCTGATAGGCAGCTTCGAAGTCGCCCTTGGCCACCTCGGCGATGAACTCCGGGATATGTACCATGACCGGGCAGCCAGTCATGCAGGGCTTGTTCTTACAGTTGAGGCACCGCTGCGCCTCGTCCAGAGCCTGCTCCTCCGTATACCCCAGGGCGACCTCGTCGAAGTTCTTGTTGCGCACATCGGGCTCCTGAGAGGGCATCGGGTTCTTCACTAAAGACATATTGGCCATGATCACTGGGCCTCCTTTTTGAACAGGTTGCAGGTCTCTTCGTATTTATGGGCTTCGAACTCCCGGTACATCTGGTTGCGCTTGACTGCCAGGTCCCAGTCCACCTGATGTCCGTCGAAGTCCGGGCCATCCACGCAGGCGAACTTCATCTCACCGCCCACGCTCAGGCGGCAGCCGCCGCACATGCCGGTCCCGTCGATCATGATGGGGCTCATGGAGACGGTGGTTGGGATCCCGTAAGGCTCCGTGGTCTTGGAGACGAACTTCATCATGACCATAGGGCCGATGGCGAAGACCTCATCATACTGGTTGCCCGCGTCGATGAGTTCCTTCAGCGCGTCGGTCACCAGACCCTTCTGCCCATAGGAGCCATCGTCCGTGCAGACCTTCAATACGTCGCTGGATCTGCGGAAATCATCCTCCAGGATGACCAAGTCCTTGTTCTTGAAACCGATGACAGCGTGTACTTCCGCACCAGAATCGTGGAACTTCTTCAGCACGGGATAGGCGATGGCACAGCCCACACCGCCGCCGACCACGCAGACCTTCTTCTTCCCTTCCGTCTCGGTGGCTTTCCCCAGCGGGCCGACGAAATCCTGCAGGCAGTCGCCCTCTTCCAGATGGCTGAGTTTCTCCGTGGTAGCGCCCACGGTCTGGACGATGATGGTGACTGTGCCCTTCTCAGGATCATAGTTATTGATCGTTATGGGGATCCGCTCGCCGTCCTCATCCACGCGCAGGATGATGAACTGGCCAGGCTGTGCCTTCTTGGCGATCAGGGGAGCCTCGATCTCATACAAGGTGACTGTGGGACGGAGCGCCTCTTTTCTCACGATACGATACATATTGTTCCTTCTTTCCCGAATGCTCGAATTTTGGATCTCTGTGGACCTGTATCCTTCGGCACGACACATTGTTTATATTTTAACACGATCCCATAGGACCGTCAACGTGTTTTCGTGGTCTGTCTGCCAAAATACGTCCGGCCTTTTTGGACGTTTCGTGGAGACTCCATGAAGGAGCGCAGCCGCTCACACTCACGGATGCAGGACGAACTTCCGTCCCTCAGAGTGCAGGACCCCCTCTTCCCGAAGGCGTTTGAGCTCCCGCATCATGGCGCTGCGGTCGGTGGCGATATAATCTGCCAGCGTACTCAGAGAGAACGGCAGCGTGAACGTATCTCCCCCGGCCTTCTCTGCCAATTGTCCGAAGTAGCAGAGGAGCTTCTCCCGGATAGAGCGGCGGGAGAGCACGTCTACCCGCTCGCTGAGGTCCTGCGCCTTCCCGGACATGAGCCGCAGCATGTTCTGCACCAAGAGGCTGTGATGGTCACAGGCCCGCTCGCACCGTTTGAGGATATGCGGATAGTCGATGAACACCACATCGCAGGGCGTGCGGCTGATGACTTCCAAGCTGTCTCGGCTGGAACCGGCGAAGTCCAGCGTCCGGCCGAACACGCCGCCCGGCCCCAGTTCCTCCAAGACGGTGGAGACGCCGGCTTCATCGATGCGGATGAGCGCCGCGTCTCCCCGCTCGATCACTCCCACAGAATCGCTCCCAGGCACGGTCAGATCGTAGATCATCTCATCGGCCCGGAACGACCGCTGGACCGCATGGAAGCACTCCATCATCTGCAGATAGCTCTCATAGCTGATATCGGTGAACAGTGGGCTCTTCTCCAGTTCTTTCTGGCTCAACATCTGGCTCTCTCCTCTCTGTTGCATCTATCACATCATATCGGTCCAGTCCATCCCTGTAAAGAGTTTCGTTGGCAGATTTCATAGATTATTCACCAAATCCTGGACCGTTTCCTGTATCCTATAGCTAGAAGGCTGGAAGGGCCATATCAAGGGCGGTCTCCGCCCCGAGAAAGGAAGCAGCGTAGTGAATATCGCATATTTCCTGCTCCCCAAGAGCAGCGTCGCCTATCTCTACGATGACTACACGTTCCGCCAAGGACTCGAGAAGATGCGGCATCACGGCTATACTGCCATCCCAGTCATCACTCGGGATGGGAAGTATGTGGGTACGATCAGCGAAGGTGATTTTCTCTGGCGCCTCCTCTCCCAGGATGGCGGGTCCTTCTCCATGAAGGAGATGGAGCAGCTCCGGATCCGGGACATCATCCGCCGGGACCAATATCCCTCTGTCCGTATCACTGTCAGCATGGACGCGCTCCTGCAGAGCGCCATGAACCAGAATTTCATCCCTGTAGTGGACGATCTGGGAAATTTCACCGGCATCGTCACTCGAAAAGACATCATCCGGTATTTCGCAGGCCAGGGGAACGCCGCGGCGCCCCAGCCCCTGCGCAAGATCGTTTGATCGTCGTTCCCGAGACCGGCGGAGCCTCGCTCCGCCGGTCTCTTCCTGTGTCTCCTGGTCCAGCTGCCTATCTATCCAGTGCGTTCAGGATCTGTTCCAAAGATGCCTTGCATACAGTATCTGGCACCTCTGTGTACTGCACAGCGGCTCCAGCTGCATAGCCTGGAAAGGTCTCCAGGAGAGAAAAACGCTCTCCGGCCTCCAGCGGCGGTTCGGCGGGGAACATCGCTGTCACGCCGATCCCTGTCCGCTTGCTCCGCGCTTCTCGCCGGACCCAGCTCTGGAAGAACGCCTCCGTGGTATCTGCCTCCCCGAAACGGCGCATGACCGATCCCCGGATGGGCCGGATGCGCTCGATATCCACCCCGATCGGTGCTCTGGATACTCCGACCAGTACCGCGCCGTCTGTATGGCTGAGGCTGAACTGTACTGCAGGATAGTCAGGGAAATACGGTTTCCCACAGGAGGCACGGGCCATGGGCGGCAGGTCTCTCCAATGATATCGCTCCCCCAGGACCAGGCGCAGCAAGCCATAGGCGCATAGCCGATCCCTCCGCTTATCTGCATCCCGGGTACGCAGCGCATGCTCCCTCCATGTCTCAGGCAGCTGCATCATCGCTTCCGTCTCCCGATCCGTCAGCGGCCGGTCCGAGCGGGCAGCCCATATCTGGACGTCCATGTGTCCTCGCCTCCATCCCTGCATGCGTAGATATTCTATCGGCCTTATGGACCTGTGTAAAGTGCCCTTTCCCAACTTTTTTAAAAATATCGCTCAAAAAAGAGGAAAACGGAGATCCGCGGGGTATATCTAGATAAGAGTATATATGGATCGAGTGCCGCTTTTCAGGTATGACGCCTTCGAAAAGCGGCAAAACTGAGCGAAAGGAGGGCCCTGCCCCATGGCGTTCCCCCAGAGTTTTTTGGACGAGCTGATCGCTCGCAATGACATCGTGGATGTGGTGGGAAGCTATGTGCAGCTTACGCGAAAGGGCTCCAATCTGTTCGGGCTCTGTCCCTTCCACAGTGAGAAGACCGGTTCTTTCTCCGTCTCTCCAGACAAGCAGATATATTACTGCTTCGGCTGTAAACGCGGCGGCGGCGTGGTGAACTTCATCATGGAAGAAGAGAACCTCTCCTTCCCGGACGCAGTGCGTTTCCTGGCCAAGAGAGCCGGGATGGAGATCCCGGAGGAAGACGGCGACCGGGAGGCGGGACGCCGCCGGGCCCGCCTCCTGGATCTGAACCGGGACGCGGCCCGCTTCTATCATCAGCTCCTCCAAAAACCGGAAGGGCGAGCGGTGCGGGATTATCTGGAGCGCCGTCAGATCACCCGCCAGACAGCGGTACGGTTTGGGATGGGCGCCTCTGTGGACGCCTGGGACGTGCTGTTGACCGCTATGACGAAGCTCGGCTATACCAAGTCGGAGCTGCTGCAGGCGGGATTGGTGGTCCAAAACAAGAATGGCGGGCTCTATGACAAGTTCCGCGGCCGCCTCATGCTCCCCGTCGTCGATACCCGGGGCGACGTGGTGGCTTTTGGCAGCCGGGTCCTAGATAAGTCCGAGCCCAAATATATGAACTCTTCGGAAACACCGGTATACAGCAAGCGGCGGGTCTTGTATGGGCTGAACCTGGCAAAGAAGACGAAACGGCCCAATATCATCCTCTGTGAGGGGAACCTGGATATCGTGACCCTCCATCAGGCGGGATTCGACAATGCGGTCGCCTCTATGGGCACGGCCTTGACCGTGGAACAGATCCGGCTCCTCTCCCGGTTCACCAAAGAACTGGTCCTATGCTACGACAACGACGACGCCGGCAAAATCGCCACGGAGCGGGCGCTGCAGCTCCTCAATGATTCAGATCTTTCCGTCCGTGTCCTCCAGCTGCCCCGCCGGATGGAGGATGGACACCTGGTCAAGCAGGATCCGGACGACTTCATCAAGAATCATGGCGCGCCGGCCTTCGAGCGGCTCTTATCCGGCAGCGAGAATGGCGTGGAGTTCCGGATGGAACAGATCGCCGGGAAGTACGATCTCACCGACGACCGCTCTCGTGTGTCGTACAGCGAGGAGGTCAGCGAGCTTCTGGCAAGTTTGTCCAATCCGGTGGAACGGGAGATCTATGCCACCCGGGCTGCCGAGATGGCAAAGATCTCACCGGAGGCGATGAAGCTGGAGGTCCAGCGGACCTACCAGCGCCGTGCCGCCCGGATACGGCGGGCAGAGCTGCGCAAAGATCTGAACCCCGCCGCGCAGCTCCAGCCGAAAGAGCGGTCCCTGCGCTATGAGAACATCCGCTCCGCTCGCGCGGAAGAAGGTGTGCTGCGCCTCCTCCTCATGGATGAGGGCCTGTTCCCATCAGAAGCACCGCTGCAGGAGGCGCAATTCTCCTCTCCGCTGCTGGGACGGACGTTCTCGCTGCTCTGGAAGGCCAAAGCAGAGGGGCGTCCCGTGTCGGTGACCGCCCTGGCGGGACATCTCACGGCAGAGGAGATGAACCATATCTCCAGGATCTGCCAACAGCCGGAATCGCCGCGGAACGCCAAACAGGCGCTGGCAGATTACATACGCATCGTACAGACGGAGGCCGCGAAACGCTCTGGAGGTCCGGTGGACCCATTGTTGGCGGCCACAGAAAAATACAAAGACAAAAAGGGTACTGGAGGAAAGCAACATGGCGAATGACAGAGAGTGGACTCCCAAGGAGTTGAAAGAGCAGGCAGATGCCATCTTGGCCGCTGCAGATGCGGCAGAGAAGGCCGAAGCCATCTGCGGGGAGGACGAAAAGCCAGCCGCCAAGCCCGCCAAGAAAGCTGCAAAGAAGCGGAACGAGGCGGTGGAAGAGCCTCTGCGCCTGCTGACGGATGAAGAAGCCCGGAAAGCCGGCATCCTCCGGCTGGACGACAAACAGGTATCCGCCCTTCCAGCCGCCAGCTGGCTCATGAACAACGAGAAGCTGCGGGAGCTGTTGGCCAAGGGAAAAAAGCGGGGCAAGTTGGAGTCTGCCGAGCTGATGGAAGCCGTGGACGATCTGAACCTGGAAAGCGATCAGATGGATCAGCTCTATGACTCCCTAGAGGCCTTGAACATCGACATCAGCGCGGACGAGGATCTGCTCCTCCCCGAGTTGCCCGACGATGAACCTGCCGCCGAGGAGATCGCCGATGTGGAGGAAGAGGAGCTGGTGGACCCCAACACTCTGGTCAACAGTTTCTCCATCGACGACCCCGTGCGCATGTATCTCAAGGAGATCGGCAAAGTCCCTCTGCTCTCTCCGGACGAAGAGATCGTACTGGCCCAAGCGATGTCGCTGGGCGCCGAGGCGGACGAGAAGCTCCGGGAGGTCCGCCGCCAGCGGGAGTCCGGCGAGGAGGTCCTCGCCTCTGAAGAGGACATCGCCAGCTGGGAGCGGGACTACCGCAAAGGCGAGTCTGCCAAGCAGAAGCTGGCAGAGGCCAATCTCCGCCTGGTGGTATCCATCGCGAAGCGCTATGTGGGGCGTGGGATGCTGTTCTTGGATCTGATCCAAGAGGGCAACCTGGGCCTCATCAAGGCCGTGGAGAAGTTCGACTATACCAAGGGCTATAAATTCTCCACATACGCCACGTGGTGGATCCGACAGGCCATCACCCGTGCCATCGCAGATCAGGCCCGTACTATCCGGATCCCCGTCCATATGGTGGAGACCATCAACAACGTCATCCGAGTCAGCCGCCAGCTGCTCCAGGAATTGGGCCACGATCCCTCTCCCAACGAGATCAGTGCCGAAATGGGGATGTCTGTAGAGAAAGTCCGGGAGATCTTGAAGATCGCCCAGGAGCCGGTCTCCTTGGAAACGCCCATCGGTGAGGAAAAGGACTCCCATCTTGGAGATTTCATCCCGGACGAAGGTGCCAGCGAACCCAGTGAGGCGGCTTCTTTCACCTTGCTCAAGGAACAGCTCATGGACGTGCTCTCCACCCTTACGCCCCGGGAAGAAAAGGTGCTCAAGCTGCGCTTCGGCATCGAGGATGGCCGCACCCGTACGCTGGAGGAAGTGGGCAAAGAATTCAACGTCACCCGTGAGCGCATCCGCCAGATCGAGGCCAAAGCCCTCAGGAAGCTGCGCCACCCCAGCCGCAGCAAAAAGCTCAAAGACTTTTTGAACTGAGGAGGGCTTGCGCTCCATCTTCGTCTTACCTCCGCCAAGAA
>CALXDL010000006.1 GCA_944387055.1 uncultured Oscillospiraceae bacterium
GAAAAGGCAATTTACTCGGTCACCGATGCCGGGAGAGCCTACTTTGAAACGCTGATGGACACTATCGCTGAGCAGAATGTGCCGCTTACCTTTGACTTCAATGTGGTGATTACGAACCTCAACAAAAGGGATCGGCTCCATGCCCAAGCTCTTGTCAGCAAGCTGCGGAAAAGTATTCTTGCATCTGCGGAAAAAAACGAGGGGTATGCACAGCAATACGCAGACATTCCCTTGGTGGGCCGGACGATCTTTAATCAGCAGCGCCTTTTGTATCAAGCGCTGTTAGCATGGTTGGATTCTTTTTCGGCCCAGTTTTCCGAAGAGGGAAACGCCTTGTAATGGCACGAAGTACCGTAACGGTATTCTTTGAAAATCCATTTTGGGTCGGGGTCTACGAGCGTGTTGACGGCAATCGATATGAGGTCTGTAAAATTACTTTTGGAGCAGAGCCAAAGGACTATGAAGTATGGGATTTCCTGCTCAAAAATTGGAGCAAGCTGAAATTCAGTCTCCCCATCAAAACCGAACGAGTTGAGGAGCGGAAGATCAATCCCAAACGGATGCAGCGGGAGATCCACAGCAAGCTGCAGGAGCCTGGGATTGGTATGAAGGCACAACAGGCATTGAAATTGCAGCATGAACAAAACAAATTGGAGCGTAAAACCATAAGCCGAGAACAGCGGGAAGCAGAAAAAGAACGGCAATATGAATTACGCCAGCAGAAAAAGCGGGAGAAACGTCGGGGCCGCTAAACGACCCGCACAGACCAGACAAAGGGTCTCCTTTCGTAAGCGAGGTGCGCAGACAATAAAAAATGTGGAGTGTCCTTTGTAGGATACTCCACATGGAAGGGGCAGTCAAAAGCCATATTTCTTTGTGATAAGACAAAAAGACCGCGAAACGGAAGACCGTGATCAAAGCCCCAGCGCAGCGCGTCTGATTCGGAAAGGAGGAGCAGCGGAGAGAGCTTGCTCTGACTTTTGAAAAAAGTCGGAGCAAGCGATACAAACGCTTGCTCCGACGTGGTCCGAGTGGCGGGATTTGAACCCACGGCCTCTTGGTCCCGAACCAAGCGCGCTACCAACTGCGCTACACCCGGATGCCGCTGCCTGCCTGAAGACCAGGCTGCCTCGATGCGACGTTGAGTATTATACGAAATTTCCAACATGATGTCAAGAGCTGAGGCATTCATATCTGCCAAAATCTGTGCATAGGCTTCCAGGGAGATCAGAGAGGGAGGGGACAGCCATGACCTCGCGGCAGATAGGACATAAGAGCGGCACCATCGCGGCACAACGGAGAACGCCGGCGAGACGCCGGGTGGGGGGCGGCACCCGGCAGAGCGGTGGGAAGAAGGACGCGCCGCTCACTCCTGTGGAAAAGCGCCGGACGATCCAATTGCTGGCCTGCGGGGGGATATTCATATTCCTGGTGGCGGTCAAGCTGTTGCTGCCGGCGAAGATGGTCCAGCTGGACCAGAAGCTCACAGGTCTCCTGGAACAGAACATGGATGTCCGTGCAGTATTCTCCGCTGTTGGAGAGGCGGTGAGCGGAGAGAACGATGTGGATGGGGCCCTGGAGGACGTCTTCCAAGCGGTGTTCCATCCGCAGGACCCATCAGCCGTAGAAGTAGTGGCGCTCACTGGAGGGGAGGCGCTTTTCGGGGAGACGGCAGCCATCGGATCTCTGCGGGACTTCCGTCTGGGGACCGGCACCAGCACGGATTGGCTGCCAGCTGAGCCAACGGCTGCCGCCGCAGATATGGGGACTGCCGCTGTGGAGAGCCAGGAAGCTGCGACGCAGGAGGGGACGGAAGCGAAGGAAGGGCTCGTACAGACAGAGGCGTCTTCGCTCGCTTATGTCCTCTATTCAGATCAGAACCTGCCGGAGAACGTCAGCCTGGAGCAGGCGATCCTGGGGTTCGATTATTGCACGCCTGTATTTGGCACGCTGAGTTCTAACTTCGGCTACCGTCAGCATCCTGTGGAGGGAGAAGAGCGTTTCCACTACGGACTGGACATCGCCGCAGACACCGGTACGAGCGTTGGGTGTTTCGCAGATGGGACAGTGAAGGCAGTGGGAGAGAGTAGCAGCTATGGGAAATACTGCATCGTCTCACATCCGGGCGGCTATGATACGCTATATGCCCATTGCAGCAGGATCACGACCTCCTCGGGCACTTCCGTAAAGGAGGGAGAGAAGATCGCAGAAGTGGGGGAGACCGGTATGGCGACCGGCCCACATCTGCATTTCGAGCTCCACCGGGACGGAGTCTATCTGAATCCTATCTACTATGTCGAAACAGCGTAAGGCCAGTGTGAGCATATCCGGAGGGTTTTGCCTGTTGGCCCTCTGGTTCGGCCTGGCCAACGGGTGGGACCTGTTGGCCGTGGTGCTCTCCGCGGCTGCGCTCCATGAGCTTGGACACCTGCTGGTCCTGTGGATGCGCGGCGCAGAGGTGACAGGCCTGCGGATCAGTGTCTTCGGCGCAGAGCTGAACGCTTCCTGCACCCGCCTTTCCTATGCAGGTGAGCTGGCGGCCGTCCTGGCGGGCCCGGTGGTGAACCTCTGCTGCGGCCTGCTCCTGGCCCTGTTGGGTCAAAGCGTACCAGCGGGCGCGCACATCGTGCTGGGCATGTTCAATCTGCTGCCGATTCGTCCATTGGATGGGGGCAGAGCATTGGAACTGATGGTGAGCTGGGCAGCAGGACCGGCTGCGGGCGCGTGGGCGGCACGGTGGATCGGGGCATGTGCGGCGATGTCACTGGCAACAGTGGCGATATGGATCATGTGGCGCACAGGGGGCAGCTTATGGCTGCTGCCTGCCGCCGCCGGGGCCCTTGGCATCGCGGTCAGAGAGAGCGAGATATTTGTAAAATAATGCTTGCATTCCAGATGGGGCTATGATAAACTATCTTGGCTATATAAAAGGGCGGTCCTCTGCCGTGCACGCGCTTCCATCGCGCAGATGTGCCGGGAAAAGCGGCAAGAACGCCTATAAAACAGGAGGAAGACCCAAATGGATCTCATCAAGGAACTGAACAAAGAGACTCTGCAGCGCGAAGTGCCCGCCGTCCACGTAGGCGACACGGTCCGTGTCCATGTAAAGGTCAAGGAAGGCTCTCGTGAGCGTATCCAGGTCTTTGAGGGCACTGTCATCGCCAAGAAGCACGGCGGCATCGAGGAGACGATCACGGTCCGCCGCATCTCTTACGGCGTGGGCGTCGAGAAGGTGTTCCCTGTCCACTCTCCCTCTATCGATACGATCGAGGTGGTCCGCAGCGGTAAGGTCCGCCGCGCGAAGCTCTATTACCTGCGCGGCCGCGTGGGCAAGAGCGCCAAGATCAAAGAGAAGCTCTAAGCAGAGAGACGAAAAAAGAGAGGCGGAGGCCTCTCTTTTTTTGTCATCCAGGACGGGAAATTTGACGCTATCCCTTGTGGATCGGCGAGTTGTTTGCTATACTTGTGTTTCGGAACACGCCAAGAGGCGCTTGACGACGAGGGGGCGACGGCATGTCGGACAGAAAGGGGACGGAAGGCACGGGCCCCCTGGAGTGGGTAAGATCCTTGGTCTATGTAGTGCTGGCCTCCATCCTGATATCTGCCTTTGCGGTCCGTCTCGTCCGGGTGGATGGGACATCCATGCGGGACACGCTCCAAGACGGAGACGTGCTGCTGGTGGCCGGCACCTTGCTCACGGGACCACCGGAGGATGGAGATATCGTCGTATTGCGGAAAGAGAGCTTCGATGAAGATGCCATCGTGAAGCGTGTGATCGCCACGGGAGGTCAGACAGTGGACATCGATTTCGAGCGCGGTGAGGTCTATGTGGATGGTACAGTGCTGGAAGAGCCCTATGTCCTGGGTCCAACGCTTGTGGATGAGGGCTTGAGGTTCCCGGTGACAGTACCGGAGGGACATCTCTTCGTATTGGGGGACAACCGTAACCACTCCAGTGACAGCAGGTCTCCGGCGCTGGGGACAGTGGACATGCGCTATGTCATCGGGAGGGCGGCCTTCCTGGTCATCCCCGGAAAAGACGCCGAGACGAAGGAGCGAGACCTGGACCGCATCGGTATTTTGGAAAACTGAGGAGCTTGGGTGTGGATATGCAGGAAAAAGGACAGCAGGATAGCAAGCAGGAAAAGCAGAGCGGCCGAGACCTGTACGAGTGGATCCAGGCCCTGGTGTGTTCGGTTTTGGCAGTGGTGCTGGTGTTCACGTTCGTCATCCGCCTCATCGGAGTGGATGGGCACTCTATGGTGCCGACGCTCCAGGACGGAGATCGGCTGCTGGTGCTCAATTCACTGTTTTACGATGACTACCGATATGGCGATATCGTCGTATTGCGGAAAGATTCTTTCATGGAAGAACCTATCGTGAAACGTGTGATCGCTACAGGCGGACAAACAGTAGACATCGATTTCCAGACTGGCACCGTCACAGTGGACGGAGAGGTATTGGAAGAAGACTATATCAATGAACTGACGTTTTTGGAAGAGGGGACGGAGTTCCCTCTCACCGTGCCGGAAGGCAGCATCTTCGTCATGGGCGACAACCGCAACCATTCCAGTGACAGCCGGGATTCCCGGCTGGGGACCGTGGATACCCGCTATGTGATCGGGAAAGCGGTGTTCCTGGCGTTCCCGGGACCGGATGAGATCACGGGGGAGCGGGACCTGGGTCGCATCGGGACGATCGATTGAGTGAGGCGATATGAATATCCAATGGTACCCCGGTCATATGACCAAGACCCGCCGCATGATCGCAGAGCAGATACGCAACATGGACGCGGTCTGCGAGATCGTAGACGCGCGCATCCCCATCTCCAGCCGGAACCCGGACGTCGATGAGCTGACGGCCGGAAAGCCCCGGCTGGTGGTGCTCAATCGCACGGACCAAGCGGATCCAGAGGCCACGAAACAGTGGGCCGCCTGGTTCCGGTCCCATGGCTTCGCGGTGCTGGAGTCTGACGCGAAGAGCGGCGCCGGGACGAAGCAGTTCGCCGCAGCCATCCGTGAGCTGCTTTCTGAAAAGCTCCGCGCTTATGCAGAGAAAGGGCAGAACCGGATCCTGCGTGTGATGATCTTGGGCGTGCCGAACGTGGGCAAGTCCACGTTCATCAACAAGGTGGCCGGCCGAAAGAGCGCAAAGACAGAGGACCGGCCTGGAGTCACCCGTGCCAAGCAGTGGGTCCCGATCGACAAGAACCTGGAGCTGCTGGACACCCCTGGCATCCTCTGGCCCAAGTTCGAGGATCAGAGCGTGGGACTGAACCTGGCCTATACCGGCGCGGTGAAAGACGACATCCTGGACGTGGAGACGCTTGGGTGCCATCTGATGGCTTATCTGGGGACACAGTACCCCGAGGCGCTCTCCGCCGCCTACAAGCTTTCCGGCATCCCAGAGCGGGAGACAGAGGAGAACGATGTAGCCTGGGGATACCGGCTGCTCTGCGCCGCTGGGAAGAAGAGGGGGTTCTTAATCTCCGGCGGTGAAGTGGACACGGATCGGATGGCGAAGATCTTGTTGGATGAGTTCCGGGCCGGCAAGCTTGGACGCTTTACGCTTGAGCTGCCGAAAGATGCGTGACGAGTTGGCTGCGGACTGTCAAAGGAGATGACCCGCTGGAGCGCTATCAGTTGGATGTGCACCGGTACGGCTCTAGATGAGAGGCAGACAGGGAGGAGAACGATGGACCTTTGGACAGCTGAGCGGGAGCGATGGGACAGCGGGATCCAGACGATCTGCGGCGTGGACGAAGCTGGCGCTGGGCCTCTGGCGGGACCAGTCTATGCGGCGGCGGTCATTTTGCCGCGGGAGATCGATTTCCCCGGTCTCAACGACTCCAAGAAGCTGACAGAAAAGAAGCGGGAGGACCTCTACGAGCGTATCACCGCCCAGGCGGCTGCTTACTGCGTGGCATCCGTCTCCGCAGCGGAGATCGATGAGATGGACATTTTGAATGCCAGGATGCTTGCCATGCAGCGGGCCATAGACGGCCTTGCGCAGACGCCGGACCTGTGTCTCATCGATGGCGATCGCGATCACGGCAGCCGCTTCGCCATCACTGCGCCCCACCTGTGTGTCGTAGGCGGGGACGGGAAGAGCGCCTCCATCGCGGCGGCGTCTATCCTGGCCAAGGTCAGCCGGGACCGGTACGTCTCTATGGAGCTGGACAGCCGATACCCACAATACTGTTTTGCCAAGCACAAGGGCTATGGCACGAAACTCCACTATGAGATGCTGGATGCATACGGCCCATGCCCGGAGCATCGGCGGACCTTTTTGAAAAAGTGGGAGGCACGGAGGAGATGAGCACCGCGAAGGCCCGAGGAGACCGTGGAGAGGCAGAGGTGGCCCGATACCTGCGGAAGAAGGGATATACGCTTCTGGCCAGCCAGTGGCGCTGCCGCTTTGGGGAACTGGACCTGGTAGCAAGAGACCGGAGAGGCACCGTCTGCTTCGTGGAGGTGAAGCTCCGCACCGGCACCGCGTACGGACTGCCCCGGGAGGCGGTGGACCGGCACAAGCGAGAGCGGCTGCGGCGGGCGGCTGCCTGTTGGCTGTCGGTCCATGACATCGATGCGCCCGCTCGCTTTGACGTAGCGGAAGTCTATCATCTGGAAAACGGCGCACCCAAAGTGGTCTATCTGGAGGATGCGTTCACATAACGATCGTACAAATCTAACTGCCTGGAAAGCGAGGAACAGACGATGAAGTATTTCAGCACTCGGGACCGCTCTTTGCGCTATACGTCTGCCGAGGCCGTGAAAATGGGCCTGAGCCGTGACGGAGGCCTCCTGACGCCCTGCGAGATCCCCAAGATTGACCGGGCTTTCCTGGAGAGCTTGGTGAACGAGCGCTATCAGGTCCGTGCGGCCCGAGTCATGAGCCTATATTTGACGGACTATACGGAAGAAGAGCTGTCTGCCTTTGCAGAGAATGCCTATGGACCTGAGAAGTTCGATACGCCCGCCGTAGCACCTATCCATACGTTGGACGAGGCCACCCATTGCCTGGAACTGTGGCACGGCCCGACTTCCGCGTTCAAAGATATGGCGCTCCAGATGCTGCCGCAGCTCCTTTCTGCTGCTTTGCGCAAGACCGGGGAGGAGAAGACCGTGTGCATCTTGGTGGCGACCTCCGGCGACACCGGGAAAGCTGCCATGGAAGGGTTCGCAGACGTGCCTCAGACGAAGATCATGGTTTTCTATCCAAAGGACGGCGTCTCTGCTGTCCAGGAGGCCCAGATGGTCACGCAGGAGGGCGTGAACGTGGGCGTGTGCGCCGTGGTGGGCAACTTCGACGATGCCCAGGCTGGAGTGAAGCGGATCTTCTCCGACGAAGGGATCCGTACGGTCCTGGCAGAGCGGGGATATGTCCTCTCCTCCGCCAACTCCATCAACTGGGGCCGTATCCTCCCTCAGGTGGTCTATTACATCTCCGCCTACTGCGACCTGGTGCGGGACGGCAAGGTGGTCATGGGCGAGAAAGTGAACTTCTGCGTGCCGACCGGCAACTTTGGTGACATCCTGGCCGCCTATTATGCAAAACGCATGGGCCTGCCCGTGCATATGCTGATCTGCGCATCGAATCGCAACGACGTGCTGACGGATTTCCTGCGTACCGGCGTCTATGACCGCAAACGCCCCTTCCACACCACGATGAGCCCTTCGATGGACATCTTGGTATCTTCCAACCTGGAGCGTCTGCTCTTCGACCTCTCCGGAGAGGATGATGAGGCAGTCAGCGGCTACATGGAGGCGCTGGCCCGTGAGGGCCGCTACGAGGTCTCGGACGCCATCAAGGCCGCGCTGACAAAGCAGTATTGGGGCGGTTTCTGCGGCGAAGCGGACACCTCTGCCACCATCGCCCGGTATTACCGTGACTACGGATATTTGATCGACACGCACACGGCCGTAGCGGCGAACGTCATGGAGCAGTACCGGCGGACGACAGGGGACCGGACGCCCACGGTGTTCGTCTCCACTGCTTCCCCCTTCAAGTTCTGCGATCATGTACTGCGGGCCATCGGCGAGGATCCCGCGGGCGATGGTGTGGAGCTGTTGGACCAGCTGCACGAGACCACCGGCGTGGCCATCCCCCGGCGGCTGGCGGCCCTGAAGGGCAAGGCCCGCCGGTTCGACCTGACCTGTGAGAAGCTCGGTATGGACCGCGTGGTGTTGGAGTTTTTGAAGTGAAGTAGCAGACGAGCGCGGCGGAAAGATGGAGGTACAGCCCGTGAGACACGTGAGATCCAGTATGGCCCCATCCTCTCGGCCGAGCTGATCGTCCTGGGCGTACGCCTGCCGCTGGCGGGAAAACGGACTGATATCGATCAGAAAGGGGAGTGGTCATATGGCCCTCTATGCGATCGGGGACCTGCACCTCTCCCTGACAGCAGATAAATCCATGGAGGTGTTCGGCCCCGCCTGGAAGGACTATGTCAGCCGGATCGAAGCGTCTTTGAGCCGGCTCACAGCGGAGGACGTCCTGGTGCTGGCGGGCGATACCTCCTGGGGCATCGATATGGCGGAGGCGGAAGCCGACTTCCGCTTCCTAGACCGCTTCCCCTGCAGGAAGCTCCTGCTGAAGGGGAACCACGACTACTGGTGGTCCACGGTATCCAAGATGAATGCATTTTTCGCGGAGAAGGGCTTCACGACGTTCTCTTTCCTGCACAACAGCTGCCATGTCTATGGCAGCCACGCCATCTGCGGGACGCGTGGCTGGTTCTTTGAGGAAGATCAGAAGCCCCATGATGCCAAGGTCCTCAACCGGGAGGTGGGGAGGCTGGAGACATCTTTGAGAGCGGCGGAGGGACGGCCCATCTGGTGCTTCCTCCATTACCCGCCGCTGTACCAGGGATATGAGTGCCGGGAGATATTGGAAGTCCTGGCCCGGTATCCGGTGGAACTGTGTTGCTATGGTCATCTCCATGGTCCGGCGATCCGCCGCCGGTTCGTGGGAGAACAGGGCGGGACGACATTTTCACTGATCTCGGCGGATCATCTTGGATTCATTCCGAAAAAAATTTGCGATTGATGCAAAAAAAGCTGGCAATTCCAAAGATTTTCTGGTAAAATATCAATTCGCACCGGCATCCAGCAGGTGATGAACGGAGGAGTAAACAAAATGAGTGTCAAAAGCTGCGAAAAAATGGAAAAGAGCCAGGTCGCGCTGACCATCGAGGTGGGTGCGGCGGAGTTTCAGGCTGCCATCGAAAAGGCTTATCAGAAGATGCGCAAGAAGATCAATGTGCCGGGGTTCCGTCCTGGCAAGGCCCCCCGCAAGATCATCGAGGGCATGTACGGCGCAGAGGTGTTTTTCGAGGAAGCCATCAATATCGCGTTCCCCGATGCTTATGAAGCCGCTGTGAAAGAGCAGGAGCTCCAGGTCGTTGGCTATCCCACTGTGGAGATGGTGGGCGAGTGCACGAAGGACGGCTTCACTTTCAAGGCCGTGGCACCGGTGTATCCGGAGGTCACGCTGGGCCAGTATAAGGGCCTCTCTGCACCGAAGGATGAGGTGAAAGTCACTGCCGCCGATGTGGATGAGCGCCTCAAGCAGCTCACGGACCGGAATACCCGTCTGGTCTCTGTGGAGCGTGAGGCCAAAGAGGGCGACGTGGCCGTCATCGACTTCGAGGGATTCCTGGACGGCAAGCCGTTCGAGGGCGGCAAGGGGGAGAACCACAGCCTGGAGCTGGGCTCCCACAGCTTCGTCCCCGGGTTCGAGGAGCAGGTGGTCGGCATGAAGGCCGGCGAGGAGAAGGACATCGACATCACCTTCCCGGAGGACTATCATGCAGATCTGGCTGGTAAGGCCGCAGTGTTCAAGGTAAAGGTCCATGAAGTCAAGGAGAAGGAAGTCCCCGCGCTGGACGATGAGTTCGCCAAGGATGTCTCTGAGTTCGACACGCTCAAGGATCTGAAGACCGATCTGAAGAAGAAGATCGGTGAGGAGCGCCAGAAGGCCGCCGACCAGGCTTTCGCGGACACGCTGATGGAACAGGTCGCTGCCGGTATCACCGCGGACGTCCCCGAGGCTATGATCGAGGGCCAGGCCCGCCAGTTCTTGGACAACTTCAAGATGCAGATCGCCCAGAGTGGTATCCCCTATGATCAGTATCTGAAGATGACGGGCATGGATGAGAAGAAGCTCCTGGACGACGCCAAAGAGCCCGCCGAACGTCAGGTACGTATGGACCTGGCGATGCGTGCCATCATCGAGGCGGAAAAGCTGGATGCCACTGATGAAGAGGTGGAGGCTGAGTACCAGAAGATGGCCGATCAGTACGGGATGGATCTGGAGATGGTCAAGAAGTACCTGCAGGCAGAGCAGGTGAAAGACCAGATCATCAGCCAGAAGGCCATCGCCGTCGTGGTAGACAGCGCCACCGCTACCAAGCCCGAGAAGCAGGACGAGGCAGATGGCGAAGAGAAGAGCGCTAAGAAGCCCGCCAAGAAGACCACCAAGAAGGCAGAGGGCGACGAGGCGGAGAAGAAGCCTGCCAAGAAGACCACGAAGAAGGCTGCTGCGAAAAAAGAGGATGAGGAGAGCGTTGAAGACCAGTGATAGCGGGTATACTTCGTCTGGTACTCTGACGTCTCCCGGCCGGCGGGATGCCGTTCTTACATGATCTGACAGATTCCTGCAGGGCGCCTGGTGTACGATAGGCGCATGCATTGGCATTGGCGCCGGTGGCCCATTCCAGGGGCTGGCGCTTTTTGCCATACTTGCCCTGTGTGTTGGGGCGGAGGAAGCATACCGAGTCTGGGAGGACGGATATGTCATGCGCTGCGATGCAGTGCACCCAAGGAGGTTTTTATCAATGAGCTTAGTACCGTATGTAGTGGAGCAGACCAACCGGGGAGAACGGTCTTACGACATCTTCTCCCGCCTGCTGAACGACCGGATCGTGTTCCTGGGAGAAGAGGTGAACGCGACGACTGCCAGTCTGGTAGTGGCTCAGCTCCTGTATCTGGAAGCACAGGATCCGGACAAGGACATCCAATTCTATATCAACAGCCCCGGTGGATCCGTTACCGACGGCATGGCCATCTATGATACCATGCAGTATGTCAAATGCGACGTGTCAACTATCTGCATCGGTATGGCTGCCAGCATGGGCGCGTTCCTGCTCTCCTCCGGCGCGAAAGGCAAGCGGTTCGCCTTGCCCAATGCGGAGATCATGATCCATCAGCCCTCTGCCGGTACCCAGGGGCAGATCACCGACATGGCGATCCACCTCAAGCGGTTGGAGACCATCAAACGGCGGATGAACACCATCCTGGCGGACAACACCGGCAAGTCCATCGAGGAAGTCACCGCCGCCTGTGAACGCGATAACTTCATGAGTGCCGAAGAGGCCAAGGAGTTCGGGCTAATCGATAAGATCATCATCAAGAAGTAAGACCAGGAACTGAGGTAATACCATGAACGACGACGGCAAAAAGACACTTCGGTGCTCTTTCTGCGGAAAGCATGAAAATCAGGTGCACCGGATGATCCAGGGCCCCGGTGTGCGCATCTGCGACGAGTGTGTCCAGCTGTGCATGAGCATCTTGAACGACGGGTTCGAGGATCCCACCAGCGGCGGGCTGGAGGATATCCCCGACCAGCTCCCCACGCCCCGGGAGATCAGAGATGTGCTCGACCAGTACGTCATCGGCCAAGAAGAGGCGAAAGTCGCCTTGTCCGTGGCAGTCTATAATCACTACAAACGCATCTTCTTCGGCGGCGATGAGGACGTGGAGCTCCAAAAGAGCAACATCTTGATGCTGGGCCCCACCGGCTCTGGAAAGACGCTTTTCGCCCAGACCTTGGCGCGCATCCTGAAGGTGCCATTTGCCATCGCGGACGCCACGACCCTCACGGAAGCTGGCTACGTGGGCGACGATGTGGAGAACATCCTGCTGCGGCTGCTCCAGGCGGCAGACTTCGATGTGGAGCGGGCCGAGCATGGCATCATCTATGTAGATGAGATCGACAAGATCGCCCGCAAGAGCGAGAACACCTCCATCACCCGAGACGTATCCGGCGAAGGCGTACAGCAGGCCCTGCTGAAGATCGTGGAGGGGACGATCGCCAACGTACCGCCCCAGGGGGGACGCAAGCATCCACACCAGGAGTTCATCCAGATGAACACCAAGAACATCCTGTTCATCTGCGGCGGCGCGTTCGATGGCCTGGAGAAAATCATCGAACAGCGGCTCGATCAAAAGAGCATCGGGTTCGGTGCCAATATCCAGGGGAAGAAGGACAAGGATGTGAGCAAGCTCTTCCGTGAGGTCCAGCCGCATGACATCCTGAAGTTCGGCATCATCCCCGAGCTGGTGGGCCGTCTGCCGGTGATCGCATCTTTGAACGCTCTCAAGCGGGAGGACTTGGTGCGCATCCTGACGGAGCCCAAGAACGCCTTGGTGAAGCAGTATAAGAAGCTGCTGGAGTATGACGACGTGGATCTGGAATTCACGCCGGAAGCGCTGGAGGCCATCGCAGACAAGGCCATCGAGCGGAATATCGGCGCCCGCGGTCTGCGGGCCGTCATGGAGGGGATGCTGACGGAGATCATGTATGACATTCCCTCCGACCCCACAGTCGTGAAGGTGGTCATCACCCCCGAATGTGTGGATGGGACAGAGGAGCCCGTCATCACGCGCGACCCTGACAAGATCAGCTATGCTGTGAAACTGAAGACGGGCAAGGGAGAGAAGAACGTCTCCGGATCGACCACCCCCGCGTCCGCGTCTTGATAAGTGCGGAGAGGGGACGCTGTGCGGCAGCGCCCCCTTTCCTGTTTCCCCAAGAAAGGAACATCCTCATGGAACTGACGACTTGGAACATCCCGATCCTGGCCCTGCGGGGCCTGACGGTGTTCCCCCATATGACCCTGACCTTCGACGTAGAACGGCGCATCTCCATCGCGGCGCTGGAGCGCGCCATGGAGGGGGATCAGGACATTTTTCTGGTGACCCAACGGGAGATCGGCGTCAACGTACCGGGAGAGGGAGACCTCTATGAGATCGGCACCGTGTCCCACATCAGCCAGATCCTGCGCCTGTCGAACACCTCTGTCCGCGTGATGGTAGAGGGCCGGCAGCGTGCCCGCCTGCGCCGGCTGTGGCAGACGGAGCCCTTCCTCCAGGGCAATGTAGAGGCACTGCCGGAGGAGCCGGAAAGCGAGGCCTTCCGCCGCAGTCCCCGGACGGAGGCGCTCCTGCGCCAGACCTATAGCCTGTTTACCGATTACGCCGGGCAGGTGGGAGGTGTCCCGGAGGAGATACTCACCACTGTGATGGACAGCCGTGATCCCGGCTTCCTGGCTGATTTCATCGCGCAGAACGCGAACCTGCGTTATACGGATAAGCAGGAGATCCTGGAGGAAGTATCTCCCTTCGTACGCTTGCGAAAACTCAATGGGTTCCTGGCACGGGAGAACAACGTCCTGGGGTTCGAACATGAGCTGGAGGGGAAGATCCGAGAGCAGCTGGCCCGCACCCAGCGGGAGCAGATCCTGCGCACCCAGATCCGAGTGCTGCAAAACGAGCTGGGCGAGGATGAAGAGGGCGACGATGAGATCGATGGCTACCGCCAGCGCATCCTGGAGCTGAAACTAGATGAGGAGACGGAGAAGCACCTCCTCAAGGAAGTGAACAAGCTGGCCAAACAGCCCTTCGGCAGCGCAGAGGGAGCTGTCATCCGCAATTATCTGGACGTGTGCTTAGAGATGCCTTGGAACATCACCACGAAAGAACGGGTGAGCGTGGCAGCGGCCCGCCGGATCTTAGAGCACGATCACTTCGGCCTTGAGAAGGTGAAGGAACGGATCTTGGAGACTATCGCCGTCCGGCAGGTGAACCCGGATGCAAAGGGGCATATCCTCTGTCTGGTGGGACCGCCTGGCGTAGGCAAGACTTCCATCGCAATCTCTGTGGCGAACGCCTTGAACCGGAAGCTGGCCCGCCTCTCTCTGGGCGGTGTGCGGGACGAGGCTGACATCCGCGGACACCGCAAGACCTACATAGGCGCGATGCCTGGCCGCATCATCGAGGCTATCAGCCGCAGCGGTTCGATGAACCCACTGCTGCTCCTGGACGAGATCGACAAGCTGGGCAGCGACTATCGGGGCGATCCCTCCGCGGCATTGCTGGAGGTATTGGACGGAGAGCAGAACAGCTCTTTCCGTGACCACTTCCTGGAGATCCCGGTGGACCTCTCCAAGGTATTGTTCATCACCACTGCCAATACTACGGATACCATCCCCCGTCCGCTGCTGGATCGGATGGAGGTCATCCGCCTTTCCAGCTATACAGACGAAGAGAAACTGCAGATCGCCCGCCGTCACCTGTTGCCGAAGCAATTGGCAGAGCATGGGCTCAAGAAGGGGAGCATCCGCATCAGTGACGATGTGCTCCGTGCCGTCATCCGTGACTATACGCGTGAGTCTGGCGTACGTCTTTTGGAACGGCGGCTGGCCGCTATCTGCCGGAAGGCGGATATGCGCCAGATACAAGACGCCGTAAAGCGGATGACCGTTACAGAAGATATTCTGCCGAAGCTCTTGGACTGCCAGCCCTTCCCGCCAACGCTCCATACCGAACGGGAGGAGATCGGCGTGGTGAATGGGCTTGCATGGACAGAGGCAGGCGGAGAGATCTTAGAGGTAGAGGTCAACGTGATGGAGGGATCTGGGAAGCTGGAGCTGACCGGGAACCTGGGAGATGTGATGAAAGAATCTGCTCAAGCTGCTTTGAGCTGTTTGCGGAGCCGGGCAGCGGGACTTGGTATCGAGGCGGATTTCTACAAGGTGAAGGACATCCATGTCCATTTCCCCGAGGGGGCGGTCCCCAAGGATGGCCCATCTGCCGGTATCGCAGTGACGACCGCCATGCTCTCCGCACTGACAGGACGCAAGATCCGCGCAGGCGTTGCGATGACAGGCGAAGTCACTTTACGGGGAAGAGTGCTGCCGATCGGCGGTCTGCGGGAGAAGACGATGGCTGCACTGCGCAATGGTATCGGCACGGTGCTCATCCCGAAAGACAATGTACGAGACCTGGAAGAGATCGACCAGACGGTGCGCTCGGCGCTCCGGTTCGTCCCTGTGGAGACGGTGGATCAAGTGTTCGCTGCCGCTCTGGTGCCAGAGGCTGTACCCGTCCGGGATGAGACGCCAGCCGTCGCAGCATATGCGCCGGTCCGTGAGAAATCGGACGCAGCTCTGCGGCAGTGAGGAGGGAGAGACCATGCCTTTGAATTTTGCGAAAGCGGGATTCGCCTGTTCCGCCGCTTCGCGCGGTCAGTTCCTCCGAGACGGACGGCCTCAATTCGCGTTCGCGGGCCGCTCGAATGTAGGGAAGTCCTCCGTGATCAATCGGCTGCTGGGCCGGAAAAACCTGGCTTATGTGGGAGCTTCTCCGGGGAAGACCACACAGATCAACTATTTCTTGGTCGATCAGAAGGCCTACCTGGTGGATCTGCCCGGCTATGGTTATGCGAAGGTCTCCAAAGCGGAGAAGGACCGATGGGGACGGCTGATGGAGAGCTACTTCCAGGACGAGGGCGGCCTCATCACTATGGGCGTCCTCATCGTGGATATCCGGCATAAGCCGACAGCGGACGATATGACCATGCATGCTTGGTTCCGCGGATCTGGCTGTCCGGAGATCGTGGTGGCGAACAAGCTGGATAAGCTGAAGAAGAGCCAAGTAGAGCCGGCATTGGCGCTCATCCGTGAGACGCTGGAGCTGCAGGAGAGCGACGTCCTCCTTCCGTTCTCCGCAGAGAAGGGGACTGGGAAAGAAGAGCTGATCGCACTTTTGGACCGCGCCTGTCAGTGAGCAGGACCGCAGAGGACACGAGATGTCTGGCGGACCGACAGCCTGATGTGCAGGATAGAGGAGAAGAAGGACTATCGCTCCATAGATGAGCGATAGTCCTTTCTTTTCGCCAGAGCAGATGCCGGGGCCGCCTGCAGGGCCGCATAGCTCAAATTTTCGGGAAAATCTCGTCTACCCTCTATGCAAAACGGGAAAAGTACGGTAAAATAGACCCGTATGAAATTCATTCCAAGATGGAGGACCCGATATGGAGAAGCCGATATACAAACGCGTGCTGTTGAAGATCAGCGGAGAGGCTTTGGCCGGCGAACAGCACACTGGATTGGATTTTGAAGTCATCGGAAATGTCTGCGACGTTATCAAAGAATGTCTGGAGATGGGCGTCCAGGTGGGCCTAGTCGTCGGCGGCGGGAATTTTTGGCGGGGCGCGAAAAACAGCGGCGGCAAGATGGAGCGTACCCGGGCAGACCATATGGGGATGCTGGCCACTGTGATGAACTGCTTGGCCGTGGCTGATGTGTGTGAGCAGAAGGGCATCCCGGTCCGTGTCCAGACGGCCATCGAGATGCGGGCTATCGCAGAGCCGTACATCCGTTCCCGTGCTATCCGGCATTTGGAGAAGGGCCGCGTCGTGATCTTCGGCGCCGGTACTGGCAATCCCTATTTTTCCACTGACACTGCGGCCGTGCTGCGGGCGGCCGAGATCGACGCGGACGTGATCTTGCTGGCCAAGAACGTGGATGGGGTCTACAACGCCGATCCGATGAAGGATCCCACTGCCGTGAAATACGATACGATCAGCTATGACGATGTGTTGGCCCAGCATCTCATGGTCATGGATTCCACTGCTACGTCCCTCTCCATGGACAACCACATCCCGGTGCTGCTCTTTGCATTGAAGGATCCCAAGAACATCATCCGGGCCCAGTGCGGCGAGAACGTGGGCACCATCGTCCAGGAATGACGCTGTGCGCCTGAGGCGCTTCCCCATAATAACGAGATGAAAGGAAGGACCCCTGTTATGCTGAAGGAAGAATACAAGGTTTTCGAGGATAAGATGCGCAAGAGCATCGATTCTGTGGCTGCTGATTTTGCCGCGGTGCGAGCTGGACGGGCCAATGCCGCTGTGTTGGATCGGATCATGGTGGACTATTATGGAAGTCCTACGCCTATCCAGCAGATCGCGGCGATCTCCTCCCCGGATCCTCGCTCTTTGGTGATCCAGCCTTGGGATACTACTGCTGTCAAGTCCATCGAGAAGGCCATCCAGAACTCTGATCTGGGCATCAATCCTCAGAACGATGGCCGCAGTCTCCGCCTCAGCTTCCCTCAGCTGACGGAAGAGCGCCGGAAAGAGCTGGTCAAGCAGATCCGCAAATATGCTGAAAACGGCAAGGTCGCGGTGCGGAACATCCGCCGGGACGCGATGGAGAAATTCAAGAAGATGGAGAAGGCCTCCGAGATCACTGAGGATGACCTCAAGCAGATGGAAAAGGACCTGCAAAAGCTGACAGACGAGAGCTGCAAGAAGCTCGATGAGCTCCTGGCGAAAAAAGAGAAGGAACTGATGGCGGTCTGATGGCGAACGGATACGGGAACGACATGCAGGCGAGGCAGGCAGAGGGCCTGCCTCGCCATATTGCGATCATCATGGACGGCAATGGCCGTTGGGCCACGAAGCGGGGCCTCCCCAGGACTGCCGGCCATAAGGCGGGAGCGGAGACTTTCCGCCGCATCGCTACCTATTGTAAGGAGCTGGGCATCCATTACCTGACGGTATACGCATTCTCCACAGAGAACTGGAAGCGCTCTGAGAGCGAGGTCTCTGCCATCATGCGGATGCTCAAGCGATATCTGCTGGAAGCCGTGGACACCATGGAGCGAGACCACATCCGGCTCCATTTCTTCGGGGACATGACGCCCATCTCGCCGGAACTGCGGGCTCTGGCCAAAGAGACCGACGAGATATCGGAACACCTCTCCAGGGATGATTTCCAGGCAAACGTCTGCCTCAATTACGGCGGACGGGACGAGATCCTACGGGCGGCGCGCCGCTTCGCCGCCGACTGCGCGGCAGGCGAGAAGCGGCCGGAGGACCTGGATGAGGCCATCTTCTCCAGCTATCTGGACTCCGCCGGGATCCCGGATCCAGAACTCATCATCCGGCCCAGCGGTGAGCAGCGGCTGAGCAACTTCTTGCTGTGGCAATGTGCCTATTCGGAGTTCTATTACACAGATACCCTGTGGCCGGACTTTGATGAGGCAGAGTTGGACAAGGCCATCGCAGCCTATCGAACGAGAGACCGGCGGTTTGGAGGGGTGAAGAAGTGAGTTCCTTACAGTCGAGAGTGTTAGTGGCGGTCATCGGCGTGCCAGTCCTGGCCTATGTCGTGCTGTGGGCACCGCCGCTGGTGATGATGGTGGCGCTATGCGTCCTGGCCGGTATCGGAGGGATGGAGCTGCAGCGGTGTGTCAGCGGTGTCCGCCGGTCTGAGATGGTGGGGATCAGCGCTGTCTTTCCTTGCTTCACTGTAGTCTGGTACTATGAACGGCCTGATCAGATCGCGCTCTTATTCATCATCCAGTTGGTGTTCAATTTTGGATATGCCATCTTCAAGGCTGGCAAAGTGAGATTCAATCAGATCATGGCAGCACTGTTCGGAGGCTCCTTCATCGGCTATTCCTTCGCGGCTTTCTTACGGATGGAAGCTGCCGGGATCCACCGGGCTTATCTCCTGCTGCCCTTCATCCTGAGCTTTGCATGCGACACCTTCGCCTATTTCACAGGCATGGCTCTCGGCAAGCATAAGCTGGCACCAAAGGTCAGTCCGAAGAAGACCATCGAGGGCTCTATCGGTGGTCTGGCGGGCAATGTGGTATGCGGATCGCTGTTCGCATGGATCATGGATACTTGCTTCGGCGCTGGGATCGGCTATGGATGGATGGCGGTATTGTCTCTTCTGTGCGGGATCGTGGCCCAGATCGGAGACCTGAGCTTTTCTCTCATCAAGCGAGAGTTCGGCATCAAGGACTATGGGCATCTGTTCCTGGAGCATGGCGGGGTACTGGACCGATTCGACAGTGTGCTGTTCGTGGCGCCGGTGGTGGAGCTCGTCCTGCGGATGACCGTTTGAGGATATGCGGATGTTTAGGGTTATTTTCAGCTTTTGAGAATAGGATAGGCGTATGAGTAAGATGATCTCGATCTTAGGTTCCACTGGCTCCATCGGACGTCAGACCCTGGATGTGGCAGGACGACTGGGGCTGCAGGTGGCAGCCCTGACGGCCCATGCCAGTGTGGAGCGTTTGGAAGCCCAGGCCCGGCAGTTCCGGCCCCGCTTGGCCGTCCTCACGGACGAGGCGGCAGCCAGAGACCTGGCGGTGCGCCTCCGGGACACGGAGACGCGGGTGGCCGGCGGGACAGAGGCCCTATCAGAAGCGGCGACGATCCAGGAGGCGGACACGGTAGTCACTGCCGTGGTGGGGATGGTGGGCCTGAGGCCCACGCTGGCCGCTATCCAAGAGAAGAAACGCATCGCCCTGGCCAACAAAGAGACGCTGGTATGCGCAGGGGAACTGGTGATGGATGCAGCGGAGAGTGCTGGGGCGCAGATCGTACCGGTCGATTCGGAACACTCTGCCATCTTCCAGTGCCTGCAGGGGTGTGAGGACCGCCGGGAGATCCGGCGGCTGATCTTGACTTGCTCCGGCGGTCCCTTCTATGGCATGACCTATGGAGAAGTGGGCAAGATGACAAAATCGGACGCGCTGCGGCACCCGAACTGGACCATGGGGCCAAAGATCACCGTAGACTGCGCTACGCTGATGAACAAGGGCCTGGAGGTCATCGAGGCCATGCGGCTCTACCGTCTGCCCCTCTCTCAGGTCTCGGTGGTCATCCATCGCCAGAGCATCGTCCATTCCCTCGTCGAATTCCGAGATGGAGCTGTGCTGGCTCAACTGGGGACGCCTGATATGCGCCTGCCCATCCAGTATGCGCTCACTTGGCCCGGCCGTGCGGAGAGCCCGGCAGAGCCGCTGGATCTGTTGTCCTGTCCGCCGCTGACCTTCGCACAGCCGGATCGGGAGGCGTTCCCATGCCTGCGTTTGGCGGAGGAAGCGGCTCAGGAGGGCGGGACCGCCTGCGCGGTCTTGAATGGGGCCAACGAAGAGGCCGTGGGCCTTTTCCTGGCGGAGCGCATCGCGTTCCATGATATCTCCCGTCTGGTGGCGGAGGCCCGGGCAGAAGTAGGAGTGATACGCCGGCCATCCCTGGAAGATATCCTGGCGGCGGACGCGGCGGCCCGCCGGGCAGTCCTGCGCCGCGTTTGAAGCTTGGAATAATAGGAGTTTTTGCATGATTCTGGTATATGTCCTGGCGGCCATCCTGGTATTCGGAGTATTGATCGCGGTCCACGAACTGGGCCATTTCCTGGCGGCGAAGCTCTGCGGTGTCCGCGTCAACGAGTTCTCTATCGGTATGGGCCCCGGTATCTGGAGCCGGGAGAAAGGAGAGACGCTGTATGCGCTCCGCCTCTTGCCCATCGGCGGATACTGCGCCATGGAGGGCGAGGATGAGGAGTCTGGTGATGAACGCGCTTTGAACCGGCAGGGATTTTGGAAGCAGCTGATCATTTTCGCGGCCGGGTCTTTCATGAACCTGCTCGCCGGCTTCCTGATCCTGCTGGTCCTTTACAGTGGACAGGGGATCCTGGTCCCCGCCTTGGCAGGGACGGCTCCGGAGTTCCAGGAGACCTATGGACAGACGCTCCAAGAAGGAGATGTGTTCTGGTCCATCAACGGGGAGCGCGTCTATCTATACAACGACGTGTCCCTGCTGATGGATCTGGCGCAAGGACAGCCGCTGGACATCGTCGTGATACGAGACGGCGAGAAGATCGCACTGGACGGCGTGCCCCGGCGGACTTACACTGGGACACAGGGCGAGACCTATGAAGGCTATGGGTTCTATATCGCAGTCGATCAAGTGGAAGGGCCTTCTTTGGCCACCACATGGAAGACGGCCTGGCTGAACACTCTGGATTTTGCCCGTATCGTACGGCTGAGTCTCCAGATGCTCTTGAGTGGTGACGCTGGCATGGACGATCTCAGCGGACCGGTAGGCATCGTCTCCACGATCACGCAGGTGGGGGCAGAGTCGGAGACGGCCCTGGAAGCAGCGGCCAATATCGCATATTTTGCCGCGCTGCTGGCGGTGAACTTGGCAGTGATGAACATGCTGCCGATCCCAGCCCTCGATGGCGGGAAGATATTTTTCCTGGCAGTGGATGCCGTCGCGCTGCGTCTTTTCCGGCGGCGCATCCCCGAAAAATATGGGGCTGCCATCAATATGGCGGGCTTCGTGGTGCTCATGGGGTTCATGCTTCTGGTGACGTTCCACGATGTGTTCCGGCTGTTCCGGTGAGATGAGCTATCCTGACAGCGGACTGCATAGATACCTGCAGCACTCGGGTGAGGGAGGTAAAGCGGATGACGAAACGATCGATGGTGGGCAATGTGCCTGTCGGCGGCGGTGCACCGGTGTCCATCCAATCTATGTGTAACACCAAGACCGACGATGTGGAGGCGACGGTGGCGCAGATCCTGGCACTGGAGGCCGCCGGCTGTGAGATCGTCCGCGTGGCGATCCCGGATCAGGCGGCAGCAGAAGCTGTGGACAAGATCAAGGAACGGATCCATATCCCGCTGATCGCAGACATCCATTTCAACTATCGGTACGCGCTCATGTGCGCTGAGCGCGGTATCGACGCGATCCGTATCAATCCAGGCAACATCGGCGGGGAGGAGAACGTGAAAGCGGTGGCGGATATGTGCCGCCGCAAGTCTATCCCGATCCGCATCGGCGTCAATGGCGGCTCATTGGAGAAAGAGCTGCGCAGCAGATACGGAGGCGTCACCGCAGAGGCCCTTGTGGAGAGTGCCATGGGCCATGTGGCCCTTTTGCATCGGTTCGACTTCGATGACATCTGCATCTCTGTCAAGTGTTCCGATGTGCCGCTCACTATGGCCGCCTACCGCCTGCTCCATGAGCAGACGGACTATCCATTGCATCTGGGCGTCACCGAGGCGGGAACGCCTTCGATGGGGTTGGTGAAATCCGCCATGGGCATCGGAGGCCTTTTGTGCATGGGGATCGGTGACACCATCCGAGTGACGCTGACCGCAGATCCAGTGGAAGAGGTCTATGCGGCGAAGAAGATACTAAAAGCCGCTGGGCTGCGGAAGGAGGGCGTGGATCTCATCGCCTGCCCCACCTGTGGCCGCACCCGTATCGATCTCATCCCCATCGCCGAAGAGGTGGAACGCCGCCTGGCAGGATGCAGGAAAACGATCACTGTGGCAGTGATGGGCTGCGCGGTGAACGGCCCTGGGGAGGCAGCGGCTGCTGATATCGGCATCGCTGGCGGCAAGGGTGAGGGACTGTTGTTCAAGAAGGGCCAGATCCTCTATAAAGTGCCGCAGGAGCAGCTGGTGGACAAGCTGATGGAGGAGATCGAGAAGCTTTGAGCGCGATGCACCAGCAGTTCGATGCGAGGAACTTCCTGGCAGTCTGCGGGGCGGGACGGTGGACCGCCCCGCTACATCGTGTGGAAAGAGGAGACCATGTCAAGAGATATCCCTTTTTTTGAAATGTTCACGGAGCTGCAGCTCTCCGGAGGACTGAGGCTGAAGCTGGCCGGTGCGGTGCTTACGAGAGCGGTCATCGATCAGGGGAAACTGTCCATCGCGCTGGCCTTGATGGTCTATTCTGCGCTGGCAGATACAGACGTAGAGGACCTGAAGTCTGCCATCCAGGCAGTATATGGCTTCCGGCAAGTGGATGTGGAACTCACCTGCAAAGCGCCGAAAGCTGCCGCGCAGCAGGCTGCGCCTGTAGCCCAAGCTGCGGCGGCGGACAGCGGCGCTCATAAGGCCGCGAGACCCACCAAGATTCTGATGGGGAAGCCCATCAAGACACATGCAGTGCCGATGAAGACATTAGATCTGAAGATGAGCAACGCCACAGTGGCAGGGAAAGTGTTCGCTTTCGAATGCCGCGAGACCAGACGGCCCGGCATGTGGCGCCTGAGCTTCGATATGACGGACTACACCAATTCCGTCACAGTCCAGAAGAACCTGACGGCCAAAGAGGCGCAGGACCTGGAGAACGCCATCAAGCCGGGCATGTGGCTGTGCGTGCAGGGAAAGATGGAGCCCACCTGGGA
>CALXDL010000007.1 GCA_944387055.1 uncultured Oscillospiraceae bacterium
ATTTTGTGAATTTATAGCAATTATCCTTTAAACAGTACTAAAGAAGGATGCGGTATTACCGCATCCTTCTTGTTTGGTACGGGTAGTGGGAGTCGAACCCACACGCCTTGCGGCACAGGAACCTAAATCCTGCACGTCTGCCAATTCCGTCATACCCGCATATTCACTTTCCCTCTATTTTTACTCGGGGAGGGGATGCCCGAGGCGGAGCGTTGCGCTTGACCCGCAACTATAAAAACAGGACATGCCTGCTTTTATCTGGTTGATGGGAAATTCTTCACTAAGGTAACAGCTCCTATATCCAGCATGTTTACCATTTCATCATACCCGCATCTCCGGTATCGAAAGGCGCTATCCCTGTCATAGGCGCCGGTACCGTTGTTAGTATACCACATCCTCCGCTCTTGAACAATAGGCATTTGTGCGTTACAATGGATCATATCTCGTATCCATGCAGAAAAGAGGGAACTTCTATGCAGACCCCACGCGTCGCCGCCATCCATGATATGTCCGGCTTCGGCCGCTGTTCTTTGACGGTGGCGATCCCCATCCTCTCCGCCATGGGCGTGCAATGCTGCCCGCTGCCGACGGCGTTCCTCTCTACCCACACCGGCGGCTTCCAGGGCTTCACGTTCCTGGATATGACCGATGAGATGCCGAAAGTAGCCGCCCACTGGACCTCTCTGGGCCTGACGTTCCAGGCTGTCTACAGCGGCTTCCTGGCCAGCGAGCGGCAGATCGGTATCGTGGAGGATATCATCACCGCGTTCCGCCGCCCTGACACCCAGGTGATCGTGGACCCGGTGATGGGCGATCACGGCCAGATCTATCAGACCTATACCCCCGCCATGTGCAGCGGCATGCGCCGTCTGGCCCAGCTCGCTGACGTCATCACCCCCAACCGGACGGAGGCTGCCTTGCTGCTGGATGTCCCCTATGAAGACCTGCCCGCAGGGGAGGCGGGCTGCCGCTCCATCGTGGAGCGTCTGAGTCTGGAGGGCCGCCGGTCCGTGGTCCTCACCGGCGCGTCCCTGGCCCCAGGCCGCACGGGTGCCGTCTGTTTCGATGCGGTCTCCGGCCGGACGGAGGCTGTCCAGACTGCTTACATCGCCCACGAGTTCCACGGCACTGGCGACGTGTTCGCCAGTGTCCTCACCGGCGCCCTCGTCCGCGGTTCCACGCTTTTCACCGCCGCCGCGGAAGCAGCAGAGTTCGTCCGCGCCTGTGCCGAACGCACCGCTGCGGAAGGGCTCGCCATGCGGGAGGGCGTGGATCTCGAGCCGCTGCTGGGCCTCTTGACGCAGGTCCCTCGAGACCGCACCTGCGAGGCGGCCGCCCCGCAGGTCTGACCGCCCGTCCCCGATCCACTGCGCCCAGACAGCCGTGCAGGCAGTCCGCCGGCTGTGCGGCGCGCCAAATCGATAGTCCCTTGAGGCTGGAAAGGAGCATCCCTATGCAGCATCTCCTGAAACGGTCTGCCGCCTTGTTCTTGGCGCTGATCCTGCTCTCGGCCCTCTCCGTCCCTGCTCTGGCAACAGAGGTCGAGACAGCCGCGTCCGTAGACACGGCGCTGTCCACCGCCGCCCGTACAGCGGCTGAGGCTTCCATGACGTATGGCGGCGCAGACAGCATCCAATGGGCCGTGTGGGACGACGGTGCGATCACCGCCTCTGGCGGCACTGCCTCCCCGCGCGATCTTTCTCTGGGCCATCTGGCTGGGCTGAGCGCGCTCTTCGGCGATCTCTATGGCATCGGGTCTGTCAGTAAGATCTATACGACCGTGGCCGTATTGCAGCTGGTGGAAGAGGGCAAGATCTCCCTGGACGCTCCCGTGACCCGGTATCTGGAAGACTTCACGATGGCGGACCCCCGCTATCGGGACATCACGGTCCGGATGCTGCTGGACCACTCCTCAGGCATCATGGGCACTGGCCTGAGCAACGCCCTCTTGTTCGATGATGCGGACAGTTCCGCCACGGACGGGCTCCTGGAGGCTTTGTCCACCCAACGGCTCGTGGCGGACCCCGGTGCATACAGCGTCTACTGCAACGACGGCTTCACTCTGGCGGAGCTGGTGGTGGAGGCCGTGACCGGCCAGCAGTTCATGGATCGCGTGGACGCCTATATCCTGGAGCCCGCGGGTTTAGACGATACGTTCGCCCCCGGCGGAACGTTCTCCCCCGGCCGCTTGGCGAATATCTATACCGGCACGGACCCCCGTCCGCTGCCGCAGGACTGCTTGAACGCCGTGGGCGCCGGCGGTCTGTACGCCACCGCAAGGGACCTGGCCGCTTTCGGCGGTGCCCTCACGGACGACACGCTGCTCAGCGCCGCCTCCCGCTCGGCCATGGCCGCCCCGGAGTACAGCCGGGGCATCTGGCCCGACGACACGCTGGACATGCTCTCCTATGGATTGGGCTGGGACGCGGTGGAGTGGTTCCCCTTCTCGCAAAACGGTATCCAAGCCCTGGTGAAAGGCGGAGACACGCTGTATTACCACGCTGGCCTCGTGGTCTTGCCGGAGTATGGTCTGGCTGCGGCAGTGGTGTCCTCCGGCGGTGCGTCCACCTATAATGAACTGGCCGCCACCAAGATGCTGATCGCCGCCCTGGAGGGAAAGGGGATCTCCGTGGACGAGACCATCCCTGCCCTGCCGGATGCCTCTCCCGCCGCCATGCCCGCAGAGTTGACGGCGGCCAGCGGGTGGTACGGCTCCACCTCCCTCCAATACCGTGTGGACGTCGACGCTGACGGGACGCTGACGATCCGGAGCCTGGACGCTCCGCAGAGCGTCCCTGCCCAGACGTTCACCTACTGTTCCGATGGGACGTTCCGGGACGCCACCGGCACGGTCAGCATGTCTTTCGTCTCCGAGGAGAATGGACAGGTCTATCTGTATCAGAAGGCTTTCGGCGCATTGCCAGGCTTGGGGACGCTCCCGGTGTCCAACTATGCGGCCGTGAAGCTTCCGGAGAATACGGTCTCTCCGGAGGTCCAGGCCGCCTGGGACGATATCTTGACCATGGACTTCCTCCCCCTCACGGAGAAATACACCTCTCAGGTCTATCTGGCCTTGGCGGGCGCCGCCTCCAGTGAGGTGCCGGAGCAGGTCCCAGGCTATGTGGGCGCGGCCCGCATCGTGGATGCCCACACCGCCCGATACGTCCCCCAGCTCCCCGGCTCCGGCGGGCGGGATGGACAAGATCTCTTCGTGTATGAGGAGGACGGAGCCACTTACATGACTGCCGGCAACACGCAGTACATCGACGCCTCCTCTGTCCAGACGCTGTTCACCGGCTCCGGCTGGTCCTGGACCACCATCCAGGAGGACGGTCATGCCCGCTGGTATCATGTGGGCGCGGCAGCCGGAACGACCATGCACGTGACGGTGCCGGAAGGCGGCGGCTTCTATGTCTATGACAGTGACGGCCAAGTGGCAGCCTCCTCTGTACTGTGGGACGATGCATCGGCCGTCCTTCCCGAAGGCGGGCTGGTGGTGTTCAGCGGAGCGCCTGGCGTCCGGTTCCACCTGCACTTCACAGACTGAAGTCCCCGCACGGCGCGGCTGCGGCCTATCCCATGGGTACGAAGTGCGGCGCCGGCTCTCACAAAGGCTCGATCTGCGCAGCGGCTGACAGACCGGCTGCATCAAGAGACGGACAAGGTGCGCTCTGCATCCTTGTCCGTCTCCTGTTTATCTGATAGAGCCGGTATGCCGGCTGGCCGGGCCCAGGCAGGACCGGTGCCATGGGTATGGAGCGCATCGGATGGCCGACAGCCTGGGGAACAGATCGCAGGAGAGCATCGGAACGTCCCATGCTCTCCCGCAAGACTGTGTTCGCTGATACGGGCCCACTGCGCAAAGGCGCGCTCCTCGCCCTCTCCGTCAGCGGTCGGAGTGGGCCCAGGAATGGGCCTGGGTGCTGTAGGGCCGGTAAGCGGATGTGAGGACCTTCTCGAACGCCGGCGCGTCCGGCTTCTCGATCCGCCGGAGGATCTGTTCCCCGGCAGCCAGTCCCAGTTCCTCCACCGGCTGGACGATAGTGTCCATCTGGTTATTGTAAAGCTGATAGAACGTGGACTCGTAATCCACGAAGCTCACCAGATCGATGTCCTTGGCCATCTGGATGCCTTTTTTGTGGAGATAGATGATGGTCTCCGAGGCCATGAGTCCCTGGCAGACGATGATGGCGTCGCAAGAGCGCTCCAGGAGCTCATCCAGGCAGACACGGGCACTGTTCTCCATGGAGTCGCCATAGCGGATCAGCTGCTCATCCTCCGGCAGGCCACAGTCGGCGATCGCCTGTTGATAAGCGGAGATGCGCTCTTTGGTAGAAGACAGGCGGGGCAGACCGCCGATGATGCCGATCCGCTGGTCTCCCTTGCCCGCCAGACGGCAGACACTGCGGTAGATCGGCTGGAAGTTGGACACACAGATCGAGGGGTATTTCTTCGTCTCGAAGGTCCGGTCCACCAGCACCACCGGGAAACCCGGAGGGATGAGATCGTCGAACCGCTGGAAATCATCCATCGTGCTGGCGATCAGCAGACCATCCACGAGACCTGCGGTCAGCAGACGGATATGGTTCTCCTCCCGGTCCATGTCCTCTTTGGTGTTGGCGATGATGAGATGGTACCCATGGGCGGAGAGGAAGTTCTCCACCGATTCGATCATCGTACCGAAGAACTTGTTGGCGATATCTGGGACGATGAATCCCACGGTCTTCTTCTTGCCGGTGCGGAAGCTGCGGGCGGAAGCGTCCGGCGTATAGCCCAGCTGGGCGATGGCCTGGTAGACCTTCTCCTTGGTCTCACTGGAAACATATCGGGTGTTGTTGATGGTGTGGGACACCGTGGCAGTGGAGACTCCCGCCAGCTTGGCCACATCACTGATGGTAACTTTCATCGGTTTTCATCCTCTTGCGCAATGTACTTTGCCATTGCGTAATCAATTTTTCGTTCCCAGTATAGAACAGGACCTCTGACCGCGTCAAGGCCCTTTTCCGATCTTTTTCGCCGCCTTTCCAATATCTCTCAGCATTTCTTATCCAATATCAACAATTTTATTTTCAGATGTTATTTGAATTGACTATTGTCAAAGTGAAAACGATGTGTTATTATTCTAACGTAAGTCAAAAAAAGCAAAACGTTTGCGCAAACGTTTTTTAATCGTGCATCTCTGTATGCGCGCACAGGAAAGGAGTCTTTTGACTATGAAAACCCAGATCGGCATCAATGGCTTCGGCCGCATCGGCCGCCTCGTCTTCCGCGCTGCCCTGACCCACGACGACGTGGAGGTCGTCGCTGTGAACGATCCGTTCATGACTCCGGAGTATATGGCCTATATGCTGCGCTATGACTCCGTGCATGGCAAGTTCCCCGGCGAGGTCGCCTATGAGGACAACGCGCTGGTGGTCAACGGCCACAAGGTCACCGTGTTCTCTGAGAAGGAAGTGGGCAACATCCCCTGGGCTTCCGTCGGCGCGGAGTATATCTGCGAGTGCACCGGCCAGCACCTGACCAAGGAGAAGTGCCAGGGCCACATCGATGCCGGCGCCAAGCACGTCATCATGGGTGCTCCCTCCAAGGACGACACGCCGATGTTCGTCATGGGCGTCAACAACCAGAAGTATACCTCTGACATGACGTTCGTGTCCAACGCCTCCTGCACCACCAACTGCCTGGCCCCCATCGCCAAGGTGCTCAACGACAAGTTCGGCATCGTGGAAGGCCTGATGACCACTGTCCACTCCGTCACCCCCACCCAGAAGCTGCTGGACGGCGCTTCTCTGAAGGACTGGCGGGGCGGCCGCGCTGCCACCGGCAACATCATCCCCTCCTCCACCGGCGCTGCCAAGGCCGTGGGCAAGGTGATTCCCGAGCTCAACGGCAAGCTGACCGGCATGTCCATGCGCGTGCCCACTCTGGATGTGTCTGTGGTGGACCTGACCGCTAAGCTGGCGAAGCCCGCCACCTATGAAGAGATCTGCAAGGCCATGAAGGAGGCTTCCGAGGGCGAGCTCAAGGGCGTGCTGGGTTACACGGACGAGCCCGTGGTGTCCTCTGACTTCCTGGGCGACCCCCGTACCTCCATCTTCGATGCCGAGGCCGGTATCGCTCTGACTGACACCTTCGTGAAGGTGGTCTCTTGGTATGACAACGAGTGCGGCTACTCCAACAAGATGGTGGAGCTGATCCGTCACATGTCTTCTGTGGATCACAAGTGATCTGGCGGACCGCTCCGCTTTGATGACGCCGGGCGCTGTCTGCCCGGCAGGATAGGACGTCTCATCGTAAGAAAAGCGTGCATCACGGTGTTTACCGTGATGCACGCTATTTTTTTCACTGGTACCGTCTTGGTCCCTGGCTCCAGCGGATATCCTCCAGAAGCCAGAAGGCCGGAGCATCATCCCGGATAGTCAGAGATCCGCTCCAGACAAAACTCCGCCCCCCACTCGCTCCAACGGCGAATGGGGGGCCTACTCCTGGATCGGATTCTCCAATACTTTTTACCTCGCACTTTCTTCGATTACCGTTCAGAGATAGCTGGGAACGCTTGTGGATCGGGAAACTCAGGTCACTTGCCAATCCATAAAACATCAGGTACACGCAGATATCTGCTCTGGGCCTTGCCAAAACGATCTCGTGTTGCTCATCAGAGTGAGGTGTGTTTCGTCTTTGGGTCATTCCGGAGTTTGCGAACTTTCGAGGGACCCCTCTGTTCCCGAACGGCGCTTGGGTATTGGGTCTTGTGGATCTCCTGAGCTGACTAGCCCATGGGACTCACTCCTTTCCTGTGTCTATAATGTACAACGGATTTCCGTAAATGTCAAGTGCGTTTGTGCAATTTTACATTTTTCATAGATCGAGCTCAGCCATTGACAGCAAGGTGCACAAAAATGGACGGTCGGCCGTCAGCGTCGGAGCTCGCACAAAAAAGCCGCTGGGGAGAGGTCCGCATCGTTGCGGAACGCCATCTGCAGTGCCTCCAGATTCTCTTCACTGTGCTCGATCTCACAGCACAGGCGGCGCACCGCCTCCTCCAGGCCGCACACCGCCGCCAGCCGCTCCGCCGTCAGCACCATCAGAAGGCAGAACTGCGCCCGTCCCAGCAGGTCTCCGTCATTCACTGCTTTGAGCAGGTAACGGAACGAGAAGTAGGTCCCCAACCGCTCCAGCAGCGGCTCCGGCGCGGAGACGGGCGACGCCTCCTCTCCCCGGCGCAGGATATCCCGCCAGTCCTCCTCCAAGCTCTCCAGCGCCGCCAGAGTCCGCAGGGCCCACGGAAAGATGCCCGGTCCCGCCGGGATCGAGTATCCGGGCGCCGTCCAGTCTGCTGCCAGCGCTGGCAGCGCCTCTGCCCGGTCCTCATCCAGCAGGCTTTGGGCCTCTACAGCCAACAGCAGGAGCCTTTCCATCCGCTCTCGCAAAGGCCGCGTCCGGTCCGCCAGCTCTCGGAGCATCCGGTCCCGCAGAGGCAGGAGCCCCGTGAGCCACGGGTCGCCGGGCGTTCCGGGCTCTGCCGTCTCCTGCTCTAGGAAGGTCAGAGGCGCATCGGTCCCCAAGAGCAGATCGCAGGCCGCCGGGCAGGAGGCGCACAGACTCACCTCCCGAAAGGGACCATACTCCTCCGCAAAGCGGGGATGGGCCCGGCAGGTGAGCGAGGTCGCCTCCGGCCCCAGCGTCCGGTGGATCTCACAAAGGCCCTCCCGGTCCAGGAAAGGGCAGCGCCCGCCGGCCAGCGGGAAGCAGGACGCCCCGTCTCCGTCCACCTGCATGGCGGCGCGGAGCTTCTCCCCCAGCGGACCTGGTACGCCTGCATAGAGATGGGCGGTCTCCTGATCGATGACCACCTCCCATTTCTCGCAGCAGGTGTGGGGGCACGCCCCTGCCAAACAGCGGAAGTGCCCGTAATAGTCCGGCACGCGGATGCGCATGATGCTCTCCTCCTTTCACTCCGCCTGTTCCAGTACCCGGAGCAGGTGGAAATGGTTCTTCCGGAACGTCAGCACGCCCTCATCCCGCAGCTTCCCCAGCGCCGCGGACATGGCGCTGCGGTCCACGGCCAGGTAATCCGCCAGCTGCTGGCGGTCCAGAGGGATGTCGAACACCGCGCTGCCTGCCCGCTGCGCCTGTGCGGAGAGATAGCTCAGCAGCTTCTCGCGGGTGGTCCGACGGGCCATATGGCCTATTTTCCGTGTCAGAGCCAGGTTCTTCCCCGCCAGCAGCGTCATCAGGTTCCTGGCCAATCGCGCATGGCAGGAGCAGGCGCGCATGCACCCGCCCATCATCCGGTCCGCATCCAGGAAGATCACCTGTGTCTCCACTGCCGCCAAGACAGACACCTCCAGCACACCTCCCAGGCAGGCGTAGGACTCGGCGAACACATCTCCCTGTCCGGCCAGGCCCAGGATGGTCCGATCTCCCCAGAAGTCCTCCTTCACGATATGGACCTCACCGGAAAGCACCAGCCCCATCCGTTCCACCCGGTCGCCCCGGTGCAGCAGCAGTTCTCCCCGCGCCGCCTGCCGCCGGACCGCTCCCACATGGTCCAGCAGGCCTGGCAGCTCTTCGGCAGGGATCCCCCGGAACAGGGGCGACTCCGCCAACTCCTTCTGGATCTCCATAAGTTCCCGCCCCCTTTGTTGGAAAAACAACAGACTTTTTGACTAGATTATATGATACTATCCCCAACGACACAAGAAAAACGTTTGAGATCAGGAAAAGGAGAAACACTATGGTACGGAGGATCATCGAGATCGACGAGGCGCGCTGCAATGGCTGCGGCGCCTGCGCGGCAGCTTGCCACGAAGGTGCCATCGGCATGGTAGACGGCAAAGCGAAGCTCTTGCGGGACGACTACTGCGACGGCCTGGGGGACTGCCTCCCCACCTGCCCCACAGGCGCTATCCGCTTCGTGGAGCGAGAGGCGGCCGCCTATGACGAAGCGGCGGTGCTGGCCAGAAAAGCCGCAGCACAGCCGCAGGGAGGTGCTCACACAGGCGGATGCCCCGGGAGCCGCGCGCAGGCGCTGCGCCCCGCGGCGGGGACGACGCCTGCCGCCTGCACGGAGCAGGCGCCGGTGTCCGAGCTACGCCAATGGCCGGTGCAGATCAAATTGGTGCCCACCCAGGCCCCATGGCTGGACGGTGCCAAGCTGCTGATCGCAGCCGACTGCACCGCTTACGCCAGGGCCGATCTCCATCAGCGCTTCATGCGGGGCCGCATCACCCTCATCGGCTGTCCGAAGCTGGACGAAGGCGACTATACGGACAAGCTCACGGAGATCCTCCGCCGGAACGATATCCGGGAACTGACCGTGATCCGCATGGAGGTCCCCTGCTGCGGCGGCATCCAGCGGGCGGCGGAAGCGGCCCTCCGCGCGAGCGGGAAGACCATCCCATGGCAGGTGGTGACACTGGGCCGGGATGGGACGATCATAGACGGATAGGAGTAGATGGATCATGCGAGCGACAGTGAACGAGAACTGTATCGGCTGCGGCCTGTGCGCCGGGACTTGCCCAGTGGTGTTCCAGATGGGCGACGACGGCCTCGCCCACGGCGGCGACGTGCCGGAAAACCAGGCGGCCCTGGCCGAGGAAGCGCGGGACGGATGTCCCGTCAGTGCCATCAGCATCGAGGCATGAGTGCCTCCCTGCGAAGACGCCCCTTGTCCTGCGGGACAGGGGCGTCCTCGCTTTCTCTTCGCCATCTACGGGAAAAAGAGCCTCCGCCTGTATGGCGGAGGCTCCCTCCTCACGTGTTGTCCCGGCTGATGGGTTCCCGCAGGAACAGCCGCCGCAGCGCTTTGGCGTTGAATGGGATGAGCGGATAGAGATATCCCTTCCCCACGATGGGCTTCGTGATAGCCAGGAGCACCACGATCACCAGCACGCCCGCCAGGAACCCCCAGACGTCGAACGCAGCGGTCAGCAAAAGCAGCCCCACCCGCAGGAGCTTGAAGGCATATCCCATCTCATAGCTGGGCTGGGCAAAGCCCGCCACAGACACGAACGCCATATATACCAGCACCTCCGGCCCCAGCCATCCGGCTTGGACGGCAAAATCGCCCAAGATGAGGGCGCCGAGCATCGAGAAGGAGTTGGAGAGGGAATCCGGCGTGTTCAGGGACGCCAGCTTCAAAACATCGATGAGGAATTCCACGACCAGCAGCTGAGACAGCAGTCCCAGTGCCGCCGGCTCCGGCGAAGAGAGGAAGTCCAGCCAATCCGGCAGCCGTTCAGGCGTGCTGACCATCAGATACCACGCAGGCGTGATGAACAGTGAGATGAAGAACACCACGATCCGCAGCAGCCGCAGATACGTGCCGATCAGGGGCGGGAAATAGAACTCGTTGGCCTCCTGGGTAAAATCGAAGAAGGCCGTGGGCAAGATCATCACAGAGGGCGAGGTGTCCACCATCAGGATGACGCTGCCCTCCATGACGCAGGCGGCTGCGGTGTCCGGCCGCTCAGTATAGCGGACCTTCGGAAAGGGATCGTACCACTGTTTGGGCGCGATGGCCTCCGCCACGCTCTCCTGTCCCATGGTGAGCGATCGAGTCTCGATGGCCTTGAGCTTCTTTCGGATCTCCTCCAGGACCTCCGGGTCTGCTTTGTCATCCAGATAACAGAGCACCACGTCTGTCTGCGATCGACCGCCCACCTTATGGCCCTCCATCGTCAGATGCGGGTCTCGGATCCGCCGGCGCAGCAGGGCCATATTGGGCACCACCGCTTCGATGAATCCATCATGAGCGCCCCGAAGGACCTTCCCATCCGGCGGTTCCTGGACGCCCCGTCCAGGATAGTCCTTCGCGTCCACCAGCACGGCGCCCCGCAATCCTTCCATCAGGAAGAGCGTCTTGCCCAGGAGGACGCTGGTGACGATATCGTCCCGGTCGAAGCTGACGGCGGTCTCCGAGAACGTGACATACCGGTCCGCGAAGGCCTGCATTTCTGTCAGGCCCTCCAGATCCTCCGCCGTCAAAGACAGCCAAAATGCTCCCATCCGCTCCAGCACGATGTCTTTCCCGTATCCGTCGATGACCCAGATCCTGGCCCGGCGGCCTCCGATGGAAAAGTCCCGGGTCACCAGGTCGCAGTTCTTGCCTGCTCCCAGCGTCTGGTCGAACCAGCGGACGTTGTCCGGGTAATTCGTTGAGATCTGCTCCATGCTCCACCTCCGTAACTGCCGTTAGTATGTCTCGAGGTGCAGCTGCATATCCACGTCTCACGCCCGGCGTATCCCCATCCATGCGGGAAGGAGGCCGCCTGGATATCAGGCGGCCTCCTTCGTCTATCCTGTGTATGAGAGGTCTACTATCCGTACCGGATCGATCACACGAAGTTGCACACGCGGGCGATGGCCATCTCGGTATATCCCAGAGATTCCGCCTTCGTCTGCTTGCCGCAGGCCACCTCCTGGGTCAGCTTCAGCAGCTCATCGCCCAGCTCCTCCATCGTCTTGGTGCCATAGATGAGGGGAGAGGCATCCACGTCGATGTTGTCCACCATATTGGCATAGGTCAGCTTGTTGCCGGTGATCTTGATGACCGGGGCCAGGGGATTGCCGGTGGGGGTGCCGCGTCCCGTGGAGAACACCACGATCTGCGCGCCCCCGGCCACCATCCCGGCCACGGAAGAGGGATCGTTGCCCGGGGTATCCATGATGACCAGGCCCTGCTTGGCCTCCACCTGCTTGGCATAGTCATACACGGCGTTCACAGGGCTGTGGCCGCCCTTGTGGATGCAGCCCAGAGACTTCTCCTCCAGGCAAGTCAGGCCGCCAGCCTTGTTCCCGGGGGAGGGGTTGCCCTCACGGACTTCTTCGCCCACCAGCTGGAGCGCCTTCTCATAGCGGTGCACGATCTCGAAGATCCGGTCGTGGACTTCGGGCGTGGCGGCACGGCGGGCCAGGATATGCTCGGCACCGATGAACTCCGTGGTCTCGGACAGGATGGAGGTCCCGCCCTCCTTCACGATCAGGTCGCTGAGCTGGCCGATCAGCGGATTGGCGGCCAAGCCGCTGGTGGGGTCGGAACCGCCGCACTCTGTGCCGATGATCAGCTCGGACATGGGGAACTCCTCCCGCTGGAGCAGAGAGGCCTCTTCCACCATGGCCTTTGCATAGCGCACGGCCTGGTCGATGGCCTTCAGCGTTCCGCCCGCCTCCTGGATGATGACCTGCTTGAGGGGCTTGTTGGTGCGCTCCTTGATGGCGGCGACCACCAGATCCATCTGGCAGTTCTCGCAGCCCAGGGACACCACCACCGTACCATACACGTTGGGGTTGGCAGCATAGCCGGCCATGACGTCCATGGTGTACTGCTGGTCGGAAGCGACCTGAGAGCAGCCCAACTGGTTGTTGAACGTCACAGAGCCGACCACCTGCTGTGCGATGATGCGGGTGGTGTCAGACGCGCAGACGCTGGCGGGCAGGATCAGCACCTTGTTGCGGACGCCAACGCGGCCGTCGGGACGCTTATAACCGTAAAAATTCATCTTCCGTACCTCCTTCGATCAACCCTTGGCATCCAGGTTTTCCCGGTGCTCCTCCAGATTATGGCAATGGACGTGCTCGCCGGCCTTGATGTCGCGGGCAGCCAGGCCGATGTGCTCGCCGTATTTGACGATGGGCTCGCCCTTGGCGATGTCGCGGGCGGCCAGCTTGTGGTAGATGGTGATGTCTTCCAGAGCCGTCAGGGTCTTCTCGTCTCCCTCGCAGGTGTATGTAACGGTCTCGCCCTTCTGGATGGGCTCGATGGCGACCACCACATTGTCCTTGGGTTCAACGATCATGGCATTGAGCATAATGGATTCTCCTTTCGATCCTCAGCTCGGTCCTCCTATGCGGGGACCGCAGGTACGACGGTATGTTCAGGCTTTCTTCACAGTGTCTGCCTTGGGGAACTTCGGGCAGCCATACTTCTTGGCCCACCAAGAGGTGATGAAGGGGACCAAGATGGCGGTCAAGATGGCGGAAGCAGCCACCTGAGAGGTGGCGATGTCCGCATAGGCCTCCCAGGAAGGATCGGTCCCCGCGATGACGGCAGGGACCGCCACGGCGTTGCCCGCGGTGGTGGCCACGGCCCAGCCGGCATACCCGGGACGGCGGCTGATGAGCCGGTCGCACAGCACGATGAACGCGCCGCCCACGAAGCAGGTGATGAGGCCCAGCAGGATGCCCTGCACGCCGCCCTTGGCGATGTTGGTCAGGTTCATGCCAGCGCCCAGGCAGAAGCCGACGAACGGCAGCAAGATCGTGCCCGCAGGCGCCAGGAAATCGGACAGGTCCTTGTCGATGTTGCCCAGGATCATGCCCACCAGGATGGGGCCGATGGCAGCCACCAGGGCCATGATGGGGATATCGGCCAAGCCGCCCACGCCCATCGCGATCATGGTCAGCATAGGTCCGTCATTGATGGCCAGCAGAGGCATGGCCGCCTGGTCGACGGTGTCGCCGTAGCTGTTCATCAGGGCCAGGTACACGGAACCGTTGGAGTTGGTCACGGCGGAGATGATGGCCAGCGCGCTCAGGCCCAGCAGGCCCTCCGGCCCGAAGACCCTGCCCACACCGATGCCGATGGCAGCACCGATGACGAACTTGGAGATCAGCAGCACGCCCCCGCGCTTGACGACGCCGCCCATCTCCCGGAACCGGAGCGTGGTGCCCAGGCAGAACAGCTGGATGCCGATGGCGGTGTTGGCACCGGCGCTGGTGAAGGTGGCCGTGGTGAACGAACCGATGTTCACCACTTCTGGGATGAAGGTGTTGATGAGCGCGCCGAGCAGCATCGGCACGACCATCATCCCTGCGGGGACTTTTTTCAAGAATCGCATGATCATGGGGTCTTCTCCTCCTCGCACAGTTTTCCGTTCTGGTCGCCTCCGTCTTTCCGCAGAGTGGAATCTCCTTCCAAAATCAGAATGTCCGCAGAAACACATCACGAAATCGTTTTGATTCTATCGTTTCGTTCTGATATTTGTCAAGTAAATATCTTTTTCCCATTTTGTTTTTGTTCCTATTGAATAAATTTGTTCTTTCTTTTTTGTGCAAAAAAGAGTTTTTGTGCTATAGAGCGGCAGCGGGCCGCCGGCAATGCCGGCGGCCCGCTGATGGATCCCCCTGCCGGGGACCGCAAGTCGATATTTACAGATTGTCGTATTTCAGGATCGCGCCTTCGGCGCCGGAAGCCGCGATCTTGCAGTACAGGCCCAGCCAGCCCTTCTTGAACTTGGGCTCCGGCCGCTTCCACGCCTTCATGCGCGCGTCGATCTCCTCCTGGGGCACCATCAGATCCAGCTGCCGCTTGTCCACATCGATCACGATCCGGTCGCCGTCGTGGACGATGGCGATCGGGCCGCCCTCAGCCGCCTCAGGGGAGATGTGGCCCACGAAGCAGCCGTTGTTGGTGCCGGAGAAGCGGCCGTCGGTGATCAGCGCGGTGGTCAGGGACAGGCCGCGGCCGTACAGATACTTCATGGCCTTGTACATCTCCCGCATGCCCGGGCCGCCCTTGGGGCCTTCGTAGCGGATGACCACCACATGACCGTCATGGACCTTACCGGCCAGGATGGCCTCCTCAGCCTCCTCCTCAGAATCGAAGCAGATGGCCTCGCCCTCGAAGTGGTGCAGGCTCTTGTCGAACGCGCCGGGCTTGGTGATACCGGTGTCGGGCGCCAGATTGCCCCGCAGCACCGCCACGCCGCCGGAGAAGCCGAAGGGATCCTCCATGGTCCGGACCACCAGGCCCGTGGCCGGATAGGGATACTTGTGGGTCGCGATGTTCTCCGCCACCGTGTGGGCCGTGACGGTCATGGCATCCGTCTCCAGGATGCTCTGCATCCGCTCCATCAGGCGGGGCACGCCGCCGTCCCGATAGAAGTCGATGACATTGTATTTGCACGCCGGGTTCATCTTGGCGATCTGCGGCGTGGTACGGGACAGGCTGTCGAACTCATCCAGGACCTTGATGTCCAGCTCCGCCTCGTGGGCGATGGCGGTCAGGTGCATCACAGCGTTGGTGGAGCCGCTCATAGCCAGGCAGGCCTTGATGGCATTGCGGACCGATCCGTTGGTGATGATCTTCCGGGCCGTGATGCCCTTCTCCACCAGTTCCATGATCTTCACGCCGGTCTCTTCCGCCTTCATCAGCCGCGCCGCAGAGGTGGCAGGCGCCAGACCGCCGTCCGGCAGGGTCATGCCCAGAGCCTCGGAGAGGGCGCACATGGTGTTGGCGGTGCCCAGATAGGAGCAGGAGCCGCAGCCCGGGCAGGCCGTATCCTCCAGGGATACATACTCCTCCTCCGTGATCTTCCCAGCGGAGAGCATCCCGTACGCCTCCGTGCTGGAGGTCTGGTCAGCCTGACGGCCGTCGAATTCCACGCCGCCCTCCATGGGGCCGCCCGGCAGCAGGATGCAGGGGATGTCCAGCCGCGCCGCAGCCATCAGCATGCCCGGCACGATCTTGTCACAAGAGCCCAGCAGCACCAGGCCATCGAACAAGTTGATCTGCGCCATGGACTCCACAGAGTTGGCGATCAGCTCGCGGGAGGGCAGGATGTAGTGCATCCCGTCGTGGCCCTGGCCCATGCCGTCGCAGCCGCCGATCACGCCGAATTCGATGGGCGTGCCGCCCGCGCGGTAGATGCCGTCCTTCACCCGCTGGGCGACCTGCCGCAGGTTGTAGTGCCCCGGCACGCACTCGCTCCACGCGTTGGCGATCCCGATGATCGGGCGCTTCAGGTCCTCCGTCGTGAAGCCCATCGACTTCAGCGTCGCCCGATAGTACTGGTTGCCCAGCCCTTTGAGTATCTTCTCGCTGCGTTCCATAGTCTCGTCTCCTTTTTATTCCCATTTTCCCGGCCATCAGCCGGATATGTATGGTCTTTCCACGATCTGGGATCCGATTCCACTTTGAGATAGTACGTCGTGATGATATCACGTCCGGGGTGGTTTGTCAATTCGCTGCGCGAGTCTCTCCCCGCGCCGGAGCGCATAGGCCGCTTCCAGTCAGGTCGCGAGAAAGCGAGCGGGCGCCGGGAGACCGCAAGGTCTCCGACGCCCGCCTTCGGGGTTCAGGACTTCTCCCCAGTCCCATCGCCGTCTCCGCTCTCTCCGCCGGACATCAGCCGCTGGTCGGCTTCCAGCAGACGGTCGGCCACGATATCCAGCTGGGCCGTCTTCTGGTAGCGGTCCGTGAGTCCGCTGGCCTGCGGCTCCGCCTTGGTGCGGAACACCAGCTTGAGCAGGATGGGCGTCAGGATCGTCCCCCCGATGACCGTGATGATGACCGGGGTCATCATGGCACTGGTGAGGACGCCCAGGCTCAGGCCCCGGTCGGCCACGATGAGCGCCACCTCGCCCCGGCATACCATGCCCACGCCCACTTGCAGAGACTCCCGGCGATCGAAGCCGCAGAGTTTCGCGCCAAGTCCGCATCCCACCACTTTCGAGATGACGGAGACCACCAGCAACAATATGGAGAATATGGCCATGCTGGTGGTGAGCCCGCCCACCGTCACGTCGATACCGATGCTGGCAAAGAACACCGGCGTCAGCAGCAGATAGCTCAGGGGTTCGAATTTGGACTGGATATAGGCCGCCTTCGGAGTGCAGGAGATCACCAGGCCCGCCGCATAGGCGCCGGTGATATCCGCCACGCCGAAGAACGCCTCCGCGCAGTACGCCATCAGCAGGCACAGCACGAACGCCAGCACCGGATAGCGCCGCAGGTTCTGTTCATGAGAACGCTCCATCATCCACGTGAAGGCCCGTTTGGCCGCCACGCCGACCACCAATGCGGACACGAAGAACAGCACGATCTTCACCAGTACCAGCAGGACGCTCTCATCGCCGCCCGCCACGCTGCTCACCAGCGTCAGGGCGATCAGGCCCAGCACATCGTCGATGAGCGCCGCCGCCAGGATGGTGTTGCCCACCTTGGTATCCAGCCTGCCCATCTCCCGCAGGGTCTCCACGGTGATGCTGACGGACGTGGCCGTCAGGATGGTCCCGACGAACACGGCCTCCAAAAAGCTTCCTTTGGTCAAAAGCCCTGTCTCTCCAGCTCCCCAGGCCAGGGCCGTGCCCATGGCCAGCGGGACCAGCACGCCGCACAGCGCCACCAGGAACCCGGCCTTCCCGGTGCTGCGCAGCTCATGGATGTCCGTGCCCATGCCGGCAGAGAACATCAGCACGATGACGCCCAGTTCACTGACCTGAGACAGGAACTCCGTCTCCGCCAGGATATCCAGGCCGGCCGGGCCCAGCAGGAGCCCTGCCAGCAGAGCGCCCACCACCTGCGGCATCTGGATCCGCTGGGTGAACAGGCCCAAGACTTTGGTGCTCAATAAGATCAGCGCCAGATCGAGCAGATAATGATATGACATCTCGACACCTCCCCGGAGAGGACTCCCCCCTCCGAACGCCCCTCATCATAGTCTTCTATCCCCACTTTGCAAGAGGCAACTTGCACAAAAACATCTTTATGGCCCTCTGCGCCGCTTCCGCTCCCGCGCAGATCGTGCTATACTGTGCGTACAAAGTTCTTCTGCCGGGGAACACATCCAGGGCCGGGACCTCACACGTTCGCCGGCCGGCCTTCCGGCACAAGGGAGAAAGGAGCGGACTCGGATGCATTGGTCGATCCAGACAGCTTATGACTGTCAAGAAGAGGTGATTGCTCTCTTCCGTGAGTATACGGATATGCTGGTGGCGACGGATCCTGCCGCCGCTGACCAGCTCCGCCATCAGGATTACCACACGGAGCTAGAGCATCTCCTGGAGAAATACGGTCCCCCCGGGGGACGGCTGTACCTGGCCCGGGTGGACGGGCAGAGCGCCGGCTGCGCCGCATTGCACCGTCTGGACGAGGCGCGCTGCGAGCTCAAGCGTCTCTATGTCCGGCCCCAGTTCCGCGGCCATGGTCTGGCCGAGCAGTTGGTGCGTCAGATCCTCCAAGACGCCGCGCATATCGGCTACAGCTGTATCCTGTTGGACACCTTCCCCTTCTTGACGAGTGCCCTGCACCTCTATCGCAAACTGGGGTTCTATGATGTGCCGTCCTATAACGGCCCTCCCATGGACGGGCTCCTCTACCTGCGCCGGGACCTGGACACGCCCTCACAGGCGCGTTGAGTTTTGGGGCAAAGCATGGAACATCCGGCATCGTCTGTATCGCATCTGAGCGATACAGACGATGTTTCCGCTTTGGAACGCAGCGAAGGGCGATGGCCTCTGCAGAGCGGGAGGACGCGCCGCGGAGGTCACGGTCCCGTGGGGGACCGCCTCACGCCCGTGGCCAGGGCCGGCACACGGCCATCCCCCCTGCCTAAGGTCCTGCTGCAGTGGAGGGAACGCGTCCCATTTTCGTGTTTTCTCTGTTCAAACGGGAAAACTTATGTTATGATGACAAAATAATTCAATGTTCGTGCAAGTCGCCCCCGCAGGGCCGTCAGGAATGGAAGGGATACCGATATGCGATACACGCAATTTGGAAACACAGGGTTCATGGTCTCTGAGATTGCCTTGGGGACCTGGGGCATCGGCGGAGCCGGATGGGATGAGAACACAGAGGAGACCCGTCTGGACGCCATCCGCTCCGCGATCGAGAGCGGCATCAATCTCATCGACACCGCCCCCGCCTACAATGGCGGCGTGGCAGAGGAGTATGTCGGCCGCGTGGTAGAGGATATGGGGATCCGGAAGGATGTCTATCTCGTGACTAAATGCGGCACAGAGTTCATCGATGGGAAATATGTCCGCAGCTGTGCGCCGGATGTCATCCTGCGGGAGTGCGAAGCGTCTCTGCGGAACCTGCGGACCGACCATATCGACCTCTACATGCTCCATTGGCCGGACGCCAGCGTCCCCATCGCCGAGACGATGGAGGCGTTGAACACGCTCAAGCGCCAGGGGAAGATCCTCCACATCGGTGTCTCCAACTTCAGCAAGGAGCAGATCGTCGAGGCCAGCCAGTACGGGGCGATCGAGGCTTACCAGCCCCAGTATTCCATGGTGTTCCGCTCCAATGAGGCACAGATGCGCTGGGCAGTCTCCCAGGGGATGGGCGTGATGACCTATGGCTCGCTGGGGGCCGGTATCCTCACCGGGACCTACCGCAAGCGGCCGCGGTTCCCGCCCACGGACAACCGCAGCCGCTTCTACAAGCATTTCCGAGAGCCGATGTTCTCCAAGATCATGAAGCTGGTGGAGCTGATGGATGTGATGGCGGACGCCCACGGCGGGATCCCCTTGGCGCAGATCGCCATCAATTGGGCGGTCCAGAAGGACTTCGTCACTTCTTCTATCGTGGGCGTGCAGCATCGGGAGCGGATCATGGAGAACTGCGACAGCTTTGACTGGACGCTGACTCCGGAGGAAAACGCGATCTTGGACGCGGCCATCAAACGGTATCTGGGCAATGGCAAGAAAGAAGGAGCTGCTCGATAGCAGCTCCTTCTCTTTTTTGCAGGGATCACTCGTCGGGGTGCTTCCCCATGCCCGCAGGCGGCAGGATCCGCCGGGCCGAGATCACGATCACGATCAGCGTCATGATATACGGGATCATCATCAGGAAGTTGGCATTGATGGCGGCGTTCTGGATGACCGTCCGGAGCGCCTCGAAAAATGCGAAGAAGATCCCTCCGGCGATCGTGCCCAACGGGTTATAGCCGCTGATGACGTTGATGACCATGCAGATATAGCCGCGTCCGGCCGTCATGCCCTCCGTGAACATGTTCAGCTGGCCCAGGGAGAGGTACACGCCACCAAGCCCGGCCAGCGCGCCGCACAATATCTCCCCGATGTATTTGTAGCGGATCGCATTCAGGCCCACCGTAGAAGCTGCCACAGGAGCCTCGCCCACCATCCGCATGCGCAGGCCGTATTTGGTCTTGAACAGGAAGATCCACGCGATCAGAACGATGGCCAGCGTGATGAAGAGGAGGATGTTCTGCGTCGCCAATATCTCGCCGACTACCGGCAGCTCGGCCAGCCAGGTGTCTGCGAAATTCCCGAAGTTGTTGACGATGGGAGACATGCTCTCATTGTTCCAGATCAGTTTCAGCAGCAGCGGGGCCAGTGCCGTGGACAGCAGGTTGACACACACGCCGCTGATCGCGGGGTTCACTTTGAACGTGATATGGAGCAGCCCGTTCAACAGGGCGAACACGATGCCAGCCAGGATGCCGCACAGCATCCCGATCCATGGACTGCCGGAATAGTAGGAGCCGATGACGCCGAAAAACGCCCCTCCAATCATCATGCCCTCACAGCCCAGGTCTGTGATGCCCACACGGACGGAGAACGTGCCGCCGGTGGTCGCCAGGATATAGGGGACCGCCATGCGCAGCGTCGCGGCCACGAGCAGTACGATCATGCTATCCCTCCCTTCTCTTTGTCTGCCTGTTTCTTGGGGAGCCGCCGTTTGAGCCATCCGAACGAGGTGATGGCATCCACCATGCGGGGCGCCGCGACGAACACCACCACGAACGCCTGGATGACGCTGACGAACTCCTTGGGGACATTGGATGTGCGGTTGAGGATCATGGCACCCGCTTTCAGGATCCCGAACAGGACCGCCGAGACCACAGAGAACAGGGGATCGTACGCCGCCAGGGCCGCCACGGAGATCCCCGACCAGCCATAGCTGTCCGAGAAGCCGTCGATGAACTTGAAGTTGACGCCCAGGATCATGGCAGAGCCGCAGAGGCCGGCCAACGCGCCGCTGAGCGCGAAGCTGATGAGGAAGATCCGCTCCACGTTGATGCCAGCCGTCTTGGCGGCCCGGATATTCTGGCCGATGACCTGCATCTTATAGCCCAGCGTGCTCTTTTTCAGCACGAATTCCAGCAGGATGCCCAGCAGCAGCGCCAGGAAGATCGCATAGGTCAGCTGCGTGTTGTCCATGAGTTTGCCGATGACGGCCGTGCTCTGGACCTCCTCGGTCATCCCCCAGATACTGCCCTCTGCCCGGAAGGGACCATTGCACATGTACGCCACCAGCAGGGCGATGATCTCATTGAGCATCACGGTGGTGATGATCTCGCGGGCGCCGAAGCGATTCTTCAAGAAGGCGGTGAGGCCGCCGACGAAGGCGCCTGCCACGGCACCGCCGAGGACGGCGATGGGCAGGTGTATCACCATGGGCAGTCCGCGCAGGTAGGCCCCCAGCAGGGCGGACGTCATCGCGCCGCTGAGCATCTGTCCCTCCAGCCCCAGGTTGACCAGCCCGCATTTGGCGGCGATGGCATATCCGATGCCCGTGAACATCAGCGGCGTGGCCTGTGCGAAGACCGATGCGATGTTCTTCGCGCTGCTGAACGCCAGCGCGAAGACCTGATAGTAGACCCAGAAGGGGTCATAACCGCTGATGGCGATCATGATGCCGCCAGCGATCAAAGCCAACAGAAACGCAAGAGCCGGCTTTTTCGCCGCTTTCAAAGCAGCTTTGCAGGTATCTTTCCAACTATGCATGACGATGAGCCGCTCCTTTCAGGTCTTCGGGAGAACCGCCCGTCATCAACATGCCCAGCTCCACGTCCGAGAGCACATCGGCGGGCGTCTCATAGACGATCTTCCCCTCATAGATCACCGCGATGCGGTCGCTCAGCTGCATGATCTCGTCCAGGTCGGCAGAGACCAACAGCACTGCCGCCCCCTCGTCCCGCAGCTGGCGGATCCGGGCGCGGATATACTCACTGGCGCCAACGTCCACGCCGCGGGTGGGCTGCGCCACGATGAGGACCTTTGGCCTCTGGGACAGCGCGCGGGCGGTGACGACCTTTTGCGCGTTGCCTCCGGACAGCGCGCCGACTTTCGTCTGGATGTCGGGTGCTTTGATCTGGAACTCCTCGCGCAGTTCCTGGGCCTGCTGCTGGATCCGCTGTTGGCGCAGCAGGCCATGCTGCGAGAACGCGGGCGTGTCCTGATAGCCCAGGATCAGATTGTCACTGATGGACATCGTGGATACCAGACCCATGGCGTTCCGGTCTTCCGGGATATGGGCCAGGCCGCTGAGCAGGAATTCCCGCGGGCCTCCGCTGACCGGCTTGCCGTCGATCATGACCGTCATCGTCTGGGGCGTACGCAGTCCGGTGATGCACTCCAGCAGCTGGCTCTGCCCATTGCCCTCGATCCCGGCGAGGCCCAAGATCTCCCCGCTGTGGATGTCCAGATCGATGTTTTGCAGGAGGACATGGCCCTTTTCCTCCAGGCAGAGGTCTCGGATTGAGAGTATCACGTCTCCGGTGCGCTTGGTGCGATCCACCACGCCCAGCTCCACGTGGCGGCCCACCATCATATCGGACAGCTCGTTGAAGCTGCTCTTGCGGGGGTCCACATCGTCGCGGATCATCTTGCCGTCCCGCAGGACCATGACCCGGTCGGCGATGGCTTTGGTCTCTTTCAATTTGTGGGTGATGATCACGACGCTCTTCCCGCTTTTGCGCAAGTCATCCAGGACAGCGAAGAGGTCGTCCACCTCATGCGGCGTCAAGACCGCCGTCGGTTCATCCAGGATGATGACTTCGGCCTTGCGGTAGAGCGTCTTCAAGATCTCCACACGCTGCTGCTCTCCCACAGAGAGCGTCCCCACTTTCGCATAGGGGTCGATGCCGAAGTGGAATTTTTCGATCAGTTCCTCGACAGCTCGGTACTCTTGCTTGCGGTCCACGAATATCCCGTTGCAGGGCTCGCAGCCTGCGATGATATTGTCCGCCACTGTGAAAGCAGAGACCAGCATGAAATGCTGGTGGACCATGCAGATCCCAAGGTCGATCGCGTCAGATGGCTTCTCGATCTGGACGGGCTTCCCCTTGAACCAGATCTCGCCGGAGTCCATATGGTGCATCCCATAGAGGATCTTCATCAATGTGGTCTTTCCCGCGCCGTTTTCTCCCAGGAGAGAGAGGATCTCCCCCTCCTTCAGATAAAAGTCCACCGAGTCCACGGCTTTCGTGCCCGGAAATGATTTGGAGACGTTCTTCATTTCTATGACGTTCATTGGTCTTTCCTCCTACAAAGCCGCTCAACGGCGAAGCACTGCCGGGTCCCTGCCCATGATGGGCAGAGACCCGAGGGACCGATCAGGCAGAATACTGATAGGTCTCCGCCCAGGCGTCCACATCGTTCGGCTCATCGGGGAATTCGATCTCGCCGTCGACGATCTTCTGGCGGATGTCCTCCAGGATCTCCTGGATGTCCGCAGGGACCTCGATGTTCACGCCATCAAAGCTGATCTCGCAGGCGCCGTCAGCGATACCGTAGACATGGTTCCCGGATTCCCATGTGTCGTTGAGCACCATCTCCACCGCCTTATAGACGAAGCTGTCGAACCGCGTGATGGAGATGCACAGCTGATTGGTCTCGGAGATCAGGGCAGGGCTGGTGCTGCAGAAGTAGCGTCCAGATTCTTCCGCCGCAGCCAGGACACCGTTGGCCGAGGACCCGCAGTTCACGGAGATCACGTCCGCGCCGGCGCCGTACATGGTCAGGGCCAGCTCCCTGGCGGTGGTGGGATCGGTATAGCTGCCGACGATGGAATACAGCAGTTCCGCATCGGGATCTACATACTTGACACCGGCCAGGAACCCAGCGGCGCCAGCGCGGGAGGTATAGGTATCCGCGCCGCCCACGAAGCCGATGATGTTTTCACTGTTGGCCAGAGGGAAGTCCTCGGTCCGCTGGGTCACCAGCCCCGCGAAGCAGCCGGACAGGAACTGCCACTGGGGATAGTCCGCCCGCAGGCCCACCACGTTCTCCAGATCCGTCTTGACGTCCGCATCGATCAAGGCGAACCTTTGGTCGGGATACGCGGCCGCACATTCCTCCATGGCGTCGCCGCGGTCGGAACCGACGACGATGATCAGGTCATAGACCCCATCGCTGGCAAAGGCATCGATCTGCGTGGCGGCCTCGCTGACCGTCGCAGCCTCCACGTAGTTGAAGGATATCCCCAGTTCATCCCGTGCCTGGCAGATCCCGTCCCAGCACCAGTCGTTGAAGTTCAGATCGCCCAGCGTGCTGAACACGATCGCGATGTTGGCCGTGGCGGCATCGTCACCGGCGCCATCGCCCTGGGCGGTATCCGCCGGGGCACCGCAGGCGGTCATGGTGAAGGTCAGGAGCAGGAGCATGAGCGCTGCGAACAGTCGGTAGAAGTTTTTCTTCATAGGATTCGACCTCTTTCTTTCAAAATTTGGAGCGTCCTGGAGGGACTTTCAAAAATGGAGCTTGTTATGCTGCGCCGTCAGTTTTTCCTGGAGCGTCGGGACATCCAGGTCCGCCGCCGTGGTATCAGAGCCGGCCAGCATCGATGCGGCGATGCCCGCGGCCTCGCCGGTCTGCACGCAGATGGCGATCAGCCGGATGGTGTCTCGTGGGCGACCATCGCTGGAGATGATGCGGCCGGCGGCCAAGATATTGTCACACTGGCGGGTCATCAAGCAGCGGTAGGGGATCTCGATGCAGTGGGGCTCGAATTCCTCTTTGGTGCAGCCGATGGAATCCTCGAAGTGCTTCTCCCGGTCTTTCTCGCTGATGGTATACTCTCCCACCAATGCCCGGGTCTTGCGATATTCCGCCATGCCGGGGATCGACACCAAACAGCGGCGGGCGCGGTCGAAGCTCTTCAAGCGGGTCAAGCCCATGTTCATCCCCCGCATGATGAATTCCGAGACTTCCTCCGGCGTCCTGATCCCATATCGTTTCACGTCTTTTTCGACGCAGTCCTCATGGGGGTTGGCCCCGATGGCTTCGATGCGGATCGCTTTCCCCACGTCTCCCGCCTCGATGGCTCTCTGCATGTTGTCCAGATCCGTAGAGAGCATCCAGAACGTCAGCGCGTTCTCTGGACGTTCCACCATCTCCGCCCCCGCCCGGTGGAGCAGGTCGCCGTCTCCGCTGGCATCGACGAAGGCACGCGCACTGTAGAAATAGCGTCCTGCCTTCGTTTCCACGCTGACGCCCGTGCAGCGCTTCCTCTCCATCCGGGGGATGCAGAACAGCGCATCATAGAGGACGTCGATGCCCTCTTGCTGCATCAGCTCGTTGAGCGCCAATGCGAAAGACGGTGCATTGAACACGGTCTGATAGCGGCCCTTCTCCGGGCCCTTCTCCGCCCGGAAGGTCCACCCCTCAGGCAGATCGTCATACGCGTACTTGATGGATAGGTGGAGCAGCTCTTCTGCCAGACCTCCCACCAGCTTGCGTCCTGCCCCATCATCCAGGGGCGGGTGATAGAGGACCACCAGGCCCAGGGTCGCCAGCCCTCCCAGGTAGCTTCCCTTTTCCAGGAGGAGGACCCGTTTCCCCTGCCGGCGTGCGGCCACTGCCGCGCCCACGCCGGCCATGCCGCCGCCCACGACGATGACATCGTACGCGCTCCCCTGTGCGACCGTTACGGTCTCTGACTGGAAGTGCTCCATCTCACTGCTCCTCGTCCAGGTAGCGGTGGATGGCCGCATCCAAGGCGGCCGTCTCTTCCGCGGTCAGAGACCAGCTGAATCCGGCGCTGTTCTCCTCGATCTTCTGCCTGCTCTGCGCACCGACGATGCAGGAAGAGACGAAGTCCTTCTGGGCGGCCCAATTGATGGCGATCTGCGAGAGCGGGACGCCTCCCCGACCAGCGGAGATCTGGTCCATGGTCTCCAAGACCTTCATGACCTTCGAGAACATCGGCTCCTGGAAATGCTTGTAGAAGCGGTTGCGGTTATCGCTCTCCGGGAAGGTCGTCAGCTGGCGGAAGGCCCCGGTGAGGATACCGGCCCCCAGCGAGCCATAGGTCATCACGCCCATCCCCTGGGAAGCCGCCCAGCGCATCTGCGCCTCGTTGGACCGGAACACCATGGAATACTGGGGCTGATAGGCCTCGATCGCTCCGTACTGGCTGGCCTCGATGATCTGCTCCTTGCTGAAATTGGAGACGCCGATGTGGAGGATCTTCCCCTGGCGCTTGAGCGTGTCCAATGCCTCCATCGTCTCGGCGATGGGGACACTGGCGTCCGGCCAGTGGATCAGATACACGTCGATATAGTCCGTCTGCAGGTTCCGCAGAGACGCCTCACACTCACGGATGATCTTTTCCGGCGCGCAGCTGCGGACGTATTTCCCATCGATGAACTCCGTCCCGCACTTGGTGGCGATGACGGTATCCTTCCGGACGCCCATGTCTTTCAAGACGCTCCCGATGTACCGCTCTGCCACGCCGCCATTATAGGCGGGGGCGGTGTCGATGAGATTGATGCCGCACTCGATCGCGGAGCGGATGGCGTCCAGGCGGGTCTCCTCTGTGTTCTCATCCCACCCGGCTCCACCGATGCCCCAAGTGCCCAGAGACATCTCGGAGACTTGGAGCCCTGTGCTCCCAAACTGTTTGTAGCGCATATACTGTCCTCCTCTTGAATTCGGGATACTTCCATCAGCATGCCTGCTGAAACGGATACGTTGGAATGAAAAATAAAAGGGCATTCGACGGCGGCCACAAAATGGCGCCATCAAATACCCATTCTCAGCAGCGGTATGTGGAAACACATACCGCCCCCTACGATATCAATGGAAACTATTCGATCGTTTAACGTGCAGGCAACGGATATTAAAAGCGCAAACGCCGGAAATAAATGCGGTGAGATCACCGAGGACCGCCGCGACGGATGTCGATGGAGCGGCGGGGCGTTTGCTTCGCTTCTAGTGCATACACGGCTGGCAGCGGACGGCCGGTCTTCCAACAGGCTATCGCACATCAGCGTCAGAAATTGTCTGAAATATAACATAGATGCTGCTATCCTGTCAAGAAGTGCGTAAAACGTCCCGTATTTTTCAGCGTGTTACATATTTCTTCTTTTTTCTCTTTGTACTGATCGCACAAGCCACATCTGTCCTACCGGCACCGTGCGCCTATCACAGGACATCTCTGCCCCGCCGCGATGGCGCGGCGGGGGCACCGTTCCTTATCAGAAAACCCCCGGCAGACACCGTAGGTACGGTGCCTGCCGGGGACCTGATCAGGAAGATCGGATGGAGGACGCCGGGTCTTCATCTGCGGCCGCCGCGGGAACCGCCGCGGGAGCCGCCTGCACGGCCGCCGAAGCTGCCGCGGGAGCCGCCTGCGCGGCCGCCGAAACTGCCGCCGCCCCCGAAGCCGCCGGATGCAGGCCGGCGAGGCGGACGAGTCCCGCCGGCACCGCCCCGGAAAGCACCTCCTCCACCGGGCGGAGGAGGACCGGGCCGGCGAGGAGGCGGAGGGCCGGGCCGCCTGGGCGGCGGTGGCGGCCGTCTGGGCGGACGCCGGGGCCTGCCCCAGAAGATGGGATAATAGACGGTCGTGGGGATCCCCATGCCCGGCCGCAGGTAGCGGCGGCGGTAGCGGCCCCAGCGTATGCCGTCCACGATCACCCACACGATGAACAGCATGACCACCAGACTGACCATATCCGCCACCATCACATTGGGCTCAGGCGCGAACGTACCAGAGCTCTCCGTGTAGTATCCGCCGCCGGTGGAGTAGTTCTCCCGGACGGGCGGGATATAATTTTCCTGGATGGAGACATCGTAATAGGCGGAGAACCAGTCGATGAACGCGTCGAAGGTCTTTGCCACAGCCGCGTCATAGTTCCCTGCGGCGAAATCCGCTTCCATGTTCTCGTAGAGGATCTGCTGGAGCTCCGCATCCTGACTGTGCAGGCCGGTGCCGGGCACCTCCGCATAATCGCCCACCAATCCGCCCTGGGAGATGTTCTCCAGCGCCAAAAGGAGGACCAGACCGTTGTTCCGCCTGTAGTCACCGACCTGGTATTGGTTCCCCAGATCCTCTCCATAGGAGATGATGTCCTGGCCGCCGGTGGAATCCACTGTCACCACCAGGATCTGGGCGCCGGTCTGGGCAAAAAGAGAGGCGTTCATGGCATCGATGTGTTCCATGGTCTCGTCCGAGAGGACGCTGGCGTGATCATATACGTATGTATACGTGCCCACGACGGCGGTAGATGGCTCACTGACATCTGTCGGCCTGCGCAGCTGCCCGATCAGCAGCCCGGCCGCGATGGCCAGCACCATGACGATCACCGCCACGGGACGTTTTCCGAAAATCTTCATAGGCGTCCTCTTTTCTTCCGTTCCCTATGTACGGCTGTCCACTGCGGGGTCAGCCGTGCAGTTCCATCAGCTTCTGCTTCAGCTCGCCTTCGATACGGCCCAGCTCCGCCTCCGCGGCCTTGCGCTTCTGAGCGCCTTCCCGCTGGATGTTCAGCACCTCGTCCAGGGTAGAGATCAGCTGCTGGTTGGTATGCTGGAGGGTCTCGATGTCCACGATGCTCCGTTCCGCCTCCTTGGCGGTCTGGATGGTGCCCATCTTCAGCATATCCGCGTTCTTCTTGAGCAGCTCGTTGGTCATCTCTGTGACGGCACTCTGCGCCGCCGTGGCCTGACGGCCGTGCTCCAGCCCCAGGGCCAGCACCATCTGGCTCTTCCACAGGGGGATCGTGTTCACCAGAGAGGACTGGATCTTCTCCACCATCAGTGTGTCGTTGTTCTGCAGCAGCCGGGTCTGGGGACCCATCTGCACGGAGATCATCCGCGTCAGCTCCAGGTCATGGAGCTTCTTTTCGAACCGCTCACACATCTGCACCCGGTCGTTATAGGTCTGTGCGTCCTCCTGGGTGCCGGACTGTTCCGCCTTGGCCTTCAGCGCCGGCAGCTCATTGGCCCGGACATCCTCCAGCTTCTTCTTCCCCGCCAGGATGTACATGGTGAGCTCCTTGTAATACTTCAAGTTCAGCTCGTACATCTGATCGAACATGGCCACGTCCTTGAGCAGCGTCACCTGGTGCTGCTCCAGCTCCCGGGCGATCTTGTCCACATTGGACTCCACCTTGGCATACTGGGCCTTCATGGCCTCCAGCTTGTTGCCGGTCTTTTTGAAAAAGCCGAACAGGCCCTTCTTCTCCTCTTCCTCTCCGAAGCCCTTGAGCTCCACCACCAGCTCGGAGAGGGACTTGCCCACCTCTCCCAGGTCCTTGGTGCGCACGGAGTTCAGTGCGTTCTCGGAAAAGCTGGCCACGTTCTTCTGTGCCGCCGCGCCATACTGCAAGATCTGGTTGCTGTCCGTCAGGTCGATCTTCTTGGCGAACGCCTCCACCGCCTGCTTCTCCGCGTCGTTCAGGAGGTCCTCGTCCATGCGCACCGGCGTCACCTCCGGCTTAGCGGGCTCCGGAGCAGGCGCGGCCGGAGCGGCGGGTGCCACCGGGTCCAGCGTCAGCTGTGGCACCTCGTCCGTGTGATCAGGATCCAAGGTCAGTTCGGGCATCATGCTCTTCTCGTCAGCCATCGTATGTTCCTCCGTTCATGCATGTTCTCAGTCAGTCCCTTCTTCCAGGGCCTTCGTGGCATCTGTAGCTTCCAGGCGGCGCTGTCTCCTGCCTCTGATCCAGCTGACCAGCCATGCGGCGGCCAGACATACCGAGACGGCGGCAAGTCCCCAGCGGAGCCAGGCACCGGAAGGTCCCACCAGTCCCAGACGGCCGGCGTCCTGCCATACAGAGGCCTCCCGGGCCCACACCACAGCCATCAGGGCCCATACCACGGCAGAAAACAGGCAGAAGCCCGGCTTTGGCCGCTTCTGTCCTTTTTTCATAGGGCCCCTCCTCTCACAGCTCCAGCTTGATATCGGTACCGTCCTCCGGTCTCGCCTCCGCTTTCAGCTGATCGCCTACGAGCCCCTCCCGCGCCATCATCTTCTCCAGCACCGTGATATCTGTGGAGATATCCAGAGCCTCCGCGCCGTACAGGCTGTCCAGCTGCTTTTCGAAGGCCGACACGATGGTACGCATCATCCCCTCCACCTTGGCGAGGGTGGTGTCGATGTTCTCTCCGGAGACGCCAGCGCCGCTCATCCGGTCATAGGCGTTGAGGAGTTTGAGCGTAGTGGGCAGATAATAGTCCATGAAACGCCGGATCTGCGGCAGCTTCTCCGGGTGCGAGCGCACCTCGTCGAAGATCTTGCTGCTGATCTGCTCCATCCGCACGATATCGGCGGAGATGCCCGGGTCTGCGATGTTCTCGTCCAGCCGCTTCATTTCCTGGATGGCCAGTCTCCCGTCCCGGACCATCTTGTCCAGCGCCTGATCGCCGGTGGAAGGCGGCCCCTCCACAGGGGCGGTAGTCTTGGTCTCCGGTGCCGCCTGGGGCGCGGCTTCGCTGCGTGCGCCGCCGCGGCACAGCAGACAGGCCACCAGGAACACCGCCACGGACACGCCGCCCAGCAAGACCATATGCAGCGGCTCATACAGTGGGCGCAGCATGGGATAGACCAGCCACAGCACCGCCACCGCGTAAAAAGGCGCTACCGGCCTGCGTTTTTCCTTTTCCATGAGAGACCTCCTCCGGACAAACTGCTCATCAGCGGATATCGATGTCATTATACCCTTCCCATGCGGCGGGGTCAAGCGAGGTCTCGCGATCTTCCCGCTCTCTCCTCAGCAGGCAGATGGGCCGGAGGACGATCGTGCCCCAGACACACAGGGGCCCGGCACAGGGAAAGCTGTGCCGGGCCCCGTCCGGAGAATGGCGGTCCGCCGCCTGGGCGGCCGCATCTCCTTTCAGCGCGGGATGCCGAACAGTCCCGTCACCGGATCCTGCCATAGAGCGATCTGAGGCGGGCGGAACGTGCAGTACACGAATAAGAACGCCGCCCCCCACAGCACCAGCAGGCCCAGCACCTGCTGCCAGATGGAGGCGGACCGCCCCCGCTGCAGCAGACAGGCATCCAGCCAGAAGGTGCACAGGGCGGCCAGCAGGAACACGGCCACATCCGCCCAGAGGACATGACGTCCCCAGACGCCCGTGTACGTATAGAACAGCACCGGGATCGCCGCCAGGCCCGCCACCGTGGAAACGGCGCGCACAGCCAGGAAATTGGGATAGTTCCGCCCCACCAAGCACATCTGGACCATGGAAAAGAGGAACACCGGGAAGAAGAGGAGCTTCATGTGTTCCCAGGTCGACTCATTGACTGCGGAGACGACGGCTGCCGCTGTGCTGCCGCCGCTCCACCCATAGAGGAAGTGCAGCAGCGTCCCCGCTGCCGCCGTAAAGAGGAAGCCTGCCAGCTCCCACCAGAACAGCCGTCTGCGCATCGCGCGCCTCCTGTCGAAAAGGACTGCGGCCACAGGCCGCAGTCCCAGTCTATACAGATCTTGGAACGATCATACATCCAAGGAGAGCCGATCCGCGCACGCGGTGCAGATCAGACGAATACCGCCTGCACCAGCAGCATGTACAGCGCCGTCCCGCCTGCGATGGAGAGCAGGACGTTATGCTTCCAGGTGTGCAGGAGCACCACCGCCGCGATGGACAGCAGCTCCGGCGCGCCGTGTGGTACCGCCAGCCAGGAGACGTTCCTGATGCAGTATACCACCAGGAGCCCCATCATGGCGGGAGGGAGCACCTTCCCCAGGTATGTGACCACGGCAGGCGGCGCTTTCTTCTCTGGGAAGAGCCAGAAGGGCAGCCAGCGGGTCAGTTGGGTCCCGGCGGCCACCGCCAGGATGATCCCCAGAGTCTGCAAAGGGGTCAGTGTCACAGGGCTCCCTCCTCTCCGCGCCGGTCCAGATGGCGCCGCCCGCCCAGCAATACCGCCAGCACCAGCACCATGGCGGGGATCACCATGTTGTCCGGGCCGAACACCACCAGGCCCACGACGGCACAGGCGATGCCGATCAGACCCGCCGGCCGGTTCTCCGGTCTCTTCCACTGCTCCAGGAACAGCACCACGAACAGCGCCGTCAGCGCGAAATCCATCCCCGTGGTGTCAAAGGTGATCAGGTTCCCCACCAGACCGCCCAGGGCCGTGCCGGCGATCCAGTACAGGTAGTCCAACAGGGAGATGTAGAAATAGAAATCTTTCCGGGCCACGCCATCGGGCGGCTCCAGCGTGGATACCAGGGAGAACGTCTCATCGCAGAGCACGTAGATCAAGAAGGGCCGTACTTTCCCCAGCCCTTTATACTTGTCCAGCAGGCTCAGCCCATAGAACATATGCCGGGCATTGACCATGACGGACAGCAAGAACGCCTGGATGGGGTCGAACGCCGCGGTCAACAGGGTGATGGCCACGAACTGCATACTGCCCCCAAAGGCGATGGCGCTCATCAAGACGGACCATACCGGTCCATACCCCTCGGCCTGCATCAGCATGCCGTAAGCCACGCCCAAGCATAAAAAACCCGTCATCACCGGGACGGTCGCAGGGAACGCCGCCCGCAGGACTGCCCGGCGCCGGTGCTGTTTCGTCTCTTCCATCCAGACCCTCCTTATCGGATAGGGCCCGCGCCAGGAGGCGCGGGCCCTGCCTCTCACATTTTCTCCGGCGCGTCCACGCCGATGAGTTTCAAGCCGTTGCGCAGTACGATCCGGGTGTCATCGGCCAGCTTCAGGCGGGCCGACAGGAGCGCAGGCTCCTCCCCCTTGATGCGGCAAGGGGTATAGAACCGGTGGAAGCAGGCCGCCAGCTCCTGGAGATAGCGGTTGATGTGGCTGGGATCGTAATCCCGGGCCGCCAGACGGATCTCTTCGTCCAGCTGCGCGATCTGCTTGATGAGCGTCCGCTCCGTCTCACCGCTCAGGAGGGAGATATCCACATCCGCCTGGGCCGGGACGCACGCGCCCTCGTCCTCCAGCGCCCGCAGCAGCGAGCAGATGCGGGCATGAGCATATTCCACATAATAGACGGGGTTCTCGCTGTCCTCCCGCACGGCCAGGCCCAGGTCGAATTCCATCTGGGTGTCCGGCTTGGCGTTGAAGAACCAGCGGGCGGCGTCCACGGGGATCTCGTCCAGCAGATCGGACAGGGAGATGGCCTTGCCGGTACGCTTGGACATGCGCACCACCTCGCCGTCCCGCAGCAGCTTCACCAATTGCATCAGCACGATGTCCAGCCGGTCGCCGTCCAGTCCCAGAGCATCCAGAGCTCCCTTCAGCCGGGCCACGTGGCCATGGTGGTCAGCGCCCCAGACGTTGATCACCCGGTCGAAGCCCCGCACGGCGAATTTGTTGCGGTGATAGGCGATGTCAGCGGCGAAGTAGGTGTAGAACCCGTTGGCCCGGCGCAGCACGTCGTCCTTCAGGTCCAGCTTCTCGATGTCCGCCTCCTTCTTCCCCTGCTTGCGGTAATGCTCCCGGAGGATATCGGCGGTGCGCAGCCACAGCGCCCCATCTTTCTCATAGGTCCAGCCCCGCTGTGTCAGCTGCTCCACAGTCTCCGCCACATATCCGCTCTCGTGGAGCGTGGACTCGTAGAACCAGTCGTCATAATGGATCTTGTAGCGCTCCAGATCGCTCCTCATCTTGGGCAGGTTCACGCTCAGGCCGAACTGCGCCAGGGTCTCCTGCCGCTGCGCTTCCGGCACGTCCGCCAGCGCGTCTCCATGCTGGTCGTAATAGGCCCGGGCCAGGTCTTTGATATCCTCGCCCTGATAGCCGTCCTCCGGGAAGGGCACTGCGTCCTCGCCCCGGATGATCTGGAGGTAGCGGGCCTCGATGGAGTGGGCGAACTTGTCGATCTGGTGTCCGGCGTCGTTCACATAGAACTCCCGGGCCACGTCTGCGCCGCAGGCGCTGAGGACGCTGGCCAGCGTGTCTCCCAGCACACCGCCCCGGGCGTTGCCCATATGCATGGGGCCGGTGGGATTGGCGGAGACGAACTCCACCATGATCTTCTGTCCCTTCAGGTGATCGGCGGTGCCGTAGGCCGCACCTTCCGCCTCCACCGCCTCCATGACGCCGGCGTACCAACTGTCGTTCAGGCGGAAATTCAGGAAGCCAGGCCCCGCGATCTCCGCAGAGGCGAAGTAGCTCCCCGTCAGATCCCTGTGGTCCAGCAATGCCTGGGCGATGTTCCGTGGCGCTTGCCGCAGCGCCTTGGATGCCGCCAGGGCGAAGGTGGTGGTGAAGTCGCCGTTGGCGGTATCCTTGGGGATCTCCACCGGGGCGGTCTTGACCTCCGCCTCCGGCAGTGTGCCGTCCGCCACGGCCGCGCGGTAAGCGCCCATGGCCAGCTCCGCCGCCTGCTTTTTCGCGTTCTCGATCATGTTGATCATGTCGTCAATCCTCTCTTTTGTGGTCGTGTGGCCCCATCGGCCGTCTGGCCTTATCATTTCCGCTTCACGCGGATCTTGCACGTATTGCGCCCGGTCACCGTGTGCTCCACGGCGATGGAGTAGCGGATCTCCATGATGCCGCCGCGCTCCGTCAGGTCATGCCGCAGGCGGCTGGTCTGGATGTCCACCGTCAGTTCCCCGAAAGGCGTCTCATACAGTGACGTATGCTGGCGCCCCTCCTCGAACACCATCTGGGAGTTCACCTTCCCCGACCGGGTCAAGATCACCCGCGGCCCCTTCACCTGGAAGCAGGTGGTGGTCCCCTCCATGCCTGTGAGGGCGGACTCGGCGTAGGATAGGAGCAGTCCCTCCTCCGTCACTTCCAACGTCCCCTCGGTCATCAGCTCCGTGGCGTCCGGCTCCACACCGTCGAACGATTGCTCTCCTCGGATGGAGAGCAGCACCGGCCAGCTCTTTTTGTCAGTACTGTTCAATGTCGATCCTCCGTGCCATGCAGCGCAGGTCCTCCTGAAGGAACGTGGAGGCGATGCGCTCGAAGTCCTCTGTCCGGTCGCTCACATAGAACGCAGTGGTCCCTTGTCTCTCCCCGCTGGCGCGCATATCCCCGGCCGTGAGCATCCGCTTGAGTTCGAAGGCGGATTCTTCTCCGGCGGAGACCAGCGTGACCTCCGGCCCCATGATGTCTCCGATGATATCTGTCAGCAGCGGATAGTGGGTGCAGCCCAGGATCAGCGTGTCGATGCCGGTCGCGCGCAGGGGCTCCAGATATTCCCGGGCCACGGTCTCGATGACCACGTCTCCGCGGCGGATGCGCCCCGCCTCCACCAGGGGCACGAACAAGGGGCAGGGCTCGCAAATCACCTCCACCTCCGGATCCAGCCGCCGCAGGGCCGCCTCATAGGCGCCGGAGCGGACAGATGCCTGGGTGGCGATCATCCCGATCCGCTTCTTCCGTGTCACCGACAGGGCCCGCCGGCACGCGGGCTCCACGACGCCCACCATGGGCAGGTCGTTCTCCGCTTGGAGGACGGGCAGGGACGTGGTAGTCACGGTGCCGCAGGCGATCAGGATGGCCTTGAGGTCGAACGTCCGGAGGAACCGCACGTCCTGGCGGGCGTATTGCAGGAGCGTCTCTCGGGAGCGCCCGCCATAAGGCACCCGGGCGGTGTCGCCGAAGTAGATCAAGTCCTCTTCGGGCAGGATGCGCCAGAGGGCGTGCACCGCCGTCAGTCCTCCCAATCCCGAGTCGAATACCCCGATGGGCCGTCCATCCATCCTCAAACCCTCCATATGTGTACACCTGTTATCATCGAATTCTATATTATACTATGGGCTTTGTGCCACCGCAAGACAGATTTTAGTCTTTTTGTCCATTTTTTTAGGTGGAATTCCGGATAGGTCTCTGCTATAATCTGTCCATAGAGTACGAACTGGGAGGTGTCTACCCATGAAGATCGAGCTGACGGAGCAGCAGTACCGCTATCTGCTGGATCTGGTGTACATAGGGAACTGGGTGATGAACTCCACCCGGGAGGATGACCGCATCGAGGAGTACGACCAGGTGGAGAGCCTGATCTTCTCCCATTGCCTGGAGCACAAGATGAGCAAGCTGGTGGAGCTGTACCGGGGTGAGCTGATCCCGTCCCGGGCGTTCGCTGACGGCGGCATCCACGAGGCCATCGAGAATTATGAAGACGTGGTCTTCTACGAGATCCTGGCGGAGGAGCTGGCCCTGCGGGATATGGACGGCGAGCCTCTGACCCGGGAGAACTACGCTGAGCTGATGGACCGGATCGACGCGTATCTCTCCGAGTTCGATGCGCATGGCACGGACCACATCTCTGTGGATCTGGATGAGTGAGGGGGCTTGCCCCCATCTCTGCTCCTCCGTCGGCGGCGGAGGAGCCACATATCGCTTCGCTCCGATCGTGGCGCATGGCACCGTTGGGGCGGGACGTCAAAAACTGCATGAGGGAAAAGGAGAACGAAGATCATGGCTGAAAGATCGAAAGTCTATTTCGCGGACTTCCGCTGCCCCAGCTGGCGGGAGAACCTGCCGCAGAAGCTGGCCCGCCTGATGATGACCGCCGGGTTCGGCGACATCGACATGGAGGGCAAGTTCGTGGCCATCAAGATGCACTTCGGCGAGCCGGGGAACCTGGCGTATCTGCGTCCCAACTGGGCCAAGGTGGTGGTGGACCTAGTGGAGAGCCAGGGGGGCAAGCCCTTCCTGACGGACTGCAACACGCTGTATGTGGGCGGCCGGAAAAATGCGCTCGACCACTTGGATTCCGCCTATCTCAACGGCTTCTCGCCCTTCTCCACCGGCTGCCATGTGATCATCGCCGACGGTCTGAAGGGCAACGACGAGGTGGCGGTCCCCGTGGAGGGCGGTGAATATGTGCAGGAGGCCAAGATCGGCCGGGCCGTCATGGACGCGGACGTGTTCATCTCCCTCTCTCATTTCAAGGGACATGAGCAGGCCGGCATGGGCGGCTGCCTGAAGAACATCGGCATGGGCTGCGGTTCCCGCGCCGGCAAGATGGAGATGCATAACTCCGGCAAGCCCTACGTGCAGCAGGACAAGTGTATCGGCTGCCGGGCCTGCGCCAAGATCTGCGCCCACGGCGCGCCCCAGTTCGGACCGGACGGCAAAGCCACCATCGACACGGACAAGTGCGTGGGCTGCGCCCGCTGCCTGGCCATCTGTCCCAAGGACGCCATCGCTTCCCGCAACGACGAAGCTCCGGCCATCCTCAACAAGAAGATCGCAGAATACACCAAGGCGGTGGTGGACGGCCGGCCCTGCTTCCATGTGTCTCTGGTGCTGGACGTCTCCCCCTGCTGCGACTGCCACGCGGAGAACGACGTCCCCATCGCTCCAGATGTGGGCATGTTCGCCTCCTTCGATCCGGTGGCCCTGGACCAGGCCTGCGCCGATGCAGTGGTCTCTCAGCCTGCCATGCCCGGCTCCGTCCTCTTCGACGACGGGTATGACTGCAACTGCGGTGACCTGCTCCGTGCCGCCCATCCGGATACCGAGTGGCAGGTCTGCCTGGAACATGCCGAGAAGCTGGGCCTGGGCAGCCGGGACTATGAACTGATCAAGATCTAAAGCGCCCGCATCGCGCGGACAGGACGAGAGGAGGGGCTCTCCGCATGGGGGAGCTCCTCCTCTCTGCATACGCCAGTGGGACGAGGCCTGCGGTAAGGGACGACCTCCAGAGGCAAAAAGGACACCAGCCAATGGCTGGTGTCCTTTTTGGAGGTGACACCCGGATTTGAACCGGGGAATCAGGGTTTTGCAGACCCTTGCCTTACCACTTGGCTATGTCACCGTCTCTATCCCTATTATATGCAGTGGATCCGAAAAAGTCCACAAAAATTTTTTTGGATCCACTGCCCACATACGATCATGTGGGCAGTGGATGTGGAGCGGGCAACGAGGCTCGAACTCGCTACCTCCACCTTGGCAAGGTGGCGCTCTACCAGATGAGCTATGCCCGCAAATGGTGCCCAGAGCCGGAATCGAACCAGCGACACGAGGATTTTCAGTCCTCTGCTCTACCAACTGAGCTATCTGGGCAAATATCCCATGAGATGGTGCTCAAGGGATATGGCGACCCGGAACGGGCTCGAACCGTCGACCTCTAGCGTGACAGGCTAGCGTTCTAACCAACTGAACTACCGGGCCAAATACTTCCTGGACTCTGCAGCGTCCTAGCAGAGTGGTGGGAACAACTGGACTCGAACCAGTGACCCCCTGCTTGTAAGGCAGGTGCTCTAACCAGCTGAGCTATGCTCCCCGATTGCCGTACCGTCAGACGGCGAAAGTTATTATATCTGAAGAAGCCCATCCTGTCAACTAGAAAATCGAAATTTCAGGATCTTTTCTGCATCGCCTCGTACATCGCCTCCAGCTGTCCGCGCGTAAAGGTCTGCACATTGTCACAGAAGCGGCAGGTCAGCTCCGCCTGTCCCTGTTCGTCGATGAGGCTGCGCAGCTCCTGCGGTCCCAAGCTGATGAGCGCCCGCTCCATCCGCTCCCGGCTGCAATCACAGCGGTACTCCACCGGCGTCCGCTCCAAGATCTCCAGTTCGAAGTCCGGCATCACCGTCCGCAGCAGCGCCTCGGGATCCGGATCTGCCCGCAGCAGCTCTGTCACCGCACCGGCGGCCAGCACGCCCTGCTCCACGCGGGCGGCCACGCTGTCCCCCGCGCCTGGCAGGAGCTGGATCAGATAGCCGCCCGCGGCCAGCACGCTCTGGTCCCGATCCACCAGCACGCCCAGGCCGCAGGCTGTCGGGACCTGCTCAGATTCCACGAAATAAGCGGCCAGATCCTCTGCGATCTCGCCCCCCAGCAGGGCCACGCTCCCCACATAGGGCTCTTTCATATTCAGGTCCCGGATGACGGTCAGCGTACCGTCCCGGCCCACGGCGGTGCCCACGTCCAGCTTCCCGTCCGGCCGCAGAGGCAGGTCCACCGATGGGTCGTCCACCGTGCCCCGGACGTTGCCCTGGTCGTCCGATACCGCCAGGATGGTCCCCAGAGGACCGCCGCCCCGGATCTGCAGGGTCAGGCTGGAGCCCTCTCCCTTCAGGGCATTGCCCATCATGGAAGCCGCCGCCAGCGCGCGTCCCAGAGCAGCCGTGGCCACCGGGAGCGTCCTGTGGATCTGTCTTGCCCGCTCGGTCAGGTCCCGGGTGGACACCGCCACCGCTTTCACGAGGCCATCCGCGCTGATGGCCCGGATCAGTCGATCGCTCATATCGCAAAACTCCTCTTCTCACATGTCTCGTCCGCCGCCCGGCCCACCGGGGCCGCGCAGGCATCTCATCCCAGAGGCCGCCCGGCTCGGACGATCCAGCGGTCCTCGTCTGCTTTCGGCGGCCGTTCGGTCAGGTCCCCGGTGAAAACGATGTCCCGGAACCCTGCTTCCGTCAAAGCCTGCTCCAGTTCCGCCTGGCTCCAGGCCCGCTCCCGGTGTTCTTCGAACGCCCGCTCCCAGGTGTCATCCGCTCTGCGCTGGAACAGGTCCACCTGATAGGTACAGACCTGCCGCTTCTCGGAAAAGAACGTCCGCCATACGCAATAGCTCTCCTCCGTCTCGTCCAGATACACCTGCCCATCCATCCGGCGGAGCTTGTAGGGCGTGTTCACATCGAAGAAGAACTGTCCGCCCGGCCGCAGCCACCGGTACACCCGGCGGAACGTCTCCTCCAGGTCCCGGCGGGCAGTCAGGTAGTTCAGTGCATCCAGAGTGGAGACCGCCGCGTCCACCGGCTCGATGAGGCGCAGGCGCGGCATGGCCTGATGCAGGAAAAAGGGCGGCCGCTCCTCCAGAGCCGCCGCTTTGCACATGGCCTGGGTCAGCATCTCCTCCGACCCGTCCGTCGCCGTCACCTGATAGCCCCGCTGCGCCAGGAGGCATGCTATGGTCCCTGTCCCACAGGCGAGGTCCAGGACCGTGCGGACCGGGATGGGGCTCTTGCGGAACAGCCGCTCCAGATAGTCTGCCCGCCGCCGGTATCCCACATCCTCCGTCAGCGCATCATAACTGCCCGCCAGGGCCGTATAACGGTTCATTTGGTCTCTTCCTTCATCCGCGCGAAGATCTTCGCGTAAGCGCCGGTCCCGTAGCTCAGAGAGCGGTTCACCCGGCTGATGGTGGCGCTGGAGGCGCCGGTGCGCTCCAGGATATCGTTATAGATCATCCCATCATTGAGGAGAGACGCCACCTCGAACCGCTGCTCCATGGCCCGCAGCTCGGACACGGTGCAGAGGTCCTGGAAAAATGCATAGCATTCCTCTTCGTCTTTCAGGCGTAAGATCGCCTTATAGAGTTCGTCGCTTTTCTCCTTCTTGCCGATCTTGACCATGATCCTGCCCTTTCTGGTGATCCCTTCGATAGATTGGCGGGATGTCCCGTCTGTTTTGTATTTTAGCATTGCAGTGCGCGAAAGTAAAGAGGCTTTTTCCCAAGATCCCGGCCGCTGGCTGCGCCGTCACCACGCTCCGCCTCCCGGCATAGGCTAGACAAATCGAACTGCGGAGAAAGGAGCGGCAGCCCCATGGTAGAACGAGCATCTCAGTTGCCCACGGAGCCCTTCACGGCCGAACGGACCTGGGAGGTGGAAGGGATCCCCGTATTGTCGGCGACCGTGTCCCTGCCGGAGCCAGTGCCGGCGGCCGACCGAGTCTCCCGCCGGATCCGCCGGTATTACCGGCTCCAATGCCGCGCCTTCCTCCGCTACTGCGAGCACTGGCTCCTTCCCCAGGCGGAGATCGAGTATCACGCCGCCCTGGCCGCCAGCACGCCCATGCCCCAGTTCCAAGCGGCACTGGGCTATCAGATCACCTACGATGACGCCGGCATCTGGAGCCTTTACACCCAGTCCCGAGAAGTGATGCTCCCCGGTCAGACGCTCCTCCAGCGCCATGGCGACACCTGGGACCTGCGGACCGGATATCCCGCGGCCCTCAGTGACTTCTTCCCCAGGCGCAGCGGGTGGCGCAAACGGTTGCTGGCCTTCGCAGAGGCGGATATCCAGCGGCAGGAGGCCGCCGGCACGGCCCGATACCGGGACGGCTGGCGCAGAGAGCTCCGGAGGCGGTTCGATCCGATGAACTTCTATCTCTCCGCCCAGGGTCTGGTGTTCTTCTATCCGATGTACGCCATCGCGCCGGCGATCGAGGGGATCCCGACGTTCACTGTGCCGCTGGACGCGTGCGGGATCCAATGGTCTGTCCCGCATGCCGGGCCGGACGGACAGGAGGAAGGCCCTCCCAATGCCCCATAGGGCGGTGGGAGGGCCTTCGATATTCACTTCTTCTCCTGGTGATAATGGACGTGGAGCAGCTCATGGGTGCGGCCCTTCAGCGGCCCCTCCAGCAGCTCTACGGCGATGGGGTTGCGCTCGGAGCGCTTGATGAGCGCTCCCCGGTCCGCTTCGTACAGACCTTCGGCCCGCTGCCGCTTGATGGGGATGAGCCCATAGGGCTGGCCCGCGCCGCCCACACAACCGGTCTTGCAGGTCATGACCTCCACCAAGTCATAGTACTCGCGTCCCTCTTCGATGTCCTTGAGCAGCTTCTGCGCGTTCACCAGCCCATGGACCACCGCGATCCGCAGCGCCCGGTCCCCCACGGGGATCGTGACCGATCGGATCGTATCCGCCCCCCGCAGCCCGGAGAACTGGATGGCCTGGAGGGTATTGCGGGACTTGTCCTCCACCACGCGCCGGACGACAGCTTCCGCCACGCCGCCAGTGGTGCCGAAGATGGTGCCAGCGCCGGTTCCCATGCCGAACGGCAGGTCGGGGGACTCCCCTTCGATCTCCGCGAAGCGTACGCCCGCCTCATTGATCATGTTGATGAGTTCCTGGGTGGTCAGCACCAGATCCACGTCCGGCCGGCCGTCGTGGATGAACTCCGCCCGGCCCGCCTCCATCTTTTTGGCCGTGCAGGGCATGATGGCGATGTGATAGGTGGTACGGCCGTCCTCGGCATCCTTTTTGGCGTACTGGTCCCGCAGCACCGCCGCGAACATCTCCATGGGAGACTTGCAGGTGGACACGTTCTTGAGATATTGGGGCGCTTCTTCCTCCACATATTTGATCCAGGCGGGGCAGCAGGAGGTGAACATGGGGAAGGGGCCGCCCTTCTCCAGCCGCTCCAGGAACTCCGCCGACTCCTCCAGGACGGTCAGGTCCGCGCCGAAGGTGGTGTCGAACACCTCGTCCGCGCCCATGATCTTCAGGGCAGTCACGATCTTGTCGATGACGTTGGTGCCCGGTGCCATGCCGAACGCCTCGCCCACAGCCACCCGGACCGCAGGTGCGATCTGCACCACCACTCGCTTGGAGGGGTCGTGGAGGGCCCGCCATGCGGCGCCGATCTGGTTGCGCACTGTGATGGCGCCGGTGGGGCAGGCGGCGGCGCACTGGCCGCAGCTGATGCAGTGGGTCTCGCTGAGCTTGCGGCCGAAGGCAGGCATCACCTGCAGGTCACTGCCGCGGTAGGCGAAGTTCAAGATGCCCATGCCCTGCATCTCCTCGCAGATGCGGATGCAGTCGCCGCAGAGGATGCATTTGTTGGGGTCCCGGAGCACGGCGGGCGACGAATCATCGATCGCATAGTGCGGCCGGGTATCTTTGAAGCGGATGTGGCGGATGCCGAACTGCAGGGCCAGACGCTGGAGCGTGCAGTGGCTGTTCTTGTCGCAGGTGGTGCAGTCCCGGCAGTGGGAGGAGAGCATCAGCTCCAAGATCATCCTCCGGTGCTTGAGCAGCCGCGCCGTGTTGGTGCGGATGCGCATCCCGTCCCGCGGCTCCATGGAGCAGGACGTGTCGATCTTGCCCTTGTCATCCTCCACCACGCACATCCGGCAGGCGCCGTAGACGCTCAGTTCTGAATAGTAGCAGAAAGTAGGCATGTCGATGCCGGCTTTCCGGATGACCGCCAGCACGTTCTTCTCCCCGTCGAAGGGCACGCGCTGGCCGTCGATGTACATGATCCCCTTTGCCATTGCTCAACCCTCCTTACTGGCCGTGATCGCGCCGAAGGGACAGATGCTCACGCAGGCGCCGCAGTTGACGCACTTGTCCGGATCGATGGTGTGCGGCTGCTTCACGGTACCGCTGATGGCCTCCATGGGGCAGTTCTTGCGGCACTTGCCGCAGCCCTTGCACTTGTCCGCCTCGATGGTGGGGTGGGGCTTCTCTTTGTTGCAGATGGGGCAGTGATGATCGACCACATGCCGCAGATACTCGTCCCGGAAATATTTCAGGGTGCTCTGCACCGGCTTGCAGGCGCTTTGCCCCAAGCCGCACAAAGCGGTGGAGCTGATGGTGTCCGCCAGCTCTTCCAACAGGTCCAGGTCCTCCAAGGTCCCCTGGTTGGCGATGATCCGGTCCAAGATCTCCAGCATCCGCTTCGTGCCCTCCCGGCAGGGGACGCACTTGCCGCAGGATTCCTTCTGGGTGAACTCCATGAAGAAGCGGGCCGTCTCCACCATGCAGGTGTCCTCGTCCATGACCACCAGACCGCCGGAGCCGATCATGGCGCCGATGCTCTTGAGGGAGTCGAAGTCCAGCGGCAGGTCCAGATGCTCCTGACTGGCGGTGGTCGCGCCGCCGGAGGGACCGCCGATCTGTACGGCTTTGAACTTCTTCCCGTCTCGGATCCCGCCGCCGATGTCGAACACCACCTCGCGGATGGTGGTGCCCATGGGCACCTCGATGAGGCCGGTGTTCACCACGTTGCCGGTGAGGGCGAAGGCCTTGGTGCCGGGGCTTGTCTTGGTGCCGATGGAACGATACCACTCCACGCCGTTGCGGATGATGAGGGGCACGTTGGCGAAGGTCTCCACATTGTTGAGGACCGTGGGCGAGGCCCACAGGCCGTGTTCGATGGTCCGGGGCGGCTTGACGCGGGGCATGCCCCGCTTCCCCTCGATGGAGGCGGTGAGCGCGCTGCCCTCGCCGCACACGAACGCGCCGGCGCCCCGGTTCACGTGGATGCGGAACGAGAAATCCGTGCCCATGATGTGCTCGCCCAGCAATCCGTAGGCCTCAGCTTTGGCGATGGCGGCTTTCAGACGGGTCACTGCCAGCGGATACTCGGCGCGGACATAGATATAGCCCGTGTCGCTGCCCACCGCCAGGCCCGCGATCATCATCCCCTCCAGCACACTGTGGGGGTTGCCCTCCATGATAGAGCGGTCCATGAACGCGCCGGGATCGCCCTCGTCACCATTGCAGACGATATACTTCTGCTCCGTCTGCTGCTTCCGGGCGCCCTCCCACTTGCGGCCGGCCGGGAACCCGCCGCCGCCCCGGCCGCGCAGGCCGGAGTCTGTGATGGTCTTGCAGATCTCCTCGCCGGTCATCTCGAAGAGCGCCTTCTCAAAGGCGGCATAGCCGCCCTTGGCCACGTACTCCTCGATATCCTCCGCGTCGCTGCTGCCGCAGTTCTCCAGCACCACTCGGTGCTGGCGCTTATAGAAGGGGATATCCGCCTGATGGGGATAGGCCACCCCGTCCAGGTGGTACACCAGCCGGTCGATGATCTCTCCGCCCAGGACGGTCCGCTCTAAGATCTCATGACAGTCCTCCGGCTTGACATGGATGTACATGACGCCCATCGGCTCGATATGGACCAGGGGGCCCATCTCACAAAAGCCGTGGCAGCCGCTCATCTTCACATGGAGGCTCTTCTCCTCGTCCGTGTCGTGCTTGAGGCCCACATACACCCGCAGGCCCCGCTGCTCACACTCCTCCTTCAGGACTTCGTAGATCTTCATGGCGCCGCCGGCGATACAGCCGGTGCCGGCGCAGATGAGGACAGAGGGCACCTGCCCGCTTTGCTTCAGAGCGTTCTTAGCGTTGGCCTGGAACACGTGGAAGCTGTCCCGGTTGAGCTTGGTCTGGATGTTGCGCATCATACTGCCTCCTTGTTCCGGATGTCTTCCAGCAGCGCCAGTGCCGTCTCCGGCGTCATCTTGGCATGGACCTCGCCGTCGATGGTCATGACGGGGGCCAGCCCGCAGGCGCCCAGGCACGCCACGGTCTCCAGTGTGAACAGGCCGTCAGCGGAGGTCTTCCGCTTCCCGGTCAGCGCCAGATAGTCGTGGATGGCATCATAGATCGGTTGGGATTTGCGGACATGGCAGGCGGTCCCGGCGCACACTTTGATGATGTGCCGGCCCTTGGCCTCCAGGGAGAAGTTCTCATAGAAAGTGGCCACGCTGTACACCCGCGCGGTGCTGATGCCCAGCTCTTCCGCTACGAGGGTCAGGGCCTCCTCGCTGAGATACTTGTACTCTGCCTGGATCTCCTGCATGATGGCGATGAGGTTCGACGGATCGCACTCGTAAGCCTCGACGATCTCTTTCGCCTTGGTCAGATCCTCTCTCATGGGTCGTTCTCCTTTTCATGGTATAGGGAAGCGGCACGATGGCCCCCTCTGGCCAGCGCGCCGCTGCGGACCTTCCTGTCCGTCTCTCATGACGTGTCTCTCATTCACATGGTCAGTATACAATGCCCCCTATTTCCCTGTCAAAGTGTTTTTCTTTTTTGTATAAACAGACGAATCTCCTCGTATCGTTTTGTAGAAAAAAACGGCCGCCGGTATCCCAGTCCGGGGTACCGGCGGCCATTGGACACGGAGCATCACTTTTTGAGAGGCCTGCCTTCTCGGACGGCATGGACCACCATGCCGGTCAAGGCGAAGAGGGCGATGGCATTGGGGATGACCATGAGCTGGTTGAACATGTCAGACAGGCTCCACACCAGGTCGCTGGAGGTGAGGGTCCCCAGGAAGATGAACACCAGGGCGGCCACGGTGTAGGGTACCACGGCCTTCTCGCCGAAGAGATACGTCACGTTGACCTTGCCGAACAGGTTCCAGCCCAGGATGGTGGAGAAGGCGAAGAAGAACAGGCACACGGCCACGAACGCCGCGCCCATAGCCTCACCGAAGATGGAGCCGAAAGCGGCCTGCGCCAGGTTCGTGTTGTTGAGCGTGGCCGCCACGGTCTCAGTATAGCCGCCGGCCAGAGGGCCGTCAGCTGTATAGAGGGTGGAGATGACCACCAGGGCGTTGAGCGTCAGGACCACGAACGTGTCGATGAACACGCCGATCATGGCCACCACGCCCTGGTCGTGGGGCTTGGCCACATTGGCCAGCGCGTGGGCATGGGGCGTAGAGCCCATGCCGGCCTCATTGGAGAAAAGGCCCCGCTTGGCGCCCTGGCTGATGGCAGTCTTGAGGGCATAGCCCAAGCTGCCGCCGATGATGGCATCCGGCTGGAAGGCATAGCGGAAGATCATGGCAAAAGTATCGTCCAGATACTGGAAGCGGGCGATCAGGACCACCAGGCCGCCCAGGATGAACAGTGCCGCCATGACGGGGACCAGCTTCTCCGTGACGGCGGCCAGCCGCTGGACACCGCCCAGGAAGATGACCGCGCAGATCGCCACCAGGGCGATGCCCACGATCCAGGAGGGGATGCCGAAGGCCGTCTGGAACGTGGAGCCGATGGAGTTGGACTGGACCATGCAGCCAAAGAAGCCCAGGGCCAGGATGATGGCCACGGCGAAGAACCCCGCCAAGAACTTGCCGAAGCCGCCGCGGAAGGCCGTGGTGATGTAATACACCGGGCCGCCCAGGATGTTGCCCTTGCTGTCCTTGCGGCGGGTCTGCTGGGCCAGGGTCGCCTCCGCGTAGATGGTGGCCATGCCGAAGAAAGCGATGATCCACATCCAGAAGATGGCGCCGGGGCCGCCCGTGAGGATGGCGCCGCTGGCACCGACGATGTTGCCGGTGCCCACTTGAGCAGCGATGGCAGTAGCCAGCGCCTGGAAGGAGCTCATACCGCTCTTATGGCGGTCGCCGTGCAGGGACAGGTTCCCGAAGACCTTGCCCATGCCCTCGCCGAAGCAGCGGACTTGGACGAAGCGGGTCTTGATGGTGAACCACAGGCCCACGGCGATCAGCAAGATCACCAGGATATAGTCGGACAGGTACGAGTTGATGGTGTTCACGATGGATAACAGCATAAGATCTCCCTCCTAAAAAAATCACCGGGACAGCTGGGGAGAACAGCCGTCCCGGGAAAAGACACGCATCCGCGCCCGCGGTGAGACTGCATCATGCCTCCCGCGGCGTTTCCACACTCTGTCCTTTTACCTGAGAGATTCAGCGGGATCTCTCCCGCCTTGCACCTTCGGTACTCATAGCTGAGCTTCTCCAGAGCCACATCCGTCCATAGTCCCCACCCGTTTGCCCGGGCGCCTGAGAGTTTCACTCCTTCGGCAGGCTTTCGCCGTTCCCCTACGGACTTCGTTTGCCGGTATTCGATTGTAGTGATACCTTACCACGGTACGGCCCGATCGTCAAATCCCTCTGTGCAGGATATCCATGCTTTTTTTTCATACCCCAGATGAAAGAACGTCCCCAGCGCGCTGCGCTGGGGACGTCCGTCAGGGTCTGATCATTCGCCGACCATGATGTCCAGCAGCACCTCGTCCGTGCGGCGCATGCCCTCACGGGCCATGCGGCCCACGCTGGCGATGGTCTTCTCCACGTCCTCTTTGACGATGCCCTCACCGTCGCAGAAGCCGTCACCGCCGTTGACGTACATATCGTAGCCCAGCAGGCCCGCCTGGACCGCCGCAGCGATCTTGGCCGCGCAAGAGGGCTTGGCCCCGTCGCACACCATGCCGGAGCAGGTGCCCAGCGCATTGGTGATGGTCTGGGCGATGGCCTCATAGCTGGCGCCCTTGAGGTAGGCGATGCCGCATGCCGCACCGGTACCGGCGCTCACAGCGCCGCAGAAAGCGGACAGCGTGCCGATGCTGGTCTTCTGATGGATGGTGATCAGGTCCGCCGCCACCAGGGCACGGATCATCTTCTCCTCAGACACGCCCATGGCCTTGGCATACTCGATGACGGGCAGAGAGGTCGTCATGCCCTGGTTGCCGCTGCCGGAGACGATGACCACCGGCAGCTCGCAGCCGCTCATCCGCGCGTCAGAGCCGGCAGCAGCCGCGGCAGCCGCGCGCACAGGCAGGCTGTCGCCGTAGGTCTCCAGCAGGTGCTTGCCCACCTGGGCGCCCCACTTCTCCTCCAGGCCGGCCTTGGAGATGGCGGTGTTGTACGCGATCTGACGGCGGATGACCTCCTCCACGTCGGCGATGTCCACCGTGTCGGCGAAAGCGAGGATCTCCTTCACGTTCAAGACCGAACGGTCCGTCTTCTTCGCGGTCCCGGCGCTGCCCTGGGCCTGATAGAGCACCTTGTCATCCACCTGGATGCGGGTGACGTTGGTGTGATAGTCCATGATCTCGCAGCTGGCGGTATGGCCGCCGCCGCTGACCTCCACGTTGATGTAGAACACGCGGTCGCCCAGATAGGGGACGACCTTGATCTCGTGGCTGTCCAGATACGCCTTCATCTCCTGGATCTGTTCCGGCGTCACTTTGGACAGCACCTCCAGGTCCAGATCCTCCCGGCCGGCCACGATACCGGCGGCGGTGGCGGCTTCCAGGCCCTTGAGTCCGCCGGTGTTGGGGACGGTGACGGCCTTGACGTTCTTGATGATGTTCCCGCTGACCTCCAGCCGGGTCTTCTCCGGCATAGCGCCCATTGCCTCTCTAGCCTTGGCGGCGGCCAGAGCGACGGCAATGGGCTCTGTACAGCCCATCGCGGGGATGAGTTCTTCCTTCAGGATCTGTACGTAGCTTTCATAATGAAGTGTCTTATCCATCGTAAAATCCTCCTTTGTGGTATCCCGTCCGATACCGACTGTCCCTATTATAATGCTGCCGCCGCGCAGGTTCAACCCCCACGCGGCGACGATCTGTCGAAAAATATCCCAGCGCGTCCTATCCCAGCACCACATCCAGCAGCATCATCACCAGGAAACCTGTCATCACACTGATGGTCCCCACGTGAGAGTGCTCGCCCAGCTGGGCCTCCGGGATCAGCTCCTCCACCACCACATAGATCATAGCGCCCGCGGCGAAAGAGAGGACCCAGGGCATGATGCCCGTGACACTGCCCGCCACCAACACGGTCAGCAGGCCGAACACGGGCTCCACCAAGCCGCTGGCCGCACCGCATAGGAACGCCTTCCCCGCGGCCACGCCGCGGGAGCGCATGGGCAGGGCCACGGCGGCCCCCTCCGGGAAATTCTGCAGGCCCATGCCGACCGCCAGCGCCACGGCAGCCGACAGCGCGCCCGGCGCGGCGTCCTGCGCCGCCACGGAGAAGCTCAGCCCGACGGCCATCCCCTCGGGGATGTTGTGGAGCGTCACCGCCAAGACGATCATCGTGGTGCGCTTCCAATGGACGTGCAGCCCCTCCGGTTCGTCACTGCCCAGATGCAGATGCGGCAGCAGCATGTCCAAGAGCATCAGGAACGCGCCGCCCAGCAGGAACCCGCCGCCCACCGGCAAGAGCACACTGCGCCCCTGCTCCTCTGCCATCTCCATGGCCGGCAGCAGCAGTGACCACACGGAGGCCGCGGTCATGACGCCCGCCGCGAAGCCCAGGAACACTTTCTGGACGGCGTGGGACAGCTCCCGGCGGAAGCAGAACACCATCGCCGCGCCCAACACCGTGGCCAGGCAAGTGGCTCCGGTGCCGATGGCGGCGTAACACAGTTCCCGTTGCAGCATGTCTCCTCTCCTTTCTCCGTGGAGCACGCAGGCGCAGAGCGGATCGTCCGTCCCCGTCAGACCGGCCAGAGGAGGTCCGACGCCACAGGCGTGTAGAACAGCCGCTCCACCTGGGCCCGGTCACGGGTCTGGCCCAGGATCCACATGAGTTTGGCCACCACTGCTTCGGTGGTCATATCATAGGCCTCCAGCACGCCCAGACTGCTCTTGAGCCGGTGTCCCACATGATAGACGCCCAGGTCGCTGCCCTCGTTCTCCACCTGAGTGGTGAGGACCACCGTGCGCCCCGCCTCCATCCAGCGGCGCAAACAGGCGTCGAAGCCTCCCGTCTCCGGCAGGCCTCCCACCCCGAAGCTCTCGATGATGAGGGCGTCGTTGCGCTCCAGCAGGAAGTCCGCCTGCGTCCGGTCCATGCCGGGGATCAGTTTCATGAGGGCCACTTCCTGGTCCAGCGTGTGGTAGAACACCGGCTCCTTGGCGCAGGGCTGGCGGATGTAGCGCAGCAGTGTCCCATCCCGCAGGATCCCCAATAGCGGATAGTTGATGCTGGAGAATGCCTGGAAGCTTTTGGACCGCGTCTTCTTGGCCCGCGTGCCCAGGATGACTTTGCTGTTGGACACGACGCACACGCCCGGCAGGTCTTCCGCCGCGCAGCGCAACGCGTCCGTCAAGTTGATCTTGGAGTCTGTGGAATCGAAGCCCATGGGCTTCTGGGCCCCGGTGAGGACGATCGGCTTGGGACTTCCCTGGATGAGATCGCTCAGGGCAGCGGCCGTATAGGCCATCGGATCCGTCCCATGGGTGAGGACGAAGCCGTCGTACGCGTCATAGTGCTCCTGGATGCAGTGCGCCATGGCCAGCCAGTGGGCAGGCGCCATATTGGTGCTGTCCAGGTCCAAGAGCTGGATGCAGTCCGTCTCGCAGATATCTGCCACAGAGGGGACGCAGGCCAGGAGCTGCTGCGAGGTCAGCTCCGGCGCCAGTCCTCCGGTCCCATCTCTGATGCGATCGTACCGCCGGTGCCGATCAGCAGGACTTTCTCCATCCCGTCCCCTCTCTCACCCCAGGTCGCGGTGGTCGAGGGCCGCCAAGCCGAAGCGCACGGCCTGGGTGACGATCTCCCGCTCCTCCTCTGTCTCCGCCGCCTCCAGCTTCCCGCGCAGCTCCCGCAGGAACAGGCCCCGCAGGGAATCCTCGTCCGCCCTGGCCCAGATGTCCTGCGCCACGCGGGTCCGGTCCCGGACCTCCAGGGCATAGAACCGGTCCGAGAGCGCTTCCTGGAGCGCCGCGGCGCTCACGCCGCCTTCGTCCGCCTCACCGGTGAGGATGACGCGGTACAGGTTCTGAGCGGTATCCGGCGGCAGGGCGGCCTCCACGGCGGCGCGGGGCGGGCGCCCCGTCACGTCCACTTCCAGGATCTCGTACCGCCGCCGGGCGAACGGCACGAACTCCAGGGACACGCTCCCGCCGGACACCGTGCCCTGATAGAAGCCCTTCTCTCCCAGCTCGTCGAAGCCCCGGCCCTCCAGACAGCCCGGCCACGCGCAGACCGTGGTGCCGAAGACCAGCGGCTCTGTGCGCTTATGGATATGGCCCAGGGCCAGATAGGTCAGGCCGCTGGCGGCGATCTGCTCTTTGCAGAGGGGGGCGTAACGCGCCTGTGCCGGCTCCACCTCCCCGTGGAGGAGGCCGATATGGACCCGGCCGTCCTGCGGAGCCGTGAAGCCCTCCAGCAGGCTCACGGCCTGCTCCGGCCCGGTGAACGCCGCCCCGTGGATCACAGCGCCCAGCTCCGGCACCTCCACAGCGGTCAGGACGCCCTCCCGGAAGATATGGACGTTCTCCGGCCAGTCCACCGTCTCCCAGATGCCGCCCCGCCCGGCCCAGTCATGGTTGCCGGGGGCGATGAACACCCGGGCTTCCATCGTCCCCAGCGCCTGCGCCAGCAGTTCCCCGGTCTCCCGGAACGCTCCGCGGTCCTCGAACAGGTCTCCGGCCAAGAGCACCAGGGAGACGTGGTGGCTGTTGACATAGCTGGCCAGCCGGGCCCCCACCTCCCGGCTCTCCCGCCGGCGGGAGGCCGCCTGTTGGGGCGACAGGGCGCTGAAGGCGCTGTCCAGATGGATATCTGCCGCGTGGATGAATCGGAACATGGGGACACCTCCTGTCAGGGGATCTCCCGCACAGGGCGGGAGGGATGGGACCGGGAGCAGCGGCCCCACGGCCGCTCCCAGGCAGGGGCCCTCAGGCCTGCCAGCCTTTGCACACGTCTACCCACTCCACGAAGTTGGAGGAATACCGCTCCAGCTCCTGGCAGGTCAGCTCGATGGCGCTGTTGTCGCTGCCGGCGGCGGGGAAGACCGTGTCGAACCGCTGGAGCGACACGTCCAGATAGACCTTCACGTCTTCCGGCAGCGCGAAGGGGCACACGCCCCCCACGTCATGGCCCACGCGCTCATGGGCCTCCTCATGGGTGAGCATCTTGGCTTTGGTGTGGAAGTGGGCTTTGTACTTGCTGTTGTCTACCTTGGCATCGCCCGCCACCACGATGATGATGGGCGCCTCATCCACTTTGAAGCTCAGGCTCTTGGCGATGCGGGCGCCTTCCACGCCCACGGCCACGGCGGCCAGCTCCACGGTGGCCGAAGACACATCGAATTCCCGGATGCGTCCTTCGACGCCGAACTGCTTGAGATGATCTCTCACTTTTTGGATGGACATGGTCCTCGTTCCTCCTCGTCTGTCTCGTCTCTATCCTTCAGCGGACATCCACTCGCTCCACACTGGAGCAGCGGCCTGTGGCGCTGTCCAGGGTGAAGATGGCGCCCTGCATCTTGGCTGGACCGCCGGGGGCCTGATAGCGGCCCGGCAGGCCGCCCAGGAACGTCTCGATCGACTGCCAGGGCTCGATGCCCAGGACCGATTCCACGGCCCCTGTCATGCCCAAGTCGGTAAGATATCCCATCCCCTTGGGATACACCCGCTCGTCAGCCGTCGGGACATGGGTGTGGGTGCCCCAGAGCGCGGACGCCCGGCCGTCCAGATAATAGCCCATGGCCAGCTTCTCGCTGGTGGCGGAGGCATGGAAGTCCACCAGCGTGAGGTCTGCCTCCCCTTCCTTGAGCAGCTTGTCCGCCGTGGTGAAGGGATTGTCCGCCCCCCAGCTCAGGTCGCCCCGGCCGATCAGGTTCATCACCCGCACGCGCAGCCCTCCCAAGTCATAGATGCCGCATCCCCGGCCCGGCGCCCGGCCCGTGAAATTGGCGGGCCGCAGGATCCAGGGCGTGTCGTCCAGGAAGCCGGCGATCTGGGGCTTGCCGAACGCATGGTTGCCCAGCGTCACCACGTCGGCCCCGGCGGCATAGATACGCTCCGCCTGGTCCGCTGTCAGGCCCACTGAGGCGGCGTTCTCGCCGTTGACCACTGTGAAGGTGATGCCCTTGAGCTTCTGGAACGGCCGCAGGGTCCTCTCCAGATGCCGGAGGCCCTGTTCCATCACGACGTCTCCCACTGCCAGCACCCGTATCTCCATGCCCCACGCCCCTTTTCACAGTCTAGACTGATAGTATACCAAAGATCGGTGGGCGTTGCAAAGGATCTGCGGAAATTTTCGAAGAGGCGTTGCGCTCTCGTCTTTCTCCGCTTATAATAACTACGTCACCAATAAGATATATCGATAGTAGGAGGCCCCCTATGGCAGTCAAACTGGATCTATACCGGGTGTTCAAGGCCGTGGCCGAGACCGGGAACATCTCTCTTGCAGCAAAAGAGCTCTATATCTCTCAGTCTGCGGTGAGCCAATCGATCAAACAGCTGGAGACGGCGCTCCAGGCGCGATTGTTCTCCCGCAGTCCCCGGGGCGTGTCCCTCACCGGAGAGGGGCAGATGCTCTATCAATACGTCCGCAGCGCCCTGGGCCTCATCGCCACAGGGGAGGACAAGCTCTCCCAGGCCCAGCAGCTCCTGCTGGGCACGCTGGTCATCGGCGCCAGCGACACTGTGACCAGCTTCTTCCTCACCCGGTATCTGGAGGCGTTCCACCGGGAGCATCCCGCCATCCGGCTGAAGATCGTCAGCGGCCGCAGCGCCAAGGTCCTCAGCATGCTCCACTCCGGCGCGGTGGACATCGCCTTCGCCTCCTCCCCCGCAGACGCGGCCGTGGAGCATTGGCCCTGCTTCGCCACCCACTCGGCCTTCGTGGCGGGCAGCGGATACGACTGCGATTTCGACCATGTCTACTCGATCCAGGAGATCGCGGACTTCCCGCTGATCCTGCTGGAGCGCAAGGCCAGCAGCCGGGTGATCCTGGAGCAGTACTTCCTCAAGAGCGGCGTGACGCTGGCCCCGGAGATCGAGCTGAGTTCCCGCAGCCTGCTGGTGTCCCTGGCCCGTATCGGCCTGGGGGTGGCGGGCGTGACGCTGGAATTCGTCCAGCGTGCCCTGGATGCCGGTGAGATCCGGGTCCTGAAGACCGATTTCGACATCCCGCCCCGCAGCGTGGACATGTGTACGCTGCGGGAAGTGACGCCCACCGCCGCGGCCTCCGCCTTCATGGAGATGGTCCGGGCGGATCGGTCTTGAGGAGGCGCCATGGACACGTTCCTCCTCATCCTGGAGCTGGCGGGCACCATGGCCTTCGCGGCCTCCGGCGCGATGACCGGGTCGAAGAAGGAGATGGACCTTTTCGGCGTCTGGATCCTGGGCCTGACCACCGCTGTGGGCGGCGGTGTCATCCGCGACCTCATCCTGGGGAACGTCCCGCCCGCCACCTTCCGCGATCCCATCTATGCCGCCGTGGCATCGGCCACCTCCCTGATATTCTTCCTGCCCCAGGTCCGGCGGGCCCTGCAGCGGGACCAGCGGCGCTTCGACCTGGTGATGCTCCTCATGGACTCGGCGGGCCTCGGCATCTTCACGGTCACGGGCATCCGCCTCGCCTATGACACGGTGGCGGATCCCGGATGGTTCCTGCTGGTGTTCGTGGGCGTGGTCACAGGCGTGGGCGGAGGTGTCCTGCGGGACGTCCTGGCCGGCGACACGCCCTACATCTTCCGCAAGCATGTCTACGCCTCCGCATCCCTGGCCGGCGCACTGCTGTGCGCGATCTTGTGGCGTCCGGCCGGCAGCCTGCCGGCCATGCTGGCGGGCATGTGTCTGGTGCTCTCCATCCGGTGCCTCTCGGCCTATTTCCACTGGGACCTGCCCCGGTCCCATGGATAGGGCCCAGGCGTTCTGTCCAGCCGAAAGCGAAGCGTCCCCATCTGCCGCGCGGCAGATGGGGACGCTTTTCCTCTTCCCGATGGGACCGCCCTGCCGCCTCTTCGGCGTCAGCGGCCGGCCTTCCGGTCCTCTTCGATCAGCAGCTTCAGCGCTTCCACGGCCACCTTCACAGAGGCCGTGGTGTCCTCGCTCATCTTCTGGTCCAGGCCCGCGGCCTCCCGCTCCTGGTTCCACACCACGTGGAAGCAGGAGCCGCACCGGCAGCCCAGCGCCGCCGCCACCACGAACAGGGCCGCGGACTCCATCTCGCTGGCCTTGACGCCCAGCCGTTTCCAAGCCTCCCATTTGGCCTGCAGCTCATAGGAGACCGGCGAGGCCTGGGGGCTGTGCTGGCCATAGAAGCTGTCCTTGCACTGCACCACACCGGTGTGGAGGGGGTAACCCAGGGCCTTCGTGGCCTGGGTCAGGCACAGGGTGATGTCCAGATCCGCCACCGCCGGGAACTCCAAGGGCGCGTACTCCCGGCTGGTATGCTCGAAGCGGATCGCCCCGGTCGCCACCACGATGTCGCCGGACTGCACGGCCAGGTCGATACCGCCGCATGTGCCGGTGCGGATGAAGGTGTCTGCGCCGCACTTGTGCAGCTCCTCCATGGCGATGGCGGCAGAGGGGCCGCCGATGCCGGTGGAGCAGGCGGTCACCTTCTCCCCCAGGAGCGTCCCCGTCCACACGTTGAACTCCCGGTTGTACGCGATCTGCCTGGCATCGTCGAAGAGCGCGGCGATGGCGGGCACCCGCCCCGGATCGCCCGGCAGGATGCAGTAGCGTCCGATGTCTCCCTGGGCACAGGCGATATGGAACTGCTTTTCAAGTTCTTGCATACGATCACCTCACTGTAAGTTTCACTGGGTCTCCCCGCCGGCAGCGGGGCATGTATCAGGGGCCACGCCGGTCCCCGCAGCCGGGGCCTCCGGCTCTGCCAGGCGCTCTAGCGCCTGGCCGGAGAGGCGGTAGACCGTCCAGTCCTCCATGGCCTGCGCCCCAAGAGAGCGATAGAAGCCGATGCTCCCGGCGTTCCAGTCCAGGCACCACCACTCCAGCCGGCCGCAGCCCCGCTGCACCGCGATGGCCGCCAGCTGCCGGAAGATGGCCTTACCGTATCCCTTCCCCCGATGCGCTGGCCGGACGTACAGATCCTCCAGATACAGGCCCGCCCGGCCCAGGAACGTGGAGAAGTTGTGGAAGAACAGGGCGAAGCCCACCGCCTCCCCATCCTCCAGCGCGAACAGGACTTCCGCGCGGTGTTTTTGGAACAGCTGGTCCCGCAGGAGCTCCTCACTGGCCACCACTTGGTCCAGCAAGTGCTCGTACTCCGCCAGCTCCCGGATGAACTGCAAGGTCAGCGGCGTATCGGCCGCCTCCGCAGCTCGGAACGTCAAAGCCATATGGCCCTCCTCATCCAACGTCAGCATCGGGGCATCGGCCCCGCCGCGCCCCACGGGACGGACCGCGCGGCAACACGTCCCCTTCCGGCCGGACGGGCACGCCTGCCAAGGCACCGCCGCGGGCGCAGGCTCACTTCAGCGTCACCACGGTGACGCCGCTCTCGCCCTCGCCGTAGACGCCCAGGCGGAAGCTCTTGACCGCCTTGTTCCGCCGCAGGATCTCGTGGACGGCCTTGCGCAGCGCCCCGGTGCCCTTGCCGTGGATGATGGTCACCGTGTCCAGCTTGCCCATGACGGCCGCGGAGAGGAAGTTCTCCACCACGCTCTCCGCCTCCAGGGTCTCCAGGCCGCGGATGTCCAGCTCCCGGGACGCGGCGGCCCGCAGGGCGCGGTCCGCGTTCTGGCGGACGGAGACGGCGGGCGTCTTCTTGCGGGCCGCCCGCTCGTCCTCCTCGATGAGGCGCACCTCGTCCGCCTTGGCCTTCATCTTCAGCACGCCCGCCTTGAGCTGCAGCGTGCCGTCCTTGCTCACGGACACCACTTCCGCCGGCGTCCGGACGCCGGGGAACTCCACCAGGTCCCCCACCCGGATGGGGCGGCTGGGCTTGGGGATGGGCTCCCGCCGGGCATCCCGCTTCGAGACGGCGTCCTCCGCCTCGTTGAGCTGGCGGAACAAGCTGGCGCGGGCCTCGTTGGCGTTCTGCATCCGCTCGGCCTTCGCCTGGGCCTTGCGCATCTCAGAGAGCTCCGCGAACACCTGGTCGGCGGTCTGCCGGGCGTCCCGCAGGATCCGCTTGGCCTCCGCCTCGCCGCGGCTGCGGGCGTTCTCCTTGGCCCGCTCCATCTGCTCCCGGAACTCCCGGGCCTTGCGGGCGTCCTCCTCCCGCTGGCGGTAGAGGCGGTCGGCCTCCTGCTCCCGTTTCTCCAGGGCCTGGCGCTTGGCCTCCAGCTGGGTGAGCACGTCCTCGAAGCGGAGGCTCTCGCCGCTCATCTGCTCCTTGGCGGTCTCGATGACCGCGTCCGGCAGGCCCAGGCGCTTGGAGATCGCGAAGGCATTGGACTTGCCGGGGATGCCGATCAGCAGCCGGTAGGTGGGGGCCAACGTCTCCACGTCGAACTCGCAGGAGGCGTTCTCCACCCCCGCCGTGGTCATGGCGAAGGTCTTGAGCTCCGCATAGTGGGTGGTGGCAGCGATGCGCGCCCCCAGCTGCCGAGCGTGCTGGATGACCGCGATGGCCAGCGCCGCGCCCTCCACCGGGTCGGTGCCCGCCCCCAGCTCATCGAACAGGATGAGGCTGTGGCGGTCAGCTTCTGCCAAAATGCGTACGATATTGACCATATGTGCCGAAAAAGTGGACAAACTTTGCTCGATGCTCTGTTCGTCGCCGATGTCGGCCAGCACCCGCTCATAGACTGAGACCTGGCTGCGGTCCGCCACGGGGATATGGAGGCCGCACTGGACCATCAGCGTCAGCAGGCCCAGGGTCTTGAGGGTGACGGTCTTGCCGCCGGTGTTGGGACCGGTGATGACCAGGGTGTCGAAGGTGTCGCCCAGCTCGATGTCGATGGGGACGGCCTTCTTGGGGTCCAGCAGCGGGTGGCGGGCCTTGCGCAGGTGGATGGCCCCGTCCCGCCGGATGACCGGACGCACCGCGTCCATCCTATAGGAGAGCTGGCCCCGGGCGAAGATCATGTCCAGATGCACCAGCGCGTCATAGTCCCACTGGATGTCCTCCCGGTGGGCGGCGGCCTCGGCCGAGAGCTCTGCCAGGATCCGCTCGATCTCTTTGAGCTCTTTGGCCTGGAGCTCGATATACTCGTTGTTGGCCTGGACGACTCCCATGGGCTCCACGAACAGCGTGGCCCCGGTGGAGGAGATGTCATGGACCAGGCCGGGCAGGTCGCCCTTGTGCTCCGCCTTCACCGGCACCACGAAGCGGCCGTCCCGCTGGGTGATGATGGTCTCCTGCAAGATCTTCCCGTAGCTGGGGGAGGAGATGATCCGCTGCAGGATCTGGCGGCTCTTGGCCTGGGCCGCCCGCATGTGGCGGCGGATATCCGCCAGCTCCGTGCTGGCGGCGTCGGCGATGGTGTCCTCGTCCGGGATGGCGCGCTTGATCTTCTCCTCCAGGAAGCGGTTGCCGTGGAGGGAGAGGAACAGGTGGTCGATGGCCGTCTTCTCCGCCGCCTCGTCGTTGAAATATTCCTTGGCCCGGCGGGCGGCGGTCAGCAGGACCGCGATGGTCAGCAGCTCCCGGGTGTTCAGCGCGCCGCCCCGGTCCGCCCGGTCCAGGGCCTCCGCCACCGGCTTCACGCCGGAGAAGGAGGGGCTGCCCCGCAGGCCGATGAGCTGACGGGCCGCGTCGGTCTGGTCCAGCAGCCGCAGCACCTCCTCGGGCTCGGTCTCCGGCCGGAGCGCGGCGCAGCGGGCCTTGGCCTCGGCGCTCACCGCCTGTTCGGAGAGCAGCTCCAGCACCCGGGGCAGCTCCAGCGTACGGATGGATTTGTCGAACAACTCGCTCATGGGTCGGTTCTCCTGTTAAGGCATTTTACTTGATCGTCATTTGGAAATGTAGGGATCCGGCTCCTCCAGCACCCAGGGCAGCACGTGGTCGAACTCCATCTGGAAGCAGGGCCTCGGAAAGTCCTCCGGCAGATGCTCGCACCCCGTCTTGAAGGCCACGGAATCTCCCTCCGCCAGGGCGTACCACCCGAATGGGAAGACCTCGCGCCCCTGCGGCTCGGAGTCCCCCTCCAGGATCCTCCCCACCAGGTGATACCACCCGTCGCCGCAAAGGGTCTCCGGCGTCCCGTCGTAATAGCACAGCTCGTGGGGCTTCTCCGGATCCAGTCCCAGCTGATCGAAAAAGTCCCGTACCGGCTGGGGCAGGGAGCCCACCGCCTTGACGAAATTCCGGCATCCGGCACAGTCACAGGTGACCGCAGGCAGCGGGTGGGCCGCGTAATAGGCCCGGGTGGCCTCCACATCCACTTCCAAGCGATAGGGGCCAAAGACGAACTCTGTCATATCCATCTCCCTTTCGTATAAATAAAGCGGATCATTACAAAATGTACTCTATCTCGACAGGATCCTCGCCGGCTGGAGGCTCTTGTAGAAGTCCAGGGTCCGGAAGCCACGCTCCAGCTGGGCGGTGGTGAACGCCTCCGCCGCAGCGCAGAAGCGCTTCATGGCCTCCGCCCCCAGGGTGAAGGAATAGAGCCGCTTGGGGTCCCCGTAGAGCACGCGGCGGGCCGCAGCCAGGGAATCCCGGCACAGCGGCATGGACAGCGCGCTCTCCCGGGCGCCGCACCGTCCGCAGCGCAGGACGCCCTGGACCACATCCAGGCAGGGCTGCTGGGGATCCGGCCGGCCGCAGTAGGCACAGGCGTCCAGCAGCGGCTCGTACCCCGCCAGGGCCAGCAGTTTCCACTCGAAGGCCGCTTTCACCAGGGGCGCGGGCTTGTGCAGCGTCCCCAGGGCATAGAGGCCGTTGAGCAGGTGACGCAGCAGCTCCGGCGCCGGCTCCTCCGCGGTGACGGCCTCCGTCAGCTCCGCGAGGTAGCAGCCCAGGGCCAGGGCCTCCAGGTCCGCCCGCAGGCCGCTGAACAGCTCCAGCGTGCTCCCCTCGCTGGCGTACCACCACTCCCCTCGCTGGTACAGGGTCCACTCCGAATAGGCCAGATGCTGGGCGCAGGCGGCGTACTTGCAGCTCTTGCGCCGGACGCCCCGAGCGATGACGGAGAGCTTCCCCCGCTCCGCTGTCAGGAGCGTGAGGATCTTGTCGGCGTCCTTGGTCTCCGTCTCCCGCAGGACGATCCCGTTCGTCACGATGTAAGGCGTGGCCGCCATGGATATCCACCACCCGTAGGAAAGGAACTGGCGGGGCAGGCGGTCCGCCTGCCCGTCATGACGGAGGCACCTCCTCCGCCGCGCGATAGATGAGATAAGCCAACGGCTCCCCCGTCAGCCGGAACAGCTCCCACAGCGGTGCAGCATCCATCCAGCAGACCCCCTTTCGAGATAGTCTGGCGGATCCTGTCGGATCTTATGGCTGGGAATGTCCGGTCCTGCCCCGCGGGGCGCCGCCTCACTCGTCCCGATTGTGCCAGTAACTTGCAAAACCGTCGCACAGTCTCACGTATCCTGGCCGCACCAAAAGAATAAAATCTGGATGAGGCGAGCTGGTCCTAAATTTCTCCCGGGAGCGCACCCGCGCTCCGCA
>CALXDL010000008.1 GCA_944387055.1 uncultured Oscillospiraceae bacterium
GGATCAGCTGATGTTCACGGCTCAGATTGAAATCCATGATGGTTGCTCCTTATATCAAAATTTGGGGATGCGCTCTATCCGTCCCGGCCGGTGGCCGGCCGGGACGCCCGACCGGGGGAGGTCCCCCTCCCCCGGGGACGGTCCTGTCAGTCTTTGATGCCCGCGATATCCTTGGCCAGCTGCTTCTTGCCCTGGATATTGCCCTGGCGGGCGATCATGATGCGCTGGGCCTGAGGAGAGCCGGCGCCGTGCATGGACTCGGTGCGGTAGCCCACGGCCGCCGCGCCCAGGCACAGGTTCTCGATGAAGCGCATGATGCGGTGGCGGTCCTCTGTGTCCACGCCCTCCCGGGCGGCGAAGAACTTGTTGCAGATGTCGCCGATGGTCTCTCCGTTGCGGCCCACCACCGTATCGGAGTGGAAGTCCTTCTGGGACGGCATGGTCACCACCAGGCCGCCGGCGATATCCTCGGCCAGGCGCACGATCTCATAGGGGAAGCGGGTCACGTTCTGCTTGCAGACGTTGGCCAGCAGCAGGTCGATCTGATAGTTGCCCGCCTTGGTCTTGAAGCCCTGGGAAGAGCAGGCGATGCCGCAGCAGTAGAGGGTCTCGTTCAGGTGGGTCATCTCGATGAGCTTGTCCTTGACCGCGCTGGCCTTCTCCACGCCGTTGTACTCGGCGGCCAGGGCCGCCGCGCCGATCAGCGTGTCGCCCACGCCCACCTTGCAGCCGCCGTAGCTCTGGCGGTGATAGCCGGCGAAGCGCTCCACCATCATGCCGGCGAACTCATACTCGCCGTTGAGGAAGATGTACTCGTTGGGGATGAACACATGGTCCAGCACCACCAGGGCCTCCTGGCCGCCGAACTTGGCGTTGCCCACGTCGATGCTGGCATCCTCCTCCAGCTTCCGGGTGTCGCAGGACTGGCGGCCGTAGATCATGTACATGCCCTCGGCGTCAGAGGGGCAGGCGAAGGAGACCGCCCAGTCCTTGTCCGCCTCGCCCATGGAGATGGTGGGCATGAAGATGTGCCAGTGGCTGTTGACGGAGCCGGTCTGGTGGCACTTGGCGCCGCAGACCACGATGCCGTCCGGACGGCGCTCCACCACGTGCACGTACATATCGGGGTCCGCCTGATCGTGCGGGGCCTTGGAACGGTCGCCCTTGGGATCGGTCATGGCGCCGTCCACGGTCAGGTCGTTGTCCTGGACGAAGGTCAGGAACTTCTTGAAGTTCTCGTGATAGTGGGTGCCGTACTTCTCGTCGATCTCGAACGTGGTGGAGAACACGGCGTTGAAGCTGTCCATGCCCACGCAGCGCTGGAAGCAGCTGGCCGTCTTCTGGCCCAGCAGGCGCTGCATCTTCACCTTGTTGATCAAGTCCTCAGTGGACTGATGCAGATGGGTGAAGCGGTTGATGGTGTGGCCCGTCAGGCTGGACTTCACCGTCATCAGATCCGCGTACTGGGGATCCTGCGCCAGCGCATAGGTCATGGCGACGCAGTTGATGCTGGGGCGGATCATGGGGTGGTCCACCCAGTTGTCGATCTTCTCGCCGAACATATACACACGGGTGTTCAGCTTCCGCAGGCTCTCGATATACTCCTGTGCGGTCATCAATGCCATTTCTTTTTTCCTCCTCAAATATAAACTGGCTCAGTCGTCAGCCAGGCCCATCCGCTCGTCCCGGAAGATCCGCTCGTCCATGAGCTTGAGGTCCTTGCTGATCCGAGGCATGAACTCCATCTGGTCTAAGATCTGGGTCTGCAGGTCGATGCCGGGCGCGACCTCCATGAGGGTCACGCCCTCGGGCCGCAGCTCCAGCACGGCCCGCTCGGTGATATACAGGACGGGCTGGTGCATCTGCACGGCGTACCTCCCGGAGAAGGTGACGTGCTCCACCTGCCGGACGAATTTCCTCTTGCAGCCCTCCCGGGCGATGATCAGCCTGCCGTCCCGGCATCCGGCCTCGAGCCCCTTCGCGGTGAAGGTGCCGCAGTAGACCACCTTCTTGGCGTTCTGGGTGATGTCGATGAACCCTCCGGCGCCCGCCAGGCGGGTGCCGAACTTGGACACGTTCAGATCGCCGTTGGGCGCCGTCTCCGCCAGGCCCAGGAACGCCACGTCCAGGCCGCCGCCTTGATAAAAATCGAATTGGACGTTCTGGGGGATGATGGCCATGGGATTGGCCGCGGCGCCGAATTGGGTGCCGCTCATGGGCACGCCCGCGATAGAGCCCGCCTCCACGGTCAGGGTCAGCCGGTCCGAGATGCCCTCCTCCGCGCAGACGCTGGCGATCTTCTCCGGCGCGCCGGTGCCCAGGTTCACCACAGCATCCTGCGGCAGCTCCATGGCGGCGCGGCGGGCGATGATCTTCTTGGCGTCCAGCGGGATGGGCGGGATGGCGTCCATGGGGATGCGGAACTCACCGGTGAGGCTGCCGTCATAGGGCACCCCCAGACACTGCTCGTTGTCCTCGATAGATCCTACCACGATGGCGTCCACATAGATACCGGGGATCGCTACCAATTTCGGATCCAGCGAGCCGCCCTGGACGATCTTCTCCACCTGGACGATGACCTTGCCGCCGGAGTTCTTACAGGCCTGGGCCATGGCGGTGGCGTCGATAGGCCCGATCTCCCGGTGGACGGTGCAGTTGCCGTATGCGTCGGCATAGCTGGCCCGCAGGAACACCACATCGATGGGGAACGCCCGATAGAGCAGCTGCTCCTGCCCCTCGATCTCCACCAGCTTCACCATATCCTCCTTGGTGACGTCGTTGAGCTTGCCGCCGCCGTTGCGGGGGTCCACGAACGTATAGAGGCCCACGTGGGTGAGGGTGCCGATGTTATGGGCGGCGATGTCCCGGTACATGTGGGAGATGACGCCCTGGGGCAGATTATAGGCCTCGATCTTGTTGGCCAGGGCCAGGGCGCCCAGTCTGGGGGCCCGGTCCCAGTGGCCGCCGATGACGCGCTTGACCATGCCCTCGTGCCCGTAGCGGTCGCCGCCGGTGCCGTTGCGGTGGCCCTGCCCTGCAGCGAACAGCAGTGTCAGGTCCTTGGGATGGCCGGTCGCCAGGAACCGCTCCTCCAACGCTTTGGAGAGCGCCTCGGGACAGGCGCAGCTCACGAAGCCGCCGGTGGCGATGGTGTCGCCGTCCTCCACCAGCAGCGCCGCCTCCGCAGCGGTAAGCACGCGAACGTTTTTCATGCCTCACTCCCTCTCGATGCCGTGATGTCCGGGACGCTGGGCGCTTACTTGTTCTGGAAGTGCTTCTCCTTGCGCTTTTCCAGGAAGGCGTTCATGCCCTCCTTCTGATCCTCGGTGGCGAAGCACATGGCGAACAGCTCGTTCTCTAGGGCGATGCCGTCGTCGATGTCCATCTGCATCCCGCGGTCGATGCAGGCCTTGGCATACTTCACGGCGATGGGGGCGTTGACGGTGAAGGACTTGGCCATCTCCACGGCCTTGTCGATTAGCTCCTCAGGGGGATAGACCTCATTCACCAGGCCGATGCGCTTGGCCTCCTCGGCGCCGATCTGCTTGCCGGAGAAGATCAGCTCCTTGGCCTTGGCCACGCCCACGCGGCGGGGCAGGCGCTGGGTGCCGGAAAAACCGGGCGTGATGCCAAGGCCCACCTCGGGCTGGCCGAACTTGGCGCCGCCCTTGCCCTCGGCGTTGGGGCCGGCGGCCAGGATGATGTCGCAGGCCATGGCCAGCTCGCAGCCGCCGCCCAGGGCGAAGCCGTTCACTGCGGCGATGGTGGGGATCTCCAGTTTCTCGATACGGCGGAACAGGGCGCTGCCGCGCTGGCCCCACTTGCGGCCGGCAGTCACGTCCATGGTGCTCTGCTCGCCGATATCGGCGCCGGCCACGAAGGAGCGGCCCTCTCCAGTGAGGATGAAAGCGCCCAGCTCCGCATCCTTCTCCACTTCGCTGATGAGCTGCTCCAGCTCGGAGACGACGGTGGAGTTGAGGGCGTTGAGCGCCTCAGGACGGGCGATGGTGGCAATGCCGATGTTGTCTTTCTTCTCGTACCGGATCGTTTGATACATGATAGTTCCTCCTCCAAAAGTCAAACAGGATGTCTCAGGTCCTATAACGATCTGTGGGTATCCGGATCGATACCACTAAAATTCAAGCAAATCTCGTGCCAAATTTTTCAGTCAATTTCCCCGTCTTTTCGTCCCATTTTTTGTCCGCTCAAGTCCGGCTTTTTTAGCAGATATCACCGATCCGGAGCGCGGCTTCTCTCACCACCGCAGAGGGATCATTCAAAAATGAATGATCTCTCTGCGGCGCGTTTCCCCGCAAGGACTGCCGCTGACCTGCCTGTTCCGACCGATCCTGGTATGGAAATTTTGGAGGAAGTGGGTAAAAAATATCGCTCTCAGCCCTTCCTATTCAATTTTGGATATGGTATACTCAAAATTGAATGATCCGGCCGTCCCCAGGGCGGCCATATGACCAGGAGGGATCCCTTTGCCACACGCCACGAACCCATCCCAGCCCTTCGACGACGACATCAACCTCAAGGGCCTTTTCGACATCCTGAGCCCGGAGAACAATCTGGTGCTGGCGGACGACATCATGCTCTCCGACGCCCAGGGCATCATCCTGCGGGTCAGCGAGACCTATGAGCGCAACTTCGGGTTCGCCCACGGCTCCATCGTGGGCAAGTCCGCCTTCGACCTGGAGGCGGACGGGACCTTCTCGCCCTGCATCACGGCGGAGGTGATCCGCCAGAAGCGCAGGGTCTCCACCACCCAGACCATCAACCGGATCCACACCAACGTGATGACGGTGGGCATCCCGCTGTTCGACGGCAGCGGGGAGCTCAAGTACGTGGTGTGCTTCAACACCGTGTCTTTCGAGCAGATCAACGCCATCCAGCGCAACTACCGCCATCTCCAGGACTCTCTGCAGCACTACTCCCAGGAGATCGCAGAGCTGCGCACCCGGGCCACCAACACCAGCCTCACGTTCAAGAGCGCCCCCATGCAACGGCTGTGGACCCTGATGCAGAACACGGCCAACACCAAGGCCAACATCCTCATCACCGGCGAGACCGGCGTCGGCAAGAGCGCCATCGCCAAGGCCATCCACGCCATGAGCGACCGGGCCGCCGGGCCCTTCATCGAGGTCAATTGCGCCGTCCTCCACGAGAACCTCATCGAATCCGAGCTCTTCGGCTATGAGAAGGGCGCGTTCACCGGCGCCTCCTCCAGCGGCAAGATCGGCAAGATCGAGCTGGCCAACCACGGCACGCTGTTCCTGGATGAGATCGGCGAGCTGCCGCTCCATATCCAGTCCAAGCTGCTCCAGCTCATCCAGGAGAAGACCATCGAGCGCCTCTCCAGCACCAAGAAGATCGAGCTGGACTTCCGGCTGATCGTGGCCACCAACCGGAACCTGGAAGAGGAGGTCCAGCGGGGCTTGTTCCGCTCCGACCTCTTCTACCGCCTCAACGTCATCCGCATCCACATCCCGCCCCTGCGCCTGCGCAAGGAGGACGTGCTCCCCCTGGCCCACCAGTTCCTGGTCCGCTTCAACCAGGAGTACGGCAAGGACCTCATCTTCAGTCCCCGGTTCCTGGCCTTCCTGGAGCACTATGATTGGCCCGGCAACGTGCGTCAGCTGGAGAACCTGATCGAGCGGCTGGTGATCACCGTCCAGGAGCCGGTGATCGACGTGGGGTCCCTCCCCCTGGAGTACACCGGCCAGCCGGTGTCCCCGGCGGAGCTGCTGGCCCAGAGCGGCTCTCTCTCGGAGCGGATGGACGCCTATGAGGGCCAGATCATCCGGGACTCCTACCGCCGCTGCGGCACCACCGTGGCCGTGGCGCGGGAGCTGGGCATCTCCCAGGCCACGGCGGCCCGCAAAGTGGCCAAATACGTCACGGACCGGGACAGGGGCCCGGCGGGCCGATAGGAGGAACGGAAGGAGGCGGCCCTCATCGGGCCGCCTCCGCCGCGCGTCTTCCGTCTCAATGGGCCAGTTTCTCGCTGTTGACGGCCTTCCCCAGCGTCATCAGCAGGATCTTGAGATCGAAGAACACGTTCCAGTTCTCGATATAATAGAGGTCATACTCCACCCGCTTGCGGATGGACGTGTCCCCCCGGAAGCCGTTCACCTGGGCCCAGCCGGTGATCCCGGGACGGACCTGATGCTTGACCATATAGCGGGGGATCTCCTCCTTGAACTGCTCCACGTAGTGGGGCACCTCCGGCCGGGGGCCCACCAGGCTCATGTCCCCCTTGAGGACGTTGAAGAACTGGGGCAGCTCGTCGATGGAGCACTTGCGGATGAAGGAGCCGAAGGGGGTCTTGCGCGTGTCGGTGTCCCGGCTCCAGCCGGTGGTCTCCTGGTCGTTCACCCGCATGGACCGGAACTTGTACATGAAGAACGTCTTTTTGTTGCGCCCCACCCGCTCCTGGCGGAACAGGACCGGCCCCGGGGAGGAGAGCTTGACCCCCACGGCGGCAAAGAGCATCAGCGGCGAGGTCAGCACGATCAGCACCAGCGCCCCCACCACGTCCATGGTCCGCTTGAGCGCCGCGTTGGCCAGGTTGTCCAGGGGGATGCGGCGCAGGTTGATCATGGGCAGGCCGTCGATGTTGTCCACCTGGGGATTGG
>CALXDL010000009.1 GCA_944387055.1 uncultured Oscillospiraceae bacterium
GTGGCCCTTCCCCGAGAAGGCGCTGCACGACCTGGCCGCAGAGGGCCACGTGAAGGCGTTCCTGGACGTGGAGATGAGCTCCACCGGCCAGATGATCGACGATGTGCGCCTGGCCGTCCAGGGCCAGAAGCCCATCCGCTACCTGGGCCACGCCGGCGGCGTGATGCCCACGGTGGAGGAGATGGTCGAGTATGCCGAGAAGGCGCTGAAGGAGGCTGAGTGAGATGGCGATCGTATATGAGAAATCCAAAGGCCTGACAGACGTCGAGCTGCACTACTGCCCTGGCTGCAACCACGGCATCATCCACAAGCTGGTGGCCGAGTCCCTGGTGGAACTGGGCCTGCTGGACGAAGCCATCGGCGTCTGCCCCGTGGGCTGCTCCGTCTTCGCCTACAACTACTTCAACTGCGACATGCAGGAGGCGGCCCACGGCCGCGCCCCCGCCGTCGCCACGGGCATCAAGCGCACCCACCCCGGCCAGGCCGTGTTCACCTATCAGGGCGACGGCGACTTGGCCTCCATCGGCGCGGCGGAGATCGTCCACGCCGCCATGCGCGGTGAGAAGTTCACCACCATCTTCGTCAACAACGCCATCTACGGCATGACGGGCGGCCAGATGGCCCCCACCACGCTGATCGGCCAGAAGGCCACCACCTGCCAGCTGGGCCGCACCAAGGAGCAGGCCGGCATGCCCATCCGCATGGCCGAGATGCTCTCCACCCTGGACGGGTGCGTCTATGCCGAGCGGGTCTGCGTCACCGACATCGCCAACATCAACAAGGCCAAGAAGGCCATCAAGAAGGCCTTCCAGAAGCAGATGGCCGGCGAGGGCTTCACCTTCATCGAGGTCCTCTCCACCTGCCCCACCAACTGGGGCATGACGCCGCTCAAGTCCATCCAGTGGCTCAAGGAGAACATGATCCCCTATTACCCGCTGGGCGTCATCAAGGAGACGGCGCCGGAAAACGCGGAGGTGAAGTAAGATGAAGAAAGAGATCATCATTTCCGGTTTCGGCGGCCAGGGCGGCCTGGCCATCGGCAAGAACCTGGCGGAGGCCGGCATGGCCGAGGGCCTCAACGTCACCTGGGCCCCCTCCTATGGTCCGGAGATGCGCGGCGGCACGGCCAACTGCTCCGTGGTCCTCTCCGACAAGCCGGTGGGCTCCCCCGTCTTCGCCCATCCCACGGAGCTGATCGCCCTCAACGAGCCCTCCCTCGTCAAGTTCGAGGCGGGCGTCCTGCCCGGCGGCGCCGTGTTCGTCAACTGCGACGTGGTGACGGACAAGGTCCAGCGCACGGACCTGCAGGCCTATTACATCCCCTGCGCCAAGATCGCCGAAGAGGTCGGCAACGCCAAAGTGAGCAACATGGTGATGCTGGGCGCGTACGTGGCCCAGACGAAGCTTCTCAAGCCCGAGACCATCGAGTCCATGATCGAGGGGATGTTCACCGGCGCGAAAGCCAAATTCGTGCCCCTCAACATCGAAGCGTTCCGCCGGGGCATGGCCTGCATCCACTGACGCCCCGGCCCACACTCTCCCCCTGACATACGACGCGCGGGATCGGCACACGTCGGTCCCGCGCGTCCTATCTGGCGCCGCGCCCGATCGGCTCCGTCCCGGTGCGGGCCCGCGCAACTTCCGATTGACTTTGCCCCGGTGCGGGCGTATAAAAGAAACAGAGATGCTCCTCTCCCGGCGGCGTGCCCCGGGAGCCCGGCTCTCGCGCCTCCCCCTCCGGCGGGACGGCGCGGGCGTCTCCGCGCATCCCCGACCCTACAGATCAGAATCAGAAAAAGGAGCGGTTGAAATGCTGGACATCAAGATCACCAAGACCACGGCCCCCAAGGCCAAGCCCGCGGACGAGAGCAAGCTGGGCTTCGGCAAGATCTTCACCGACCACATGTTCCTCATGGACTATGCCCCGGACGCCGGCTGGCACGACGCCCGGATCGTGCCCTATGCGCCCTTCTCCCTGGACCCCGCCTGCGTGGTCTTCCACTATGCCCAGGAGCTGTTCGAGGGCATGAAGGCCTACCGCACCGCCAGCGGCACCATCCAGCTGTTCCGGCCGGAGTGCAACGGCGCGCGGATGCAGGACTCTTCTGACCGCATGTGCATCCCCAAGATCCCCGTGGAGGATTTCGTCCAGGCCGTCAAGGCCCTGGTGGAGGTGGACAAGGACTGGGTCCCCCACTCTGACGGCGCCTCCTTGTACATCCGTCCCTTCGTCTTCGCCACCGACGTGGGCATGGGCGTCCACGCCAGCCGGAACTACACGTTCTGCATCATCTGCGCCCCCTCCGGCGCCTACTATGCCGAGGGCCTGGACCCCGTGCGCATCTATGTGGAAGACGAGTATATCCGCGCCGCCCCCGGCCTGACCGGCTTCACCAAGTGCGGCGGCAACTACGCCGCCTCCATCAAGGCCGGCGAGCTGGCGGAGCAGCAGGGCTTCGCCCAGGTGCTGTGGCTGGACGGCGTGGAGAAGAAGTACGTGGAGGAAGTGGGCTCCATGAACATCATGTTCAAGATCGACGGCAAGGTCTACACCGCCGCCTGCACCGGCACCGTCCTGCCCGGCGTCACCCGCCGCTCCATCATCGAGCTGCTCAAGGACTGGGGCTATGAGGTCATCGAGGGCAAGCTGGCCATCGACGAGGTGATGAAGGCCGGTCACGAGGGCCGGCTGGAAGAGGTCTTCGGCACCGGCACCGCCGCCGTGGTCTCCCCGGTCAAGGAGCTGGACTGGAAGGGAGACAAGGTGACCATCAGCGGCGGCCAGATCGGCCAGCTGACCCAGAAACTCTACGACACCCTCACCGGCATCCAGTGGGGCAAGCTGCCTGACACCAAGGGCTGGATGGTCCCCGTCTGCCAGGGCTGAGCCCCGGCCGTCCCACAGCGTGAAGAGAGCGGAGCCGTACGGCTCCGCTCTTTTTTCCCGTGCCCGTTCAGGGCCGCTCTCTTCCGTAGTGTGCCAGGATGGCCGCCACCGCCTCCGCCGGGATGTCCCGGATGGGCCGGAACGGCTCCGGGTCCCGGTCGTAGGGGGCGATGGCCTTCTCGAAGCAGGCCACGTCCCGCCAGGCGCCGCACTTGTAGCCGGTGTTGCGGTAGGTGCCCAGCCGCCGGAAGCCCAGGGACCGATGGAGCCCCTCGCTCCTCTCGTTTGGCATGGTCACCCTGCCGTAGACCGTGCGGACGCCCTGGAGCCGCAGGATGTCCAGCAGCGCGCCGTACAGCCGCTTCCCCAGTCCCCGGGCGGTACGCGCCCGGTCCAGATAGATCGACAGCTCCGCAGACCACTGATAGGCCGCCCGCTCCCCCTGGCGGTGGGCGTAGGCATAGCCCGCGATCCGCCCCTCCTCCAGGCACACCAGATAGGGGTACTCTCCGCAGATCCCGGCGATGCGCCCGGCGAACTCCGCCTCCGTGGGGCGCTGGCACTCGAAGGTGATGGGCGTATCCAGATACGCCCCGTAGATCTCCAGCAGGGCGGCGCTGTCCGCCAATCCGGCAGATCGGATCTCCATTTCCCGCGCCCCCTCTCATGCGGCCGTGCCTTTACGTCCTGGCCTGGATCTGGGCGCCGCACTTGGGGCAGGTGATCACGATCTTCCCCTTGCCCACCGGCACCCGGCAGATGGTCTTGCAGTTCCTGCAGGTGAAATACTTGTGGTCCTTGTCGGCATGGCGGGCCTTGGCGCCTGCCTGCCGGCTCTTCATGCGCCAGACCCATCCGGTCCAGCGCTCGTTCTCCGCCCGCCGCCGGGCCAGGTCTTTGGAGAACATGCGGAAGAGGACCGCCACCAGCAGCACCAGCGCCAGCCCGTCCAGCAGCGCGGCCACCAGCACGCTCTCCAGCGCCGCGGACAACACCATCTGCACCACCCATACGGCGATATAGGCCCACAGCAGCGCCCGGTTGAGCTGGTCCATGCCGTTGCGTCCATACATGAAGCGGATGAACGCGTTCCCGATGCTTCGCAAGAAACCCATAGATGTCCCGAACTCCTTCGTCGGGGGCCGTGCCCCCGTCTTGTCTATGTTTCCTCCATTCTACTCGCAAACAGCCAGGCATACAACTGTTTGCCGCAGGAATTTACAAATTGGTCATTTATTTGTACGGTCCTGTGTGCTATAGTGTTTTGTTGTGAAAAAATAAACGTAAGGAGCGTGTTCCCATGGCAAAGAAGCAATTCAAGGCAGAGTCCAAGCGGCTGCTGGGCCTGATGATCGACTCCATCTACACCCATCGGGAGATCTTCCTGCGGGAGATCATCTCCAACGCCAGCGATGCCTGCGACAAGCTGTGCTACCAGTCTCTGACGGACGATTCCGTGGGCATGGACCGCAAGGATTTCCAGATCCGGCTGACCGTGGACAAAGACGCGCGCACCCTCACCGTCAGCGACAACGGCATCGGCATGGACCAAGAGGACCTGGAGAAGGACCTGGGCGTCATCGCCTCCTCCGGCTCCTACAAGTTCAAGCAGGAGGTGGGGGACGACGCCAAGGACACCGACGTGATCGGCCAGTTCGGCGTGGGTTTCTACTCCGCCTTCATGGTGGCCGACCAGGTCACCGTGGTGACCAAGAAGTTCGGCGCGGACAGCGCCTACCGCTGGGAGTCCTCCGGCGCGGACGGCTACACCATCACGCCCTGTGAGCGGGACGGCGTGGGCACGGACATCATCCTGCACATCAAGCCGGACACCGACGACGAGACGTACAGCGAGTTCCTCGAATCCTGGAAGCTCCAGGAGCTGGTGCGCAAGTACTCCGACTATATCCGCTTCCCCATCCGGATGGAGGTCTCCAAGACCCGCCGGAAGGAGGGCAGCCCGGACGACAAGCCGGAGTATGAGACGTATCAGGAAGAGGAGACGCTGAACTCCATGGTGCCCATCTGGCAGCGCCGCAAGTCCAGCGTGAAGCCGGAGGAGTACAACAAGTTCTATCGGGACAAGTTCCACGACTACGCCGATCCCCAGAAGGTCATCGCCGTGTCCGCCGAGGGCGCCGTCACTTACAAGGCACTGCTGTTCATCCCCGGCGCCACGCCCTTCGACTACTACACCAAGGAGTATGAGAAGGGCCTGCAGCTGTACTCCAACGGCGTGCTCATCATGGACAAGTGCGCCGACCTGCTGCCGGAGCACTTCCGGGTCGTCCGGGGCGTGGTGGACTCCCCCGACCTGAGCCTGAACATCTCCCGGGAGCTGCTGCAGCACGACCGGCAGCTGAAGGTCATCGCCGCCAATCTGGAGAAGAAGATCAAGAGCGAGCTCGCCAAGATGCTGAAGGACGACCGGGAGGGCTATGAGAGGTTCTGGAAGAACTTCGGCCGGCAGCTCAAGTACGGCGTGGTGGCGGAGTACGGCGCCCACAAGGACCTGCTGCAGGACCTGCTGCTGTTCTACTCCTCTACCGAGAAGAAGCCCGTCACGTTGGCGGAGTACGTCTCCCGGATGAAGGAGGACCAGAAGTATATCTACTACGCCGCCGGCGACAGCCTGGACAAGATCGACAGGCTGCCCCAGACCGAGGGCCTGCGGGAGTCCGGCACGGAGATCCTCTACTTCACCGAGGAGGTGGACGAGTTCTGCGCCCAGATCCTCCACACCTATCAGGACAAGGAGTTCCGCTCCGTCCTGGACCAGGAGATCGAGGAGGGTGCCGAGAAGAAGGCCGAGGAGGCCGCCGGCGCCCACAAGGCTGCCTTCGACTTCGTGAAGGAGACCCTGGGGGACCAGGTGAAGGAGGTCAAGGCCAGCGCCCGCCTGAAGTCCCACCCCGTGTGCCTGACGGCAGGGGAGGGTCTGAGCTTCGAGATGGAGAAGTACTTCCAGGCGGTCCAGCCGGACAGTTCCATCCATGCCGAGCGCATTCTGGAACTGAATGTGGACCACCCCGCCTTCCAGGCCCTGGAGGCGGCCGTGACGGCGGACCCGGAGAAGGCCAAAAAATACGCCACGCTGCTGTATGACCAGGCCCTTCTGATCGCGGGCCTGCCGCTGGAGGACCCCTCCGGATATACCGATCTGGTGTGCGGACTGATGAGATGACATGCACATGAGGGAGCCCCCGTGCCGGATGATCCGGCACGGGGGCTCCCCGACGTTCCCGGGGCTGGCGGCCGCTCACCGCCGCTCCACCAGGTGCTGATAGTGCTTGTACAGGGCCGAGAACCGACCCTGATAACTGCGGTTCCAGGGCTTGCGCTTGCCGCAGAAATGCAGGATGGACGTGTGGCCCATCACCCAGTCCATGTCCTTCTCCCCCTGGCTCAGCAGGAGATAGCGGTCGAAGCGGCGCGCGTCGTAGTTCCACAGGCTGTCGTCCACGCCCAGGATCCGTCCGCCGTAGAGGCCGTTGAGGACGTCTTGATCGGGCAGCAGCAGGATGTCCGCGTGTTCCCTGGCATAGCCGAAGACGTCCGCCGGGCGCACCTCCCGCCGCATGGCGGCCAGGTCCATCACCAGCACGCCGGAATTGTAATAGGCCTCCGCCTCGTAGTTCTCCAGCCGCAGCCGGTTCACCGGGTCCGTGATCCCCGCCAGCAGTCCCGTGTGGGTGGCGGCGGCCATCAGGCACCCGGCCAAGTCCGTCTCGTAAAGGGCGCGGACCGGATTGATCACCAGGATGTCCGGGTCCAGATACAGCACCCGGTCCAGCGTCTGCGGCAGCAGCTGTGCCGCCAGCAGGCGATAGTACATGGCCCGGGTCCAGTACCGGGCCACCGGCGCGCTGGCGAACAGGGCCGCCGGCACCTCCACCGGATGGATCCGCCCCCGTCCGCCGCACAGGGCCTCCAGCCCCGCCAGGTCTTCGGCCGTCAGGCCGTCGCCGATGAGGTAGATGTCGAACGGTCCGCCCGGGTCGTTCCGCAGCAGGGACTCCAGCATCACCCGCAGGGGCGGGAGATAGTTCCGGTCCAGTGTCACCAGGATATCCATGACCAGTGTGCCTCCTATCCGTCTGTCCGGGCCGCGTCCCGGTAATAGACCACCAGCAGGTCCACCACCGTCCCGTAGGTCTGCAGCCCCTGCTCCTGTCCGTAGCTCTTGAGGAACCCCTCATACACCGTGTTGGAGACCTGCCGCACCGCCGTGTCGCGGAACTGGTCCCAGTAGGCGTTGTTGTCCCGCAGGTCCGCCGCCACCTCCGCAGGGAGCTCCGCCCACACCGCCTGCCACGCCTCCGGGTCCGCCCGGTAGAGGGCGTTGGACAGGTGGATATAGCCCAGCAGCCACCCGGAGTAGGCATAGGTGTCGTCGCCGCAGGTGGTGCAGGCCAGGATGGCCAGGAAATTGCACTCCTGCTCCGAGGCCACGCTGCGCTGGTGGGCCATCTCGTGGGCCGCCGTGGAGGCCAGCAGGCAGGCGGGGGAGTCCACGTTCACGTTGGGCTCCCCGGTGAAGGGACAGTAGACGCCGGTGAAGTCCAGCGCGCTCATCACCCGGGAGGCGCGCACCGCCTTCACTCCCTGGTCCTCGAAGGCCAGGAAGGGGAAGCGCTCCTCCAGCGCGTCATAGGCGTGGGGGGCGGCCGCCAGGATCTCCTCCCGGGGCACGGCGAAGCGCCCCTCGCCGTCCCGCTCCACCAGGGGCGCCGTCTCCGCCAGGCGGTCGGCGAAATAGGCCGTCACGGCCGCCAGGTCCTCCGCCGCCACGGGCTGGGCGTAGATGCCGGAGCGGTCCTGGAAGCTGTCCGTATAGTAATGGACGCCCCAGAGATAGCAGAAGCCCACATAGATGGTCAGCCCCGCGCACACCGCGCCCATCGCCGCGGCATAGGCGCGGCTGCCCCGGTGTCCCCGGGCGCGGACCACCGCCGCCGCGCTCCACACCGCGTACCCCGCCGCAGCCAGCACCAGGGCCGCGCACAGCACCTCCATCACGGACACGTCCGTCAAAAAGCACAGCCGTCCCACCGCCGCCCGGAACGCGCTGGCGCCGTCCGCCAGGACGGTCATGACCGCCCGGCTGCTCCGCGCCAGCCAGAAGGCCGCCAGCAGCGCCAGGTCTGCCAGGAGCCAGATGTGGAGCGCCCGATGGCGCCTGGACCATGCCCGCAAAAGGACCTCCTTCACTCCGCCGCAGCCAGCAGCTGCTTGGTATACGCCTCTTTCGGGTGGTCGAAGATCTCCTCCACCCGGCCCTGCTCCACGATGCGCCCCTCCTTCATCACCAGCACCCGGTCACAGAGCTGATAGACCACGTTCAGGTCGTGGGAGATGAAGAGATAGCTCAGGTCCAGCTCGTCCCGCAGCGTGCGCAGCAGATCCAGGATCTGGGCCTGGATCGTCACGTCCAGGGCGCTTACCGGCTCATCGGCGATCAGGAAGCGGGGCCGCTTGATGAGGGCCGCGGCGATGGACACCCGCTGGCGCTGGCCGCCGGAGAGGGCCGCCGGCCGGGCCGTCAGGCATTCCTCCGGCAGCTCCACCCGCGCCAGCATCTCCCGCACCCGGCGCTTGCGCTCCTGCGCCGGGTACTTGCCGTAGATGCGCAGCGGCTCCTCCAGGATCCAGCCCACGGTGTAGGCCGGGTTCAGAGAGCTGTAGGGATCCTGGAAGATCATCTGGGGCCGCTTCGTATAGTGGATGACCTCGCCCTTGTCCGGGCGCACCATGCCCAGGATCGTCCGGGCCAAGGTGGATTTCCCGGTGCCGGACTCGCCCACCAGGCCCAGGATCTCCCCGTGGCGCACGTCGAACGTCACGTCGTGGAGGACCTCCTGATAGGCGCCCCGCCGGAGCATGCCCCCCGTGCGGTAGCCGCTGGTGACATGCCGGAGAGAGAGGACCAGTTCCTCGCTCATCTGCCTCCCTCCTTCCTCCGCCGGGTGGGGATGGCGGCGATCAGGCGCCGGGTGTAGGGCGCCTGGGGGCAGCGGAACACCTGCTCCGTCTCCCCCTCTTCCACCAGGACGCCCCGCTGCATCACCGCCACCCGGCCGCAGAGCCTGCGCACCACGCTCAGATCGTGGGAGATGAAGAGCATGGACATCCCGTAGGTCCGGTTCATCTTCTTGAGCAGGTCCAGGATCTGGGCCTGGATCGTCACGTCCAGGGCGGTGGTGGGCTCATCCAGCAGCAGCAGCCGCGGCCGGGACACCGCCGCCGCCGCGATCATGGCCCGCTGGCACATCCCGCCGGAGAGCTCGTGGGGATAGCGGTCGTAGACGCCCTCCGGGTCCGGCAGCTCCACCGCCGCCAGGGCCGCCAGGGCCGCCCGCCGGCGCTCCTCCCGGGTCATGGAGGTGTGGATGCGCAGCGTTTCCTCCACCTGGGCGCCCACTTTCATCAGCGGGTCCATGGCGTTCATGGGGTCCTGGAACACCACGCCGATCTCCTTGCCCTGGATCTCCCGCAGCTGCGCCCGGCCGGCGTGGAGCAGCTCCCGTCCGTCCAGGAGGATCTGGCCGGAGTAGTCGCAGCGGCGGCGGGGCAGCAGGCCCGCCACGCTCATGGCGGTGACGGTCTTGCCGGACCCGGACTCGCCCACCAGGCCCAGGACCTCTCCGTCCCCGATGGTCAGCGACACGCCGGCCACCGCCTCCCGCGCGCGGTCGTGGAAGCGCACGTGCAGATCACGGATCTCCAGCATCATGCCACCTCCCCGCCGCGGCGCTGCAGTCCCTCGCCCACCAGGCCCACGCTGAACACCAGCAGCACGATGGCCGCACCGGTGCCCAGGGCGTACCAGGGCGCGGCGGAGAGCATGCTCTGGGCCTCCGAGAGCATATAGCCCAAAGAGGCGTCCGGCGGCGTCACGCCGATGCCCAAAAAGCTCATGGACGCCTCCGCCAGCACTGCGTTGTTGAAGCCGATGGTCACGGCCGGCAGCAGCACCTGGAGCGTGTTGGGCAGGATGTGGACGCACAGGATGCGCAGGGACGAGGCCCCCATCAGCTGCGCGCTCTTGACATAGTTGACGTCCCGTAAAGACGCGAACGCCGTCCGGGTCACCCGGGCAAAGCTGGGGATGAACACCAGCCCCAGGGCGATCACCACATTATATTTGTTCCCCGGCCCCAGGATTGAGATGATCACCAGCGCCAGCAGGATGCTGGGGAAGGCGGTCAGCACGTCTCCCAGGCGCATGAGGACGCCGTCCACCACGCCGCCGAAATAACCGGTCAGGGCGCCGATGGCCGTGCCGCACACGGCGCCGACGGCCACCGTGGCCCCGGCGATGGCGAACGTGGTGCCCGCGCCCTTGAGCACGCGGCTGAAGATGTCCCGCCCGAAGCGGTCCGTGCCCAGCAGGTGCTGGAGCGAGGGCGGGTCGAAGGCGGGGCCGACGGACATGGCCGTGGGATCGTAGGGGGTCCAGAAGCATCCCACCACGATCGCCGCCGTCAGGATGGCGAGCAGGATCGTCCCCGCCCGCAGATAGCCGTTCCAATGTCTCATGCGCCGCCTCCCAGCCGCAGGCGCGGGTCGATCCGCGTGTTGATGAGGTCCGCCAGGGTGCCTGAGAGCACCACCCAGAACGCCAGGATCACCACGATGGCCTGCACCACCGGATAGTCCCGGTCCGCGATGGAGGCCACCAGCATCCGTCCCAGTCCGGGGATGGCGAACACCTGCTCCACCACGATGCTGCCGGCCACGATCTCCGCCATGGTCTGGGCCAGGAAGGTCACCACCGGCACCAGGGCGTTCTTGAGCACGTGGTGCCGCAGCACGCCGCTGCGGTCATTGCCCCGGGAGATGGCGGTGCGCACATACTCCCTGCCCAGCTCGCTGCGGATGGTGCTGCCCAGCATCCGGACCGTCATGGCGATCCGGGGGATGGCCAGGGTCAGTGCGGCGAAGAAGAGGTAGCGCAGCGTCCCCACGGGATCTGTCCCGAACCCGGGGAAGCTGCCGTGGACGAACCAGCGCAGCACCAGGCTGAACAGGTACGTCAGCAGGATGCCCAGGAAGAACGGCGGCACGGCCATGCACAGCTGGCCCAGCACCGTCCGCGCTCCGGACAGGGGCCCGCCGCCCCAGCGGGCGGCCCAGATGCCCAAGGGGACGGACACCGCCGCGATCAGCACGAAGCTCATCAGGCTCAGCACCAGCGTCACGCCCACCTTGGGCGCGATCAGGTCCCAGACCGGCTGGCCGTAACTGTAGGACGTGCCTAGGTCCCCGGTGAAGAAGCCCGCCAGCCACTGGCCGTAGCGCACCAGCAGCGGGCGGTCCAGTCCCAGCTCCGCCCGCAGGGCCTCCACCCGCTCCGGAGTGGCCTCCGTGCCCAGCATGGCGGTGGCCGGGTCGCCGGAGATGATGTCGAACGCCGCGAACGCCAGGAAGGAGACGGCCACCATGGTGATCAGCAGGGTGATCGCCCGCTTGGCTGCATATCTCATCGCCATCCGCTCCCTTCCGGGCCGGCGGCGGGTGTCCCACCGCGCCCGTCCATACCGGTCAGGCCGCGTACCGGACCTGCGAGAGATCCAGCACGTACAGGGGATAGAACGTCACGCCCTCCAGGCCCTTGCGCACGGCCACCAGGTCCGCCGGCGCCTGGATATAGACGTTGGCGGCATGTTCCGTCAGATCCCGCTGCATCTGTCCGTACAGCGCCGTCTGCTCCGCGTCGTCCGCCGTGGCGATCGCCTGGGCGAAGAGCGCGTCATACGTATCGCTGTGATAGTTGATGAAATTGTCTCCCGCCTGGGACTGGAACCGCTCCAGCATGGCCCGGGCAGTCATGTTGGAGGCATCCACGCCCACCACGGTGGACTGGAAGTCCCGGCCGGTGTACACCTCCTCGATCCAGGTGTTCCACTCCACCGGCAATATCTCCACCTCGACGCCGATGGCCTTGTATTGCTCGGCCAGCACCTGGGCCGTATCCACATGCTGGGGATAATTGGACGGCACCGTGATGGTCATGGAGAACCCGTCGGGATACCCGGCCTCCGCCAGCAGGGCCTTGGCCTTGTCCACGTCGTAGGCGTACCAGTCCGTCAGGCTCTCGTCGAAGTATTTGGACAGCGTGGGATACATGCTCGAGCCCACCAGGCTGCCATATCCGTCGAAGGCCAGGTCCAGGATCTGCTGGCGGTCCGTGGCATAGCACAGGGCCTGGCGGACCCGCTCATCGTCGAACGGCGCCACGGCGTTGTTGAGATAGAGCGCCTGCACCAGGCTCATGGCGCCCTCTTCGATGACGAAGTCGTCCCCCAGCTGGGCGGCCTGGGCGGTGGGCAGGTGGTTGCACAGGTCGATGGCCCCGCTCTGCAGGCTCAGCAGCAGGCTGTCGGAATTCTCGATGATCTTGAAGGTCACCTGGTCCAGATAGGCCGGTGTGCCCCAATAGTCGTCGAACTTCTCCATGACGATGGTGTCCTGCGCCGCCCGGGAGACGAAGCGGAACGGCCCGGTGCCCACGGGGGCCGTGTCCTGCTGATCGTATCCCTCCGGCAGGATGGCCGTGGTCATATAGGAGAGGAACTCGCTGTTGGGCTGGTCCAGGGTGATGACCACGGTCTGTTCGTCCGGCGCGTAGAGGTCCGTGATGGAAGAAAACGCCTCCACCGGGACGATCCCTGTCTCGGTAGAGGCGGTGCAGCGTTGGATAGAGTAGAGCACGTCCTCCGCCGTCACCGTCTCACCGTTGTGGAACTGCACGCCCTCCCGCAGGGAGAAGGTGTATGTCAAACGGTCTTCAGATACTTGGTAGTCGCTGGCGATGGCAGGGATCAGGTCTCCGTCAGGCGTGGGCTTCATCAGCCCCTCGAATACGTTGAACATGACTTCACGGGTCCCTGCCTTCACGGTCTTGTGAGGGTCGAGGCTGTCGTCCAGGTCTTGCGCGATGCCAACGACGATGGCGTTGGCCGCCGCACGGTCCTCCGGTGCCTGCCCTGTGCTGCTGTCTCCGCATCCGCTGAGTACGGCGCACAGGAGGCTCGCCAGAAGAACGAGGGCCAGAGGTCTCTTCTTCATGTCGATTTCTCCTTTGCATCACTGCCCGCGAGGGGTCAGTGTCCGGCGGGCATCTCCCCGCCCCGATGTGTTCCCGGGGCCCTGCTGCGCCCTCAAACGCAGAAAATAGGCCCCACGGGTCGTTATTTTTATAACGATGCCCCGTAAGGCCGTATTTTACACGATTCCTCTTTTGATTGCAAGGGGTCTGCGAAATTTTATCCCGGCTCCTGTCCGCCGGTCTGGGCGGGCGGCGGCGTGCGGGGCCCGGCCCCGCCGCCGGCATAGGCGCTGGTGTCCGGCGGCAGGTCCTTCCGGCGCAGGCGCGTCTCCACGAAGAAGTTGATGGCCGTGTGGATGCAGGCGCACACCGGCACGCCGAAGAACATGCCCGGCACGCCGAAGAAGCTGCCGCCCACCAGGATGGCGATGATGACCCACAGGCTGGAAAGGCCCGTCTTGTCCCCCAGGATCAGGGGACCGATCACGTTGCCGTCCAGCTGCTGCAGGGCCAGCACGAACAGTCCGAAGTACACCGCCTGGATCGGCGAGGCCAGCAGGATCAGGAAGATGCTGGGGATGGCGCCCAGGAAGGGGCCGAAGAAGGGGATCACGTTGGTGACGCCCACGATCACCGACACCAGCGGCGCGTACGGGAAGCGCAGCAGCGTGCAGCCCACGAAGCAGAGGATGCCGATGATCAGGGAATCCAGCAGCTTGCCCCGCACGAAGCCGGAGAAGATGCTGTCCACTTTGCGCACGCCCCGCAGCACCCAGCGCACGTTCTCCTGACTGAACAGGCCGTAGACCAGCTTGCAGCCGTAGGCCGCGCACTGCTCTTTGGTGGCCAGCAGGAACACCGACACGATGATCCCCACCAGCAGGTCCAGCACGAAGTTGAACGCGCTCATGATGCCCCCCGACACGGCGCTCATCAAGCTCTGGGCCTGGGGCAGGACGGTCCCCGTCAGCCAGGAGGTCATGTCGTTGAAATAGGCGTTCATCTGTTCCGTGACGAAGTGCTCCAGCTCCGGGTTGGCCTCCAGCAGGTGCTGCACCCAGCCGCTGATGGTCTGATAATACAGCTCCACGTTGCCCAGCAGCTGCATCACGCTGCGGTAGAGCTCCGGCAGCAGCACGGACGCCAGCAGGTACGCCAGCACGGCGATCACCAGCCATGTCAGCAGGATGCTCACGGCCCTGGCGCCCCGGGCGTTGTAGCGGCCGGCCTGCCGGGCCCGCTCCGCCGCGCGGGGGAAGAGGCGCCGTTCGAAGAAGTCCACCACCGGCACCAGCAGATAGGCCATCAGCGCGCCGATCAGCACCGGCGAGAGCGCCGCCAGGAGCTGTCCGTTCAGGGCCTGGAGCACCCGCTGCCCGAACAGGGTATCATAAAAAAGCAGGATGGCGCTGACCGTGCAGAACACGGTCAGGCCCAGCCGCACATATCCACTCTTATGCTTCATGCTCCACCGCCTCGCTCGTTTTATCTCCATTCTACACGCTCCCCTCCGGATTTGCAATGGATCCTTCCCGCCCGCGCGCTCCTTTATAACTCCTTCACACCGTTCCCTCCGTCAGGGACCGCTTGCAAACTCCGCGGCGGCGTGCTATACTTTCTAGACTTCTAACTGACGCACCGGCCATGGGCCCGGACGTTCCTCGGGCCGGGCAGAGAAAGGAGGCCTGTCCCCATGCCCAAGACGCTGCTCATGATCGTGAACCCCCGGGCGGGACGCAACCGATCCCGCGCGCCGCTGTTCGATGCGGTGGCCCAGTTCTCCCAGGCGGGGTACCTGGTGTCCGTCCACATGACCACCGCCCCCGGGGATGCCGAGGCGACGGTGCTCCGGGAGGGCGGGCAGTTCGACCTGGTGGTGGCCGTCGGCGGCGACGGCACCCTCAATGAGACCCTCTCCGGCCTGATGCAGATGGAGACGCCGCCGCTGCTGGGCTATCTGCCCCACGGCACCACCAATGACTTCGCCGCCAGCCTGCGCATCTCCCCGGATCCGGTGGAGGCGGCCGCCGCCATCGTGCGCCACCGCCCCCAGGCGCTGGACGTGGGCCGCTGGAACGAGCGCTGCTTCGCCTATGTGGCCTCCTTCGGGGCCTTCACCAAGACCTCTTACTCCGCTCCCCAGGCGGCGAAGAACGCCCTGGGCCACTTCGCCTATATCTTGGAGGGGATGAAGGACCTCAGTTCGCTGCGGCCCTACCGCGTGCACCTGACGGCGGACGGCGAGGCGCTGGACGGGGAGTACCTCTTCGGCGCGGTGTGCAACTCCACCTCCATCGGCGGGCTGATGAAGCTGGACCCGGAGCGGGTAGTGCTGGACGACGGCAAGTTCGAGATGCTGCTGATCCCCAGCCCCAAGACGCCCGCGGAGCTCCAGAGCCTGGTGCTGGCCCTGCTGGACCAGCGCTATGACCAGGGCGGATTGGTGTTCCGCCACGTCTCCGCCATCCATCTGGAGCCGGAAGAGGCGCTCCCCTGGTCTCTGGACGGGGAGTATGCCCCCAGCGCGCCCAGCGTGGACATCCGCAACGTCCCCCGCGGCCTGACCATCCTGCTATGAGCGGGCTGGATGCGTTCCGCCGCCGGTATGGCGGCCATGTACCGGGCCTTTTGGGCGCCCGCCACAGCTATGCCGTCCTCTGCCCCCTGGTGGAGCAGGCGGACGGGATGCACCTGCTCTTCGAAGTGCGCGCCGCCGGCCTGCGCCAGGGCGGCGAGGTCTGCTTCCCCGGCGGCCGGATGGAGCCCGGCGAGGATGCCGCCGCCTGTGCCCTGCGGGAGACGGAGGAGGAGCTGACCATCCCACGGACCGAGGTGACGCTGCTGGGCACGCCGGATTTCATCTGCAGCCAGGCAGGCTTCCTGCTCCAGCCGGTGCTGGGCGCCGTCTCCGCGGCGGGACTGGCCGCCATGCGCCCTTCCCCGGCGGAGGTGGCGGAGGCGTTCACGGCCCCTCTGTCCTTCTTCCGCAGCCAGCCGCCGGAGCGCTACGCCTACGACCTCATCCCCCAGGTGCCCGCCTCGTTCCCCTATGCCGCCGTCGGTATCCCGGAGGATTATCCCTGGCGCCGCGGCCGTGTGGAGGTGCCCGTGTGGTACTGGCAGGGCCACGCCATCTGGGGCATGACCGCCCGCCTGGTCCAGGAGCTGGTCCGTCCCCTGTGAGCGGCTGCCCGCGGGGCGCCCGCCCGTCTGTCTCCGAACGCCGCGAGGCCCCTCTTTTTCGAAAGAGGGGCCTCGTCCTCGTCCTGCGGGCGCGGTGCGCTCACTCCCCCAGGAACTCCCAGTGATAGCTGATGTCCTTCTCCAGGATCTCCCGGCCGGAGGCCGTGCGCCCGGCGGGGGAAAAGCCGTGGGCAGTGAAGAAGGGGCGGGAGGCCGCGCCGTCTGGCAGGGCCACCCGCAGCCGGTCCCGGCCCAGCGGGCGGTAGTACATCACCGCCTGGCCCAGGAGCTGGATGCCGTATCCCCGGCCCTGGTAGGGCGGCCGGACGCAGGAGAGCGTGAGCCAGCCATTCCCCTGGGCCGCCTCTTTCTCCGGGCGCAGCTGCACCACGCCCACCGGCTCCTCGCCCACATAGCCCACCAGCGCGGGCCGCTCCGCCGCCTCGGTCCGCAGCGTCTCCGGGTCCCAGGGCCGGTCCTCGCCCGCGCTGTCCCACGTCTCCCGGACGCAGGTCGTCAGGAAGTCCGCCTGCTCCGGCAGGCGCAGCGGCTGGAACCACGCCCCCGGCTCCAGGCCGTTGGCCCGCTTCCGGGGCCGCTCCCCGGCGGCGTGTCCCGGGGCGCGCAGATGGCTGTCGTCGTCCCGGAACACCACCCGCATCGTCTCTCCCTCCGCCTCCAGGAGGGAGACGGCCGTGTTCCCGCCCACCGGCGTCTGGGCCAGCGTCTCGATGGTCAGGCCCTGGAGGGCCGCCAGCAGGATGCGGATGGCGCAGCCGTGGGACACCACCGCCACTGTCCGGCCCTCGTTCTCCGCCGCGATCTGCCGCACGGCGGCCATCATCCGCTCCAGCACCGCCTGCGGCCGTTCCGCGCCTTCCACCTGCCAGCGCTCCAGGTGGCGGCCGAAGTTCTCCATCTGCTCCGGGTCCTCCCGGGCGATGTGTCCCCAGGTCTGCCGCTCCCAGACGCCCACGCAGATCTCCCGCAGGTCCCGCCGCCTGTGCAGCGGCAGGCCCTTCGGCCCGCAGATAGCACTGGCGGTGGCGCAGGTGCGGTAGAGGTCGCTGGCATATACGGCGTCCACGGGGATCTGTGCGAACCGCCGGGACAGCGCCTCCACCTGGCGCCAGCCCCGGTCCGTCAGGATGCTGTCGTCCTGGCCCTGGGCGATGCGGTACAGATTGCCCTCCGCCTCGGCGTGGCGGATCAAATAGATCGTAGTCATGTTCTCCTCCCAGCTGTTGGCTCCATTTGTCCAGATGTTTCGATTATACGCGCGATGACGGTTTTTGGCAAACCGCCTGGAGGCGATTTTTTTCTCTCCATCCCGGCCATACTACCCGCAGGCCGAAAAGGAGTGATCGAAGGATGAGAATGAGTACCGGATTTTGGGTCGGTATGGGTGCTGGCATGATGGCCGGCGCCGCTGCGGGGGTGATGCTCTCCAACAGCAGGGATCCCATGAAAACGCAGGTGGGGAAAAGTATCCACAAACTGGGTGTCGCTGTGGATCACGCCGTGGACAGCATCGTCTCCGAGATGCGCTGATGCGCCGCAGGGGCGGGGGACGGATGTCTCCCGCCTCTCTCACGAGACCCGCCTCCCGGGAAAATCTGACGTTTAGGGGTTGACTTTTCCAAAACCTCTGTTATAATGACTCTGTCGCCTTTCGGTGACAGTATCAGACTGGATCAACGATGGAGAAGTCGCCTAGTTGGTCGAGGGCGCATGATTGGAAATCATGTAGGCCCCTAAAGGGTCTCGAGGGTTCGAATCCCTCCTTCTCCGCCACGTCGGAGCAAGCGATGTATCGCTTGCTCCGACTTTTTTCTTTCCATCGCACCCCGGCACTCTCGATCTCTGGATCCTATATGCCGCCCCTGCACCCGCAAGTCCGCCGGTCTCGAGACATCCCCCGGGCATCCCATAGGCACGGCCTGCAGCCGGCACCGCCCCTGGATAGCTCGCCGCGCCGTATCCGCAGCCCTGTTGCGCTCACGCTCGGTCGGCTTCGCCGGGCCTCTGACCCGTAAGGTCTCCCTTTCCGCCGTTCGGATCGTCCGTCCGCTCCTCCTGTCCGCGCGCTCGCTCCTTGAACTGTTTCGCTATGCTCAAAAGGACGGCCATCGCCGCGTCATCTCTGGCCATCGCTCCTTCTATCGCCTGTTCGATCGCCTCCTCCGTCATCGTCGTTCCCTTGCAGGCGCCTTTTACCAAGTCCCAATTTTCGACTGACCAGCAGATGGCTCTCTGCCATTTGCTGGGGAGCTGCCGAACGTCCTGCTGGATCCGATCCAACCGTCCTTCCCTGTTATCTCCCATTCCGCTCTTCCTTTCCACTGCTAAGATCAGGGCCTATGGAGATGCCCTGCTCCGATCCATTCGACAAGGGATCCACTTCTATATTCTATATGGATCAACGTGATATGATCGGATAAATATATCCAGTTTTCGATCTTTGCGTAAGATGGCCCGCATCAGCGTCCGATCCGGTTTCGAACAGATTTATCCGGTAGATCCGTTCGATGCGTTCTTCGAGGGGATGCATCCTTTTGAGCGGTCGCATCTTTAGGAGCTCAGGGACAGCGCCTGACCGCTCCAGTCGGGAGCGGGAGAGCGACGACGTCCCCACACGCTCCCGCCCATCTCAACGAGCTGCCTCCGCCCGCGCGGGGGGTTCCCTTTTGTGCCGCGCCGTGGTATGATGGGCCTATCCCAACGACGAGGAGGGCCTGCCATGGCGCGAGAGGACTTGTACGACGATCCGGTATTCTTCCAGCGGTACAGCCAGATGGACCGCTCTCGGGAGGGGCTGGCCGGGGCGGGCGAGTGGGAGGCCCTGGAGCCGCTGCTGCCGGACCTGCGGGGCAAGCGGATGCTGGACCTGGGCTGCGGCTACGGCTGGCACTGTGTGTGGGCCGCGGAGCATGGGGCCAGCGCCGTCACAGGCGTGGACCTGTCGGAGCGGATGCTGGCGGTGGCCCGGGAGAAGAGCGCCGCCTTCCCCCAGATCGTCTATCTCCGCTCCGCCATCGAAGACGTCTCCTTCCCGCCGGAGAGCTTCGACCTGGTCTTCAGCTCTCTGGCCCTCCACTACCTGTCCTCCTTCCAAGCGTTCCTGGCGCTGGTGCGCAGCTGCCTGCGCCCTGGGGGCGACCTGGTGTTCTCTGTGGAGCACCCGGTCTTCACCGCGGCCGGTCCCCAGGAATGGATCTACGGGCTGGACGGCACGCCCCTCCCCTTCCCGGTGGACCGCTATTTCGACGAGGGGCAGCGCACGGCGCGCTTCCTGGACGCCCCGGTGGTGAAATACCACCGGACGCTCACGACGTATCTGGACGGCCTGCTGACCGGCGGCTTCCGCCTGCTGCGGGTGGTGGAGCCCCAGCCGCCGCAGCGGCTGCTGGACCGCCCCGGGATGCGCGACGAGCTGCGCCGCCCCATGATGCTGCTGGTGGCGGCCCGGCTGGAGACCGGCGCGGCGGAGCGCCGGACGAGATGAGGAGGCAGGACAGATGAAGACAGGCTTGGTCATGGAAGGCGGCGCCTTCCGCACGATCTTCTCCTGCGGCGTGTGCGATGCGCTGCTGGAGCGCGGCATCCCCCTGCCGGACTACCTGGTGGGCGTCTCGGCCGGCATCGCCTATGGCGTGAGCTATCTCTCCCGCCAGAGCAGGCGCAACCTGGACCTGCTCACCACCTATGCCCGCGACAAGCGGTACATGGGCCTGCGCAACCTCCTCCGGCCCAGCAACCGCTGCTACTTCGGCCTGGAGTTCTCCTATGAGACGATCCCCAACCAGCTGCTGCCCTTCGATTACGACGCCTTCGCCGCCTATCCCGGCTCGGCGGAGGCGGTGGTCACCGACTTGGAGACCGGTGAGGCCCTGTATCAGGAGGTCCCCCGGCGGGACGCCCACAACCTGCTGCTCCAGGCCTCCTGCGCCATCCCCATCCTCTTCCCCATCATCTATCTGGACGGCCGCCCCTGCTTGGACGGCGGCTGCGCCGACCCCATCCCCTGGAAGCGGGCATTCGAGATGGGCTGCGACCGGGTGGTGGTG
>CALXDL010000010.1 GCA_944387055.1 uncultured Oscillospiraceae bacterium
AGCGCTGCGCCTGCTGGCGGACATGAAAGTGGTGGAGGTCAAGCCCCAGAGCGGCGCGGTGGTCCTCTCCGCCGACAGCGCGCGGCGGTACATCGAGAACTTCGGCGAGGACGCAGATATCTATGGCCTGCACCAGGAGTTCAAGGCGCTGCTGGCAGAGTCCGAGCGGCTCAACCGGCGGCTCTCGGAGGTGGCCACCGCTCTGGTCAAGGACCGGGACACCTTTGCCTCGGCCGAACGTCCACTCCCCAATTACGAAGTCCCTGTGCCGAAAGATTCCCCCCTCATCGGTAAGAGCATCGGCACGCTGAAATTCTGGCAGTCCACCGGCGGGACCATCGTGGCCATCCGCCGGGGCCAGACCGTCATCCTGTCTCCCGGTCCGTACGCGGAGCTCTACGCCGGGGACGTCATCATCCTGGTGGGCACGCCCGCCGCTGCGGAGGCCGCCCACCACCTCGTTACTGCAAAGGAGTGAGAAGTCTATGATCCGATTCGAGCACGTGTGCAAAAGCTACGGGAAGACGCCCATCCTCAAGGACCTGAACTTCACCATCCCCGATGGGCAGTTCGTGGTCCTCATCGGCCCCTCCGGCTGCGGCAAGACTACCACCATGAAGATGATCAACCGCCTGCTGGAACCAGACTCCGGAACAGTCTCCATCGACGGGCAGGACATCCACCAGCAGGATAAAGTGGAGCTGCGCCGCCACATCGGCTACGTCATCCAGCAGATCGGCCTGTTCCCCAATATGACCGTGGCCCAGAACATCTGCGTGGTCCCCAAACTGCTCAAGTACGACAAGGCCAAGTGCGACGAGATCGTCCAGCAGATGCTCCAGCTGGTCCATATGGAGCAGTATGCCAACAAATATCCCTCCGAGCTCTCCGGCGGCCAGCAGCAGCGCATCGGCGTGCTGCGGGCCCTGGCGGCCTCTCCCCCGATCGTGCTGATGGATGAGCCCTTCAGCGCCCTGGACCCCATGACCCGTGAGTCGCTGCAGGACGAGGTGAAGAGCCTCCAGCAGAAACTGAACAAGACCATCGTCTTCGTCAGCCACGATATGAGCGAGGCGCTGAAGCTGGCGGACGTCATCATCTTTATGGCCTCCGGCGAGGTGGTGCAGATGGCCTCGCCCGAGGAGATGCTGGAGCATCCGGCCAACGATCTGGTGCGCACCTTCATGGGCAAACACACGCCAGACGCGGCCCCCACCAAGGTGGAGAGCTTCATGCGCACCAACGTGGCCAGCGTCCGCAGGGACCGGGGCGTGCTGGAGTGCGCGGAGCGCATGGCCCGCGGCAGCGTGGATACCCTGTTGGTGACCGACGAACAGAACCGGTACTTAGGCATCATCTCCATCGGCGATATCCGTCACTGGGGACGAGAGCTCACCAGCATCGAGCCGCTGATCCGCCAGACCGCCCGGACCGTCCGGGTGGGGGATGAGGCCAAGGAGAGCTTCGACTATCTGCTGGACTCGGGCGCCAACTCTGTGGTGGTGCTCAACGCCGATGACACCATCGCCGGCATCGTCACCAAGACCAGCGTGGCCCGCTCTGTGGCGGAGAACCTGTGGGGTGAGGCCAAATGAACGGACTCTTCGACACCATCCAGACCCTGTTCGCGGACTACGGCGCGGAGCTCCTGAAGGCCATCGGCGTACACACGATGTTCGTGTTGGTCTCCGTGATCATCGGCTTTGCGGTGGGCCTGGTGCTGGGCATCCTCCTCTCCCGGGTCCCCCGGTGGCTGTCGGGCATCATCATCCCCATCCTCTCCATCTTCCAGACCATCCCGGGCCTGGTGTTCATCGGGGTGCTCTTCATCTGGTGGGGCGGCATCTATCCAACCGTCATCGTGGCACTGAGCGTGTACGCCATGTTCCCGGTGCTCAAGAATACCTATACCGGCATCCTGGAAGTAGACCGCCAGTATATCGAGGCCGCCCGTGGCTGCGGCATGTCTCCCTTCCAGACCCTGGTGCGGGTGGAGCTGCCCCTGGCCATGCCTGTGATCATCGCGGGATTGCGGATGGCCACCATCTACACCGTCTCCTGGGCGGTGCTGGCCTCCATGATCGGCCTGGGCGGTCTGGGCAACTTCGTCTATCGGGGCACTTCCTCCAATAACAACACATTGATCTTGCTGGGAGCGATCCCCGCGGCCATCCTGGCCATCCTCTTCGGGGCGGTCATCGACCTGCTGCAGAAGCGTGTCACGCCCCGCGGGCTGCGAAAGGAGGCGGGCAGATGAGCTGGGACCTGATCTTCCAACACCTGTTCATCGTACTGGCGGCGAGCCTTTTGTCCATCGCCGTGGGACTGCCCCTGGGCATCTGGGCCTACGTATCCAAGGCGGCCCGGCCCGTGATCTTGCGGATCGTGGATCTGCTGCAGACCATCCCCTCCCTGGCCCTTTTGGGCATCATCATGGTGGTGCTGGACCCGGGCAAGCTGACGGTCATCACCGGCATCACGCTCTACTCCCTGCTCCCCATCGTGCGCAACACCTGCCTGGGCCTCCAGGAGGTGGACCCCGGCGTGAAGGAAGCAGCCCGCGGCATGGGCATGAGCAAGCCCTACCGGGTGCTGATGGTGGAGTTTCCCCTGGCGTTCCCCACGGTGTTCACCGGCATCCGCATCGCGGTGGTCAATGCCATCGGCACCGCCGTGTTCGCGGCCTTCGTGGGCGGCGGCGGCCTGGGCGGCATCATCACTCAGGCCATCCGGATCTCGGACATGGGACAGCTGTTGGCGGCCACCGGCGTGCTCATGCTCATCGCCGTGGTACTGGACCTGATCATGAGCTGGTTCGAGGGCCAGATGCGCAAGAGCCGCGGCGGCTCCAAGAAGATGTGGATCCCGGTGGCGGCCATCGTGCTGGCGTTCGTGCTGCTGCTGCCCTATGGCCAGAGCGGCACTGGCGACATCCTGCTCTATGACGGCGACTACTCGGAGACCCAGCTCATGCACCACATGGCCAAGATGCTGATCGAGGATCAGACGGACCTGACCGTCACCATCCAGGACCAGATGTCCCAGGTGAACAACTGGAACGCCCTCATAGGCGACGGCCACACCTGTGACCTGATGATCTCCTACGACGGCACGCTGTTGACCACCTTCTTCCATCAGGACACCCCGGACGTGCCGGAGGGTATGACCATCTATGACTATGTCAAGGAAAAGGCCCTGGCCGATCACGACATCCACGTGCTGGGCAAGCCGGGCTTTGAGAACACCTATGCCATCGGCGTGCCGGAGTCGCTGGCGGAGGAATACGGTCTGGAGACCATCAGCGATCTGATCCCCATTGCCGATCAGCTGGTCTTCGGCGCAGAGCAGGAGTTCTTCACCCTGGAGGGCAGCATGAAGTACAACCCCTTCGTGGAGTTCTACGGATTGAACTTTGCGGAGTACCGTCCGGTGGACATGGGACTGAAGTACTCCGCCATCGAGAACGGCACCTTCGATGTGTCTGTGGTCTATACCACCGACGGGCTGAACAAGAAAGTGGGCCTGAAGGTCCTGGAGGATGACAAGAGCTTTTTCCCGGACTACTTCGGCGCCTATATCGTCCGGGGCGACCTGCTGGAGAAGTATCCGGAGGTGGAGGGCATCCTGGAACAGCTGACCGGGAACATCTCCACCGAGCAGATGACAGAGCTGACCTATCAGGTGGACGTGGAGGGCCGCACAGTGGACGAGGTGGCCCATGAGTTCCTGGTGAGCCTGGGCCTGCTGGAGGCATGACCCCTCTTTTGGAAGACCGCTCTGGAGCGCAGCTGCTCCAGAGCGGTCTTTTTGAAAAAGGCCCCCCTCCCCCGCGACCGGCGGCGGTCTTTCTCGTCTATATGGGTGAGAGGACTCCCGGCCCAGCACCGGAGACAGGAGGAAGAGCCCATGAACATACAGAAACGGTCCCTTGTGATCGGCGGCCTGGTCCTGGCCGCCCTGCTGGCGCTGGCGGCAGGGCTGCTGTTTGGGGGGCGGCGGCCCTTCCGGGGGCTGGAGGCGGCGGACATCGCCGCAGCCGCTGTCCTGGTAGGGCCTCCGGATATGATGCTGGACCTGGACGCCGGGGAGATCGAAGTCCTGGCGGACCTGTTGGGGGATGTCCGCATCACCTGGCCGGACCAGTCCTACACGGAGTACGCGGGACAGACCGTGCTGTTCACAGTGACCATGGCCGACGGCACAGAGACCTCCGTCAGTGCCTTCGCCCCGTTCCTGATCATCGACGGCACCGGCTGGCGCACCGCCCATGCGCCCTGCGAGGCGCTGAGCCGCTTCGCCAACGAGCTGCTGCAGGAGAGAGGAGGATACCATGGAGGACGCTGAGATCATCGGCCTGTACTGGCAGCGGGACCAGCGGGCCATCGACGAGACCCACGGCAAATACGGCGGGTTCCTGACCACCATCGCCTGGAACATCCTGCGCAGCCACGGCGACGCGGAGGAGTGCGTCAACGATACGTACCTGCGCGCCTGGAACGCCATCCCTCCCGCCCGTCCCTCCGCCTTCCGGGCCTGGCTGGGGCGCATCGTCCGCAACCTCTCGCTGGACCGTTGGAAGCGGGACCGGGCGGCCAGGCGGGGCGGCGGCGAGATGGAGGTGCTGCTGGGCGAGCTGGACGCCTGCGTCCCCGCTCCCCGGGGCGTGGAGCGCACTCTGGAGGACCAGGAGATCGCGGCGCTGATCAGCGCGTTCCTGCGCACGCTGTCCCAGGAGTCCAGGGCACTGTTCCTGCGGCGGTACTGGTACGGGCAGGACATCGGAGAGATCGCCGGGGCACTGGGATGCGGCGAGAGCAAAGTGAAGTCCGCCCTGTTCCGCACCCGGAAGGCCCTGCGGCACTATCTGGAGGACGAGGGGGTATGCTTATGAACGGGAAAGGCGAACGGCTCTTCCGCATCCTGGGCTTGGTGGACGAGGACCTCATCGAGGCGGCGGCGCCCACCCGCCCGTCAGCCGTCCGGCAGCTCCGGCGTCCGGGGCGCTGGAGGCGGCCTCTGGCCGCCGCTGCCTGCGCAGCGGTGCTGTGTGCGGCAGCCCTGGGCTATCTGGCGGCGGGCGGCCTCCCCGGGCTGGGCTCCTCCGGGCCGGAGGCCGGCGGCGCCCCGGCGGACGGCAGCGCCCAAGGCGCCCCCGCCGCCTTCTCGTCCTATGCCGGCCCGGTGTTCCCGCTGTCCACCGTGGAGACAGACGTCTCCCTGACAGCGGAGCGGACCGTCTCCTGGGACTTCTCCCCCGGGACCTATGGAGACGGCTCCCCCCGCCAGTGGGGCGCGGCGGTGACGGACCGGTACGTCCTCGCCAATGCCTCGGCGGAGGACGTGACGGTGACGGCGCTGTATCCCTTCGCCGCCTCCCTGGCGGATCTGGGGGCGCTCTCCCCCACCGTCACGGTGGGCGGCGAGGAGGTGGAGGCCGCCCTCTCCGCCGGGGCTTACGCCGGCGGCTTCCGGGACGCGGGCGAGGGAGACGGCTCCACCTGGGACCTGGCTCCGCCCGCCCAGTGGACGGATCACGCCGCCCTGCTGGAGGACGGCAGCTACCTGGCCCAGGCCTTGGGCGACGCTCCGGCGCTGGACGTGCCTGTGACCGTGTACCGCTTCTCGGACTTCGCGGCGCCCCATGAGAGGTACCGCGCCGCCACCCAGGCGGTGGCGTTCCCTGTCGATCCGGCGGAGACCACGGTCCTCTCCTATGGCTTCAACGGCCTCTCCTGGGACACAGAGACCCTCTGGCGGCAGTACGACTACTTCGTGCCGGACGGTGTGCGGGGGGAGTCGGAGCTGAAGCTGCTGCTCGTCCTGGGAGAGGACATCGGGGACTATCGCCTCCAGGGCTACGCCGACGGTTCCTGCGAAGAGGCCATCGACGGCGTCTCCTGCACCGTCAGCCGGGAGGAGACCACGCTGGACGCCGTGCTCTGGGAGCTGTGCCGGTGGGAGCTGGCGCAGGCCGACAGTGCCGCGTGGCCGGGACTGGAGACGCTGGATCCCGCCCTATACCACCGGGCCGCGGCGCAGGCGCTGCTCTCCGCCGGCCTCCTGGCCGATGCCCCCGCGGACCGCTATGCCGACGGCCGGCTGGACGACTTCCTCTGGGACGTCCTGGCCCAGGAGCGGGTGATGTATCTCTCTTTCCCCGTGACCGTCCCGGCCGGCGGCAGCGCCACGGTGGCCGCGGCGTACTGGAAGGCCCCCAGCTACGACTTCCCCGGGGAGGGGGATGGAGACCTGCAGGGCTATGACCTGGTGACGGCCCTGGGCTCCACCCTGGACTTCACCGCCCTCCGCGTGGCCCTGGCGGACGCCGGGGGCGTGGAGCTGGTCTGGCAGGACTGGGGGCTCCAGCTCTCCGGCGGCACGGCCGAAGCGGCGCTGGATCCGTCCGCGCCCCACTACTCCCTGGTGGTCCGCCCCCTCTCCCCGTGAGCGGTCCGCCCGCCCGATGACAGTGCCCCCAGCGCAGGCTCTCGTCCGCGCTGGGGGCACTGTCCGCCGTCCTCCCGGCGGGGGCGTGTCCGCTCAGTCTCCCGGCTTTGACGGGCATCCGCCGTCCTCGGGGCGGCGGACCGTGATCTGGCAGGCCTCCATGGCCGCCAGCGCGGCGCGGTGCCGCTCCGGCGTGACGCCCGCGCAGCAGCCGGCCTCCACCACGATCTCCGCCTCCGGCAGGAAGGCTTGCAGCATCACCGCGTTGGCGAGGACGCAGATATCCGTGCAAACGCCCACCAGCGTGACGGTGCGCACCGGCCCTCTCCGGGCGTCCAGGTCCGCCAGCATCTGGCCCAGGGCCGTGCTGGCGAAGGTGGTCTTGTCCACCACCGGGCGGCCGATGGTGTCCGGCTGGAGCTGCCCGATGATCTCCCAGCCCTCGGTGCCGCGGATGCAGTGGGGCACCGGCAGGCACCGGCCCTCCCGGCGCTCCAGGTAGTCCGCCTCGTGGGTGTCCCGGGTGAAGAAGATCGCCTCTCCCCTGCGGATGCCTTCCACCACCCGGCCCACCACATACGGCACGATGTCGAAGGCCTCCTGCGTCCCCAGCGCACCGGAGACGAAATCGTTCTGCATGTCCACTACGACCAGTGCTTCCATAGCGCACCTCCTTCTCCCCTCCAGCATAGCACGCCCCCGACCCGGATGCAACAGTGGGCCGCCTCCCCCCTTGCGCCGACGGCGGCCATGGGCTACAATGGGAGGGAGAGCGGCCGCCCGCGGCGCCGCGCGGCGGTGGAGCGCCGCGGCGCAGGCTTTGCGCCCCAAGGCATTGGCTCGACTGCGGCGGTGCGGCGGTCTGATAGATAGATCTTATATCTGCGCGAGAGCGCGCCGTCTGGGGGTATCCCCCGCAACAGCGCCGCAGCGCCGCACCTGCCCCCGCACGGGCGGCGGATCCACGGGGCAGATGCCCGCAGGCCTTGGGACAGCTGGCTTTGCGGCCCCATCGCCCAGCGGGGAGAGCGCCTGGGGGCGCGGCGCTCCGCCGCCGCGGCGGGCGCCACGGGCGGGCGGCCGCGCAGATCGAAGGAGAGTGGGTGGATCCATGGACAGCTATTTCGACATCATCGTCGCCGGCGGCGGCCCCGCAGGGCTCACCGCCGCCATCTACGCCCGCCGCGCGGGCCGTTCCGTCCTGGTGCTGGAGAAAGAGGGCTTCGGCGGCCAGATCGCCTCCGCGCCCAAGGTGGAGAACTTCCCCGGCCTGCCGGCCATCTCCGGCGCGGAGCTGGCAGACCGGCTCTACGGCCAGGCGGAGGCCCTGGGCGCGCGCATCGAGCTGGAGCAGGTGCTGGAGATCCGGGACGGCCGTCCCTGGACCGTGACCACGGACTACGGCACCTACCGCTGCGCCGCCGTGATCCTGGCCACCGGTATGCGCCGCAGGACCCTGGGCCTCCCCGGCGAGGAGAGGCTGCCCGGCGTCTCGTTCTGCGCCGTGTGCGACGGCGCGTTCTATGCGGGGAAGGACGTGGCCGTGTGCGGCGGCGGCAACACGGCCCTCCAGGACGCGCTGTTCCTGGCGGATCTGTGCCGCCATGTGACGCTCATCCACCGGCGGCAGGCGTTCCGGGGCGACCCCATCCTGGCGGAGGCCCTGGCGCGGCGGGAGAACGTCTCCTTCGCCCTGGACACGGTGGTGACGGCCCTCCTGGGCCAGGAGCGTCTGACGGGCCTGGCCCTGCGGGATGCCGCAGGCCGGGAGCGGACGCTGGCGGTGGACGGACTGTTCGAGGCCGTGGGCCAGCTGCCCGAGCGGGCGCTCTCCGCGTCCCTGGTGGCGGTGGACGCGGCAGGCTTCATCCGCGCCGGAGAGGACTGCCGCACCGGCGTGCCGGGCATCTTCGCCGCCGGGGACTGCCGGACCAAGGAGGTCCGCCAGCTCACCACCGCCTGCGCCGACGGCGCTGTGGCCGCCCTGTCCGCCTGCCGCTGGTGCGAGGCGGCTGGCGCGGATTGACGGCGTCCACTGGGACGATCTTCCAAAAGTTCCGCCGCTGCCCCTTGCTTTTCGTGCGATCTTCCCGTATAATGGGATCATAGACATCCCGTTTGGCCGTATCCAGCGGACGCCTCTGGCTGGTCCGTCCCGGCCGTCAGGATCCTCTCTCCGCCCGGACACAGGGCGGGCGGCCCGCCTGCGGGCGCTCTCCAGCGGCCGGGCCAGTCATCACTGATACAGAAAAGAGGTAGCTGTCATGACGAAGGAACAACTCAAGCAAGCGGCCTGTGAGGCCATCGACCGCAACCGGGACCGGATCTTCGCCCTGGGCGACGCGATCTACTGTGAGCCTGAGCTGGGCTACAAGGAGGTCCGCACCGCCGCGAAGTTCAAGGCCCTGCTGGATGAGCTGGGCTATCCCTATCGGGACGGGGTGGCCCTGACCGGCGTGGTCAGCCGCCGCAAGGGCCGCTCCTCCCGGCTGAACGTGGCCGTGATGGGCGAGCTGGACGCGGTGATCTCCCCCTCCCACCCCGACTCCAACGATGAGACGGGCGCGGTGCACGCCTGCGGCCACAACTGCATGATCGCCGCCCTGGGCGGCGTGGCCATCGCCCTGAAGGAGGCCAACCTCATGGAGGAGCTGGACGGCGACGTGTCGCTGATGGCGGTCCCCGCGGAGGAGTGCGTGGAGATCGAGTACCGCAACCGCCTGCGCGCCGAGGGCAAGATCCACTTCCTGGGCGGCAAGCAGGAGTTCATCCGCCTGGGCGAGATGGACGATGTGGACATGATGCTCATGCAGCACACCGCTCTGGCCGCCCCCGGCTTCAAAGCGGGCGCGGGCTCCAACTGCAACGGCTTCACGGTGCAGCTGGTCCGCTATATCGGCCGGGAGGCCCACGCGGGCGCCGCCCCCTTCGAGGGCGTCAACGCCCTCAACGCCGCGATGCTGGGCCTCATGGGCATCCATGCCAACCGGGAGACCTTCCGGGACGAGGACCACATCCGGGTCCATCCCATCATCACCAAGGGCGGCGACCTGGTGAACGTGGTCCCCGCGGACGTGCGGCTGGAGTCCTATGTGCGGGGCACCAAGACCTCCGCCATCCTGGACGCCCGGGACAAGGTGGACCGCGCCCTGCGGGCCGGGGCGGACGCCGTGGGCGCCAAGGTGGAGATCACCCACCTGCCCGGCTATCTGCCCTCCATCCTGAACGACGGGCTGATGGGCCTGTGCTATGAGAACCTCAAGACTCTGGTGGGCGAGGACGCCCAGTACGACTGCGTGGGCTTCGGCGGCGGCTCCACCGACGCGGGCGACATCTCTCACCTCATGCCCACCCTCCATGCCTTCTTCGCCGGCGCCAAGGGCGGCTTCCACAGTGAGGAGTTCACCGTGGTGGACAAGGAGCTGGCCTATCTGACGGCCGCCAAGGCCCTCACCATGACTGTGATCGACCTGCTGGCCGACGGGGCGGAGACCGGCCTTGCCATCAAGCAGGCCTATCAGCCCGTCTTCACCAAGGAGGAATACCTGACCAAGTGGGGCGGCCTGGACGCCCAGTGAGCGCGGAGCGCGCACTTTCCATCCAAGCGCCAAAAGAAGGGGGCGCCGCGTCTGCGGCGTCCCCTTCCTGTATGCCAACGCTCCCCTGAGGTCGCGCGGAGACGGCCTTTGTCCCGGACTGTGCTGTGGGAGCTTCTCCGCCGGGCGGAGAGAGACGGCGCGCCGTCTCATGCGTCCCCGTCCGGACGGCCCTTTGTCAGCGCAGGGCGCGGCGGACGTTCAGTCCGCCGCGCCCCGCGCTCTCACAAAGAGACCCCGACGGTCCGCAGGACCTCCTCCACCTGCCGGGCGGTGTCGTCCTCCCCCGGCCGGCTGGCCACGATCAGATCCGCGTACTTGGCGTACAGGGGCTCGCGCTGCTGGTAGATCTCCCGGATGGTCATCCCGGTGGGGGCGGCAATGCCCCGGTCCACCAGGTCCTCGGGCATGCGGTCGGCGATCTGGTGCAGCGGCGTCTCCAGCCAGACGATCACGCCGTTCTCCCTGAGATGCTCCATCGCCGCCGCCGAGAGCACCATGCTCCCTCCGGTGGCCACCACACACGCCTCCCGGTCCAGGCTCTCTCCCACCCGGCCCTCGATGGCCAGGAAGGCGTCCAGCCCCTCTGTCCGCAGGATCTCGGGCAGGGTCTTGCCGGTGGCCTGGACGATCAGATCGTCCGCGTCCACGAAGGCATAGCCCAGCCGCTGTGCCAGGGCCCGGCCCACCACGCTCTTGCCGGTGCCCGGCATCCCGATCAGGATGATGTTCTTCATCAGTCTACTCCATTCCATTCACGATATCGTCCGGCCGCAGGCCCTGCGCCACCCGCTCGGCATTGCGCCACATATGCAGGTGCGCCCGCCGGAAGCTGCTCTCGGTGATGCCGCCCAGGTGGGGCGAGAAGACCACCCGGTCCCGCACCGCCTCCGGCAGGTCCACCAGGGGGTGGTCCGCCGGCACCGGCTCCGGCGCCAGAGTGTCCAGGCCGGCGCCGGCCAGGCGCTCTTCCACCAGCGCCCGGCGCACTGCCGCATCGTCCAGCAGTTCGCCCCGTGCGGTGTCGATGAGATAGGCCGTGGGCTTCATCCGCGCCAGGAAGGCCTCATCCACCATGCCCCGGGTCTCCTCCGTGACGGGGCAGTGGAGGCTGACGATGTCGCATGCGGCGGCCAGCTCCTCCAGCGGCAGGTAGCGGACCTGCCAGCGCTCCTCTTCGTCCCGGTCCAGCCGGTGGCGGGCATAGTAATACAGCGCGCATCCAAAGGGCGCCAGCCGCTGCGCCGTGGCCCGGGCCGTGTCTCCAAAGCCCACCAGGCCCACCCGGCAGTCCGAGAGCTCTTGGAGGCCCCCGCCCATGCAGCGCTCCTTCATCTCCATCTGCCTGCCCGACCGCACGGCCCGGTCACCTTGGAGGGCGCGGCGCAGGAGCATCAGCATCAGCAAGACGGCCTGCTCGGCCACGGCTGCGGCGTTGCAGCCCTTATTGTTGCACACATAGACGCCCCGCTCCCGGGCGGCTGTCAGGTCGATCTTGTCGAAGGCCACGCCCTCGGAGTGGATGAGCTTGAGCCGCGGCAGGGCACGGATCATCGCCCCGTCCACCGGCGTGATGGCGTCCACGAACAAGATCTCCGTATCCGGCGCGGCGGCCAGGATCTCCGCCCGGCTGCTGTGCTTGTCCAGGAACGTCCGCTCCTGCCGGAGGACGGCGGGCAGCTCCGGCAGGTACCGCTCATACCGCTCCCGCGCTCCTAGGATCGTCACCTTCATGGGATCTGCTCCTTTCCTGTGTCAGGACATCTGGGTCCCATTATAACATGTCGCGGACAAATGTCCACGGTCAGATCACACAAAAACGCCGCGAGAGGGGCCGCGCACCGGCGTCCGTGACAGGCGGACAGCCTCCACAAGCACCGTCGAAAATCGCCGGGAGGAACTGGTGATTTTGTCAATTGCGGCCTCTGCGCTTATCCGATACAATAGGTACGACCTTTGAATGGTATTACCTATCTCGAGAGGTGATCGAACATGAGCACTCAGCCTTCCCAGTCCAAGACCATCCGTGCCCAGCTCCTCTCCTCCATGAAAGACGGGGCCTATGCCGCCTGCCAGCGCCTCCCCCGGGAGAGCGTCCTGGCCGAGAAGCTGGGCATCAGCCGCACCCAGCTCCGGGACATCCTGGCCTCCCTGGAGCGGGAGGGCTTCATCACCCGCCGCCACGGCGTGGGCACCATCATCAACCGCCATGTGCTGGACGTCCAGACCCGCATGGACATCGAAGTGGAGTTCCTGGACATGATCCGCCAGAGCGGCCACGAGGCGGCGGTCGCCTTCGTCCGCATGTTCGAGGGCACTGCCGACGCACACGTCGCCCAGCAGCTGGGCATCCCGGCGGGCACGCCCGTCATCCGCATCGCCCGCCTGTGCACTGCGGACGGCCGCCCCGCCATCTACTGCGAGGACGTGATCGAGCGGTCCCTGGTCAAAGACGGGTACACCGTCAAGGACCTCAAGCTGCCGATCTTCCATTTCCTCCAGCAGTTCTGCGGGGTGGCCCCCTATATGGACCTGACGGACCTGCGGCCCGTGGTGGCGGACGCCGCCCTGGCGGAGACTTTCCAGGTCCCCGTGGGCACGCCGCTGCTGTACATGGACGAGGTGGACTTCGACATCGACGGCAAGCCCGTGTTCTGTTCCAGGGAATATTTCATCGACGGGGTGTTCCGCCTGACCGTCATGCGCAAGAAGCTTTGAATACGTAGGAAAAGGAGCATAGACCATGAAAAAAGTCGCAGTCATCATGGGGTCGGATTCCGATTGGCCCGTGGTCAAGGGCGCCTGCGCCCAGCTGGACGCCCTGGGCATCCCCTATGAGGCCCACATCCTCAGCGCACACCGCACCCCCGCCCAGGCGGCGGAGTTCGCCAAGGCCGCCCGGGCGCAGGGCTTCGGCGTCCTCATCTGCGCCGCCGGGATGGCCGCCCATCTGGCGGGGGCCTTCGCCGCCAACACCACGCTCCCCGTCATCGGCATCCCCATGAAGGGCGGCGCTATGGACGGGCTGGACGCGCTGCTCTCCACGGTCCAGATGCCCAGCGGCATCCCCGTGGCCACTGTGGCCGTGGGCGGCGCCAAGAACGCCGCCGTCCTGGCGGCCCAGATCCTGGCGGTCTCCGACGAGGCATTGGCCGCGCGGCTGGACGCCGAGCGCGCCTCCATGGCCGCCCAGATCGCGCAGAAAGAAGCGGCGCTCCAGGCGGAGCTGGGCCGCTGACCCACACCAGACGAACCAAATTTTCGAGCATAGGAGGATATGAGACATGCAGAAACTGGAGCAGATCTACGAGGGCAAGGCCAAGAAGGTCTTCAAGACGGACGACCCCGAGCGGTACATCGTGGACTACAAGGATGACGCCACCGCGTTCAATGGCCTGAAGAAGGGCACCATCGTGGGCAAGGGCGTCATCAACAACCAGATGACCAACCGCCTGATGATGAAGATGGAGAAGGCCGGCATCCCCACCCACTTCGTCGAGGAGCTCTCCGAGCGGGAGACGCTGGTGAAGAAGGTCGCCATCGTGCCACTGGAGGTCATCATCCGCAACATCTCCGCCGGGTCCTTCGCCAAGCGCTACGGCGTGGAGGAGGGCATCGTGTTCGACGCGCCCACCATCGAGTTCTCCTATAAGAACGACGATCTGGGCGATCCCCTGCTCAACAGCTACCACGCCCTGGCCCTGAAGCTGGCCACGGCCGAGGAGATCGAGACCATCAAGAAGTACGCCTTCGCCGTCAACGACGTGCTCAAGGCCTTCTGGGCGGAGTGCGGCGTGACGCTGGTGGACTTCAAGCTGGAGTTCGGCCGCCTGAGCGACGGCACGATCGTCCTGGCCGACGAGATCAGCCCCGACACCTGCCGCCTCTGGGACTCCGAGACCCACGAGAAGCTGGACAAGGACCGTTTCCGCCGGGATCTGGGCGGCGTGGAGGACGCCTATGCCGAGATCATGAAGAGACTGCTGGCCCATGATGCGGATTGATCCATCTCACAGCGCCGCGGACCGCGCGCTCCCGCAGGGGAGCCCCGTCCCCGGCGCCGCGCTCTCAGAGCGCCATCTCCATGAGGAGTGCGGTGTGTTCGGTGTCTATTCCCCGACGCCCGCCGACGTGGCCTCCCTGGCCTATTACGCCCTGTACGCCCTGCAGCATCGGGGACAGGAGAGCGCCGGCATCGCCGTGAACGACGACGGCGTCTTCACCTCTTACCGGGACGTGGGCCTGGTGAGCGAGGTGTTCCCCGCCCAGCGCCTGGCGGAGCTGGGCACGGGCGAGATCGCCGTGGGCCACGTGCGCTACGGCACCACCGGCTCGGACAACAAGCGCAACGTCCAGCCCATCCTGGTGAACCACTACAAGGGCCGCATGGCCCTGGCCCACAACGGCAACCTCACCAACTCCCGGGAGCTGCGCGCCGAACTGGAGAGCCACGGCTCCATCTTCCAGACCACCACCGACTCGGAGGTCATCGCCTACATCATCGTCCAGGAGCGGCTCAAGGCCTCCTCCATCGAGGCCGCCGTGGCCGCCGCCATGGACCGGATCGAGGGCGCCTACTCCCTGGTGATCTCCTCCCCCACCAAGCTCATCGCCGCCCGGGACCCCCACGGCTTCCGGCCGCTGTGCATGGGCCGGCTCAAGGACGGGAGCGTGGTGTTCGCCTCGGAGACCTGCGCCCTGGACGCCATCGGCGCCAAGTTCGAGCGGGACATCCTCCCCGGCGAGATCGTGGTAGCCGACAAGAGCGGCCTCAAGTCCGACACCTCCCACTGCGGCAAGGCGGAAAAGCGTCTGTGCGTGTTCGAGTTCATCTATTTCGCCCGGCCGGACTCCGTCATCGACGGCTCCAGCGTCCATGTGGCCCGCCAGCGGGCCGGGGCCTTCCTGGCCCTGGAGCATCCCGTCCAGGCGGACATCGTCATCGGCGTGCCGGACTCCGGCCTGGACGCCGCCCTGGGCTATGCCCGCCAGAGCGGCATCCCCTACGGCATCGGCTTCATCAAGAACAAATACATCGGCCGCACCTTCATCTCCCCCACCCAGGCCATGCGGGAGAACGAGGTGAACATCAAGCTCAACCCCATCCGCTCCGTGGTGGAGGGCAAGCGCGTGGTCCTCATCGACGACTCCATCGTCCGCGGCACCACCTGCCGCCGGACCATCGAGCTGCTGCGCAAGGCCGGCGCCAAGGAGATCCACATGCGGGTGTCCGCGCCCCCCTTCGTGGCGGCCTGTTACTACGGCACGGACATCGACGACCCCAGCAAGCTCATCGCCAACAACCACTCCGTGGAGGAGATCGCCCAAATCATCGGGGTGGACTCCCTGGGCTATCTGAGCCTGGAGGACGTGGTGAAGCTGGCGGACAACACCAAGGGCGGCTTCTGCACGGCGTGCTTCGGCGGAGGCTATCCCACCGCCGTGCCCCAGGACGGCGGCAAGGACCGTTTCGAGTGCAAGATCAGTGAACGGAGGAGTGGAGCACATGCGTAGTTTTTCTGAGAGCTACCGGGCGGCCGGGGTGGACATCACCGCCGGCTATGAGGGCGTCAAGCTCATGCGCGCGGACGTGGAGCGCACGCGCATCCCCGGGACGATCTCCGGCATCGGCGGCTTCGGCGGGCTCTTCGCCCCGGACCTCACCGCCGTGGCGGAGCCGGTCCTGGTCTCCGGCACCGACGGCGTGGGCACGAAGCTGCGCATCGCCCAGCTCATGGACAAGCATGACACCGTGGGCATCGACTGCGTGGCCATGTGCGTCAACGACGTGATCTGCTGCGGCGCCAAGCCCCTCTTCTTCCTGGACTACATCGCCATCGGCAAGAACACGCCCGAGAAGGTGGCCGCCATCGTCTCCGGCGTGGCGGAGGGCTGCGTCCAGGCGGGCTGCGCCCTCATCGGCGGCGAGACCGCCGAGCACCCCGGCATGATGGCCCCCCAGGACTATGACCTGGCGGGCTTCACCGTGGGCCTGGTGGACAAGTCCCAGATCCTCTCGCCCGAGCGGGTGCGCCCCGGCGACGTGATCTTGGCCCTGCCCTCCTCCGGCCTCCACTCCAACGGCTATTCCCTGGTGCGCAAGGTCTTCGACGTGGAGCACGCGGACCTGGGCGCCTGGTCCGATGGATTGGGCACCACCCTGGGCGAGGCCCTCCTCGCCCCCACCCGGATCTATGTGAAGCCCGTCCTGGCGGCATTGGCCGCGGCGGACATCCACGGCATCAGCCACATCACCGGCGGCGGGTTCTACGAGAACGTGCCCCGCTGCCTGCCCGAGGGCCTGGGCGCCAAGATCGAGAAAGCGGCCATCCAGACTCCGCCCATCTTCTCCATGCTCCAGCGGCTGGGCGGCATCCCCGAGCGGGACATGTTCAACACGTACAACATGGGCGTGGGCATGGTCGTGGTGGTGGCCAAGGAGGACGCGGACAAGGCCGCGGCCGTGCTGGACGGCGCCTATGCCATCGGCGAGATCGTCTCCGGCGGCGAGCAGGTGGTCCTATGCTGACCAAGGCCCGCATCGCTGTGTTGGTCTCCGGCGGAGGCACCAACCTGGAGCATCTGCTGCTGGCCCAGGAGGCGGGGCGCATCCCCCACGGGCAGATCGTGCTGGTCCTCTCCAGCGCGGAGGGGGCCTTCGCTCTGGAGCGGGCACGGCGCCACGGCGTCCCCGCCCGCGCCGTGCCCCGGCGCGCCATGGACCAGGCCGCCTTCGAAGCGGCCCTCAGCCGGGAGCTGGCGGAGCACCAGGTGGACCTCATCATCCTGGCGGGCTTCCTCTCCATCCTGTCGGAGCCGTTCGTGGCCCAGTGGCCGGACCGGATCGTCAACGTCCATCCCTCCCTCATCCCCTCCTTCTGCGGGAAGGGGTATTACGGCCTGAACGTCCACGAGGCGGCGCTGCGCCGGGGCGTGAAGGTCACCGGCGCCACCGTGCATCTGGTCAACGAGATCCCTGACGGGGGCCGCATCCTGCTGCAAAAGGCGGTGGAGGTCCTCCCCGGCGACACGCCGGAGACCCTGCAGCGCCGGGTCATGGAGCAGGCGGAGTGGGTGCTGCTGCCCCAGGCGGCGGAGCAGCTCTCCGCCAAGATCGTAGAGGAAAAGGAGGCGCTCTCATGAACGTCTATGAGACCGGCAGTCTCACAGCCAAGCTCTCCGCCGACCGCTATCCCGGCCGGGGGATCGTCCTGGGGCTCTGCCCCGACGGAAAGACCTCTGTAGCCGCATACTTCATCATGGGCCGCAGTGCCAACAGCCGCAACCGGGTGTTCGTGGAGGAGCCGGACGGCATCCGCACGGAGGCCTTCGACCCCTCCAAGCTGGAGGACCCCAGCCTCATCATCTACCATCCGGTCCGGCAGATCGGCCGCGGCCTCATCGTCACCAACGGCGACCAGACGGACACCATCTGCGACTTCCTGGCCCGGGGCCTGCCCATGGAACAGGCCCTGCGGCTCCGGACGTTCGAGCCGGACGGCCCTAACTGGACCCCCCGCATCTCCGGCCTGCTGGGGCCCGATGGCAGCTACAAGCTCTCCATCCTGAAATCCGCCGACGCCGCGGGCTCCGCCTGTGTGCGCCAGCTCTTCGAATATCCCGGACTGCCGGGCGTGGGCCACTTCCTGCACACGTACGTGTGCGACGGGGACCCCCTGCCCACCTTCCAGGGGGAGCCGGAGCGGGTCACCATCGAGAGCGAGGGCGGCATCGACGCCTTCACCCAAGCGCTGTGGGACGCCCTGGACAGTGACAACAAGATCTCCCTCTTCGTCCGCTTCACGGACCTGGAGACGGCGGCCTTCCAGCAGCGCATCCTCAACCGGCACGCCTGAGCGCGCACGCGCACGGCGGGAGACTGATATCAGGAAAGGCAGAGACGCACCATGAACGAACTGGAACTCAAATACGGCTGCAACCCCAACCAGAAGCCCGCCCGCATCTTCATGCGGGACGGCGCCGGCCTGCCCATCACGGTCCTCAACGGCAAGCCGGGGTACATCAATTTCCTGGATGCCCTGAACGCCTGGCAGCTGGTGCGGGAGCTCAAGGCTGCCACCGGCCAGCCGGCCGCCGCCAGCTTCAAGCACGTCTCCCCCGCGGGCGCCGCGGTCGGCGTGCCGCTGAGCGACGTGGACCGCCGGATCTATTTCGTGGAGGAGGACGCCGAGCTCTCGCCCATCGCCTGCGCCTACATCCGCGCCCGGGGCGCGGACCGGCTGTGCTCCTACGGCGACTGGGCGGCCCTGAGCGACGTGTGCGACGCCGCCACCGCCCGCTACCTCAAGCAGGAGGAGTCTGATGGCATCAGCGCCCCCGGCTACACCGACGAGGCCCTGGCGATCCTCAAGACCAAGAAGAAGGGCGGCTACAACATCGTGGCGATCGACCCGGACTATGTCCCCGCGCCCCAGGAGTACAAGGACTTCTTCGGCGCCACCTTCCAGCAGGGCCGCAACGACGCCAAGATCGACGCGTCGCTGCTGGACCATATCGTCACGGCGGAGAAGGACCTGCCCGCCGCCGCCCGGACCGACATGATCGTGGCCCTCATCACCCTCAAG
>CALXDL010000011.1 GCA_944387055.1 uncultured Oscillospiraceae bacterium
GTTTGCCATCTTCATCCAGGCTTTGCAGCGGATCGCGGTGGAGGGACATGGTTCTACGGTGTTCACCTCCATCTTCATGGGCATCACGATCGGCCCGATGATCTATGAGCTGTTCGGCGCGCTGATCCCCGCCCGCAGGAAACAGTACGGGAAGGATGAGCCCAATGAGTCCTGGCTGGCGCCTGACGCCAAGCACAAGCTGAGCTTTTTCCCGAATCCGTTTCGGCAGCTTACCAAAAAACAGACAGTGGAATGCGGTTTTTGGAGCGTACTTTCCAGCGTCGGCTTCACGATGAGTCCTGTTGGGATGACGGTCTTGGCCGGCGAAGCTACCGGTGGCCGGCGCAAAGAACTCTATGACAGGATATCCTCCAGTCTGGCCGTGCAGAATTCCACCTGCAATGCCACGTATCTGGGAGGTCTCATCGTACCGCTGCTGGGACTGGGCGGTGTAGCCGTCGGCGGTGTTGCCGCTGGACCTGCGGCGCCGCTGTTCGTGTGTCTGCCCCGGTTTGACGTGGGCAACAATCTGGCCCAGATGCTGACCATCCCCGACTACATCCTCTTCGGCATCATCGGTGTTATCGGCGGTGCGCTGGTGGCATATCCCATCGGTATGCACAAAGCCCGTTCCTGGACGGAACTGATGCTTCGCGTGGTCAGCCACGAGGCTTTGATTGGCGCATTTTGCGGGCTCGTCGTTATGCTGGCTTACTACGAGGCTGGACTGCTGGGCGTGATGCTGGCTCTGACGATTGGCCTGGTGGGCGGGTTCCTGCACACCGTGTTTGGCGTGCATACCGGCATCCAGTTCATGACGTATTACGCCTCCAGCTGGATCGTCACGAATCTGCTGTCCGCCGCAGCTTTCCTTGCTTGATGACCTTCCTCGATATGCGGGGATATCGCGGCCTCGCCCCTGTCATGACAGGGGCGAGCGCCCGTTTTCCAGAAAGAAGGGACGATCTTGGCGGATACGCATGTTCAGATCTTTTTGGTAACGAAGCTCTTCCTCTTGATGGGGATCGGTGTCCTCCTGCGCAGAAGGGGCGTGATCCCGGAGGGGGGGCAGAAGCTGTTGACGGATCTGGTCATCGACTTGATCCTGCCGTGCAGCATCATCTCGTCGTTCCTGATGGAGGTGACAGAGGAACGGATCCGGCAGACAGCGGTGATCTTCTTCCTGTCGCTGGGGATCCAGGCCGCCAGCTATCTGCTGGGACTGATCGCCTATCGAAAATGCGAGCCGGCGCATCGGACCGTCATGCAGTACGGTACCGTCTGCTCCAATTCCGGGATAATTGGGACGCCTATCGAAGAGGGGATATTAGGCGCGGAGGGGACACTGCTGGCCGCAGTGTTCCTGATCCCGCTGCGGGTGGTCATGTGGACGTTGGGCATCTCCTTCTTTACGAGAGATATGGGGAAAGTCCCCCTGAAAAAGATCGTGACGCATCCCTGCATCGCGGCGGTCTTGATCGGCCTTTTCTTGATGCTGACACAGGCCTCCGTGCCGTCCCTTGCGGAGGACTGCTTAGAGACGATCGGCGGATGCAATACAGCGCTGTCCATGATCCTGGTGGGCAGCATCGTGGCCGACATGGATATTCGGCTGCTGATCCGGCGAGACACACTGTACTTTGCTGCCATTCGGCTGGTGTTCCTGCCGCTGCTGGTGTTCTTGGCCTGTGAGGCGTTGGCTATCGGGCCCCTGGTGCGAAACCTTTCCGTCATTTTGACAGCTATGCCCGCCGGGGCGACTACGGCGATCCTGGCCCTAAAATACAACGCAGACGCGGCCTTTGCCTCTGCTTGTACGGCACTGACGACCGTGCTCTCGCTGGCCGCTGTGCCTGTGTGGTGTATGTTTCTGCAGTAGGCAGAGACACGCAGGGACGTCAGATGCTTTTTGAAGGAGAGGGATGGACACAGATGCTGCCGTTGGCAGATCCACACCATCATCGGAGATCCGAGACATATCGTGGAGCAGCATTGGCTGACGGGCACGAATACGCCACGCCCCTGCTCCTGGATTGGATACCGGCTCGAAGTCCCAATACCAGGAGAAAAATCGAAACCACCGGCTATGCCGGTGGTTTTCTTTTATAACGAAAGCTGGTGCCCCTAGTGGACACAGGCTTTTCTGATACGCTCTGAGGGATATGCTCCCGGTCTTCTGATCCGCAGTTCGCCTGAAATGAGAAAGCGCTGCGTCGTAAGATATTCAGTGACAGTCTCGCCAGATCACTAGTAAAAATCTAGCGCTTGCGCTATAAAAGAAGTAAACGTCCACCTGTTGAAATTTCTATCTAAGGGACCGCAGCTGTCAGATGATACTCCAGATGATGGAGATACAGGTGGGGAAGCTGAGAAGTACGTATGCAAGGGGGCTGGCGCCCATGGCGGCAGATGCGGCCATGACACTAGGGGCCCAGACGCAGCGCTGGCACTACGTTTATAACATAAGCACAGGCAGACAATATGAGATTTGAGCTCGCTCCATAGTGATAGTGCTCTGGCGCGCTGAAGGACACCATGATCAGAACATGAGATGGAACAAGAAAAGAGAAGAGCCGACGGAGGAGGACGGCTGATAGGGAGGATGGTATACGGCCGGGCTCGATTATGAGACTGACATGATGATCCACAAGAATAGGTTGGAGAAGACTCGAGCGGAAGACAAGGAAAAACCAAGGACAGCATGAAGGCGGGCTACTCGAAGGACCGAGATCACACCATGGCCCAACGGCTGGAAGTCTGGATGAAGATCACACGAAGATCCCCTGTGGCCCTCCAGGCCTACGGATACACGGATCATATCGGCGCACCGCTCTGACGTGAGAGGAGCCAACAGAGGGTCTCGGTAGAGCGGATAGCGGATCTCGATAGTTGGAGGACTCCGGACATCCAGCAAAGCTGGCCGATTTTCGGACAGTCCACTGGAGACGTCGGAGAGATCTGCCGGACGCATGTGGTGATAGACTGCTTCCGGCGATTCGATATCCAAGCTCTGCAGCCGGACTGTTTGCTCTGGCGAGGATGCTCCATGTGCCCTGGTCAGGGAAATGAAGGAGGCAAGAGCGGTTTTGCCAATTTTTCCGGTAGATTTTGTGCAAAATCTCTGAATTTCGAATATCGTCCTCCGTATACTTGACAAATTTTATCCAAATTGATATGCTCAAATCAAGAACGATACAGCAAGGAGGGAGCCGCCTTGGTCATCACCCGGGAGACAGACTACGCCTTGCGCATCCTGCGGGCCCTTCTGGATCGGGAGCTGCACGCTGTGGGAGAGATCTCCCAGGCAGAGCTCCTGCCCCAGGCCTTTGCCTATAAGATCCTCAAGAAGCTGGAAAAGGCAGGATTGCTGGAGATCCGCCGGGGAACAGCTGGCGGATGCCGGCTGACGGCGGATTTGGACGAGACCAGTCTCTATGATCTGATGGCAGCGATCGGAGAACACAGCAGCCTGAGCGCTTGTATGGAACCTGGCTATGAGTGTTCTTGGCGCAGCACCCACGGCAGCTGCGGAGTCCACTGCAAGCTGCTGGAGATCCAGAAAAAACTGGATGCGGAGCTTCGGTCTCACAGCCTTCAGGAGATCCTGTTGGCCCCGTGATCTTTGTTTTCTTTAAAATTGGATAAAATTTATCAACTATAAAAGGAGGTAAGGCTATGCTATTCCAGACCACACAGGCCCACGAGGAGCTGCGGGCCAAGATCCGGGCCTTCGCGGAAGAGGAGATCAAGCCCATCGCATTCATGCTGGACCAGCAGAACGAGTTCCCGGACGAGGCCATCCGCAAGTTGGGAGAGATGGGCCTCATGGGTATCCCCTTCCCCAAGGAGTACGGCGGCGCCGGGCTGGACGCCCTGAGTTACGCCATCGCCGTGGAGGAGCTGGCAAGAGTGGATGGCGGCGCCGGTGTCATCTTGTCTGCCCACGTCTCCTTGGGTTCCTGGCCCATCTTTGCCTACGGCACCGAGGAGCAGAAGCAGAAGTACCTGGTGCCGCTTGCCAAGGGCGAGAAGATCGGGGCCTTCGGCCTGACAGAGCCCAGCGCCGGATCCGATGCCGGTGGCACGGAGACCACCGCCGTCCTCAAGGGGGACCACTACGTCCTCAATGGCGGCAAGATATTCATCACCAATGCTCCGAAAGCGGACACCTATGTGGTCTTTGCTGTCACCACCCCCGACATTGGTACCCGTGGTATCTCAGCCTTCATCGTAGAGAAGGGCTGGAAGGGCTTCTACTTTGGGGACCACTATGACAAGATGGGCATCCGCTCTTCCTCCACTGCCGAGCTGATTTTCGACAACGTGGAGGTACCCAAGGAGAACCTGCTGGGCAAGGAGGGAGACGGCTTCAAGATTGCCATGTCCACCCTGGACGGCGGCCGCATCGGCATCGCGGCCCAGGCTCTGGGCATCGCCCAGGGGGCCTATGATGCTGCCGTGGCCTACTCCAAGGAGCGCATCCAGTTCGGCAAGCCCATCGGCTTCCAGCAGGCCATCTCCTTCAAGATCGCGGACATGGCCACCAAGCTCCGCTGCGCCCGGTTCCTGGTGTACTCCGCCGCCGAGCTGAAGGAGGCCCACGCCCCCTACGGCATGGAGTCCGCCATGGCCAAGATGTATGCCTCCGACATCGCCCTGGAGGTCACCAACGACGCCCTGCAGATCCACGGCGGCGCCGGGTTCATGAAGGGCATGGAGGTGGAGCGGGCCTACCGGGACGCCAAGATCACCACCATCTACGAGGGCACCAACGAGATCCAGCGGGTGGTCATCGCCTCCCACATCCTGGGCAAGGCCCCCAAGAGCGCTGGCGGCTCTTCCAGCCGACCCAAGAAGCCCGCCCCCATCACCGGTGTGCGGAAGAAGGTCATCCTGCGGGATGGTTCCCCCGCTGAGCAGGTGGCTGCCCTGGTGGAGCACCTGAAGAAGGACGGCCACGACTTCACCGTGGGCATCCCGATGGATACCCCCATCGCCCAGGCGGAACGGGTGGTGTCCGCCGGCAAGGGCATCGGCGAGAAGGAGAACATGAAGCTCATCGAGGACTTGGCGAAAGCCGCCGGCGCGGCGGTCGGCTCCTCCCGCCCGGTGGCGGAGACGCTGAAATACGTGCCCTTGAATCGGTACGTGGGCATGTCCGGCCAGAAATTCACCGGCAATCTGTACATCGCCTGCGGCATCTCCGGCGCGGTGCAGCACCTCAAGGGCATCAAGGACGCCTCCACCATCGTGGCCATCAACACCAACGCCGGTGCCCCCATCTTCAAGAACTGCGACTACGGCATCGTGGGGGACGTCAACGAGATCCTGCCCCTGCTGACCGCCGCCCTGGACACCGGCGAGAAGCAGCCGGCGCCTCCCATGGTGAAGATGAAGCGGCCCCGCCCGCCTAAGCCGGAGCCCATCGGCCCCCGCTACGTCTGCGGCGGCTGTGGCTATGAGTACATCCCCGAGCTGGGCGATCCGGACGCGGACATCGCCCCCGGCACCCTGTTTGAAAAGCTGCCGGAAGACTGGGTCTGCCCGGAATGCGCGGAGTCCAAGTCCAGCTTTATCGAAGCGTAACGGCCCGCCAACTGTGCATAAAGGAGGAATACTGAATGTATTGCGTGAGAACTGTCACGAAGGATCTCTACTGGGTGGGCGCCAACGACCACCGCCTGACCCTGTTTGAGAACATCCACCCCATCCCCAAGGGCGTCAGCTACAACGCCTACCTGCTGCTGGACAAAAAGAGCGTCCTGTTCGATACGGTGGACTGGTCCGCCTGCCGCCAGCTGCTGGAGAACATCGAGCACCTGCTGGGCGGCAAGCCTCTGGATTACCTGGTCATCAACCACATGGAGCCAGATCATGGGGCCTCCATCGAGGAGATCCTGCTGCGCTATCCCGAGGTGCAGATCATCTCCACGGAGAAGGCCTTCCTGCTGATGCGGCAGTTCGGCTTCCACACGGACGGCCACGAGTGCATCGAGGTGAAGGAGGGGGACACCTTCTCCTTCGGCGACCACAGCGTCACCTTTGTGGCCGCCCCCATGGTCCACTGGCCCGAGGCCATGGTGACGTTTGACACCACCAACGGCGTCCTCTTCTCCGCCGACGCCTTCGGTTCTTTCATCGCCCTGGATGGCAAGCTGTTCGCCGACGAGGTGGATTTCGACCGGGACTGGATCGACGAGGCCCGCCGGTATCTCACCAACATCGTGGGCAAGTACGGCCCCCATATCCAGCTGCTGTTGGGCAAAGCCGCCGGTATCTTGGATCAGATCAAGTATATCTGTCCCCTCCACGGTCCCGTGTGGCGGAAGGACCTGGGGTATTTCATCGATAAGTACGACAAGTGGAGCCGGTACGAGCCGGAGGTGAATGGCGTGATGATCGTCTACGCCTCCATGTACGGCAACACCGAGGCCGCTGCCCAGGCGCTGGCTGCCAAGCTCTGCGAGCGGGGCATCACCGACGTGGCAGTGTACGACGTGTCCAACACCCACGTGTCCTATCTGATCGCCGAGAGCTTCAAGTACAGCCACATCGTGCTGGCCTCGGTGACCTACAACCTGGGCATCTATCCGGTGATGAAGAACTATCTGGAGGACATGAAGGCCCTGAACCTCCAGGACCGCACCTTCGCCATCATCGAGAATGGCTCCTGGGCCTGCAAGTCAGGGGACCTGATGCAGACCTTCATCGATGAGGAGCTGAAGAACATGACCGTCCTGAACGAGCGGCTGAGCCTGGCCTCCTCCCTCCAGGCGGACAAGGCGGCCGAACTGGATAAACTGGCAGATGCCCTGGCGGAGTCCTTGGCAGAGGCGGCACACACCTAACGGTGGCTCGCCCTATCCCCTGAAAAGCGGCATCAGCGACGCACAGGCGGATAGGAGCAGTGATCCGGACGCTGACGATCGTGCGGTGGGATCCACGAGTAGTCCGTGGCCAGCGGCATCGTGGGCGGCACTACGCAGGGAACACTGGATATCATCGGCAATGCCCCCGCGCCCAGTTGGCCGTTATCATGCACTGGCACATGGATTGGGGAGCGAAGTGATACCCATAGGACGAACAGCAGGGCGGCACTCGCCCTGCTGTTCGTTTGGCGCCGTATCTCTGCACAGTTCTATCCACTAACGGTCGCCGCAGATCCGGAAGGACGCTTCTTCCTGGAAGATCCGGCTCCGTTCTAGGCCCTCCGCCAGGAGCCGTCTCTCCATAGGTGAGCCCGCAGAGAGGGACAGCGCTGTTCATGGGCGAGACTTTCTCCAGAGCCTCACAAGCGTCCTGGATCTGATGGGGGCATACCGCAGCAGCCCTGCGTCACAACGACCGGTGTCTCTGTATCTGCCGCGAGCGCAGAAGCAACAGCGGTCATGTGAGCAGTGGGAGCTGCGTCATATCCGTATCCTGTGAACGTTTGGATGCAGAGGATGTGGTGAGGCTGCAAAAGACCCTTATGACAACAAGCTGCTAAACAGGAGAAAAGACACTATCCGACAGATAGTGTCTTTTTCATATCTATGCGAAAGGAGCAGTTACAGGAACGAGTTCGATTTTGATCATTACTATGGTGAGCCAGTTGGAAAGTTTTCATTTCCTGCGAGTCCCCCGCCTGCTAGAGACTGGATCGAACGTGTCCGGCAGGGACAGGGCAAGCCATCCAAACTCTATGTCAAACAGATTGTCACGCAAGAGATCCTGCAGCCTCCGGGTCCCGCAGGCAGCCGAAATAGAGACTGCGGGAAAATCGAATGTAATGACACTAAGAAGGATGATAGTGTTTCGCTCTTGTATTATCTTGTTTGATATGGTATGGTAAAATAAAATCAAATTACTAGATTTGTTTTTATTTTGCAAGAGGGTGATGGCGTGCCAAAGGTCGCTTACTCGGATGAGGATAGAGAGCGCATCAGAACACAGCTTGTTGCCGTTGGGCTTGAGCTGATGGCAAAACAAGGCATACAACATACGACCGTGGAGCAAGTATATAAAAAAGTTGGGATCTCGCGGACGTTCTTCTACTCTTTTTTCGCAACCAAAGAAGATCTGATCGTGGAGACCCTTTACTTGCAGCAGCCCAAAATCATCAAATACGTACAAACGCTGATGGCTGATCCTGTGTTAAGCTGGCGTGATGCTGTGAAGCAATTCCTCCATGCCTGCTGCTATGGAGAGGAAAATGGGATCGCGGTTTTGACGATCGAAGAACAACAGCTTATTTTCAAACGCCTGTCAAAGGAGAGCTATCAAGTGTTCCGCCAAAAGCAGCGTCGTCTTTTCGGAGAGATCTTAGAAAACTTCGGCATCCAGGCAGATGCCGCAAGGATCGATCTATTTACGAATCTAAGTTTGACCGCGATGGTAGTACGCAGAGCCATCCCCAATACGCTTCCCTTGTTTGTTCCGGAAGCTGCCAATGAAACGGTCGATTTTCAACTGGATGCGATCGTGGACGCCTTGGAGAAATTGAAAACAGCCCCCACTCCTTAAAGGGGGGAAAATGAAGATCCGTCCAAATATCATGTTTCGGCGTTATATTCAGACGGATCTCGTTTTGAGCAAAATAAAAACAAGTTTGGATAATCGTTCTTATTTTAAGAGGCCGCGGCGAAAGCAAGAACATGCGATGAACGCATTTGACCTGTTCGTAAACGAATATCCGCCAGGCAGTGATTTGAGAAGACCCACCGCTGGAATGCTGGAGCAATTTCGCGGTGACTACATATCGATCCGTAGCCTGAGCCTGGTGGAGATGGAGTAGGTCCTGTCTGCGCGATCGGTCGGCTCTATCCCCACTTTGGGACAAGGCACCCGGAAGGGATCACGCTGCACGATCACGAAATTTATGATGCTGTGGGCACTGCCCGACACAGTTTCATATAAAAACATCGAAACATTTTTAAGGAGGAAACGATCATGGGACTGTTCAGCAAATTGTTCAAGGGGCCGGAGATCGATATGGAAAAGAGCAGTGCAAATGCGAAGAAGATGCGGGCTCTATTTGACCAGGTCGTGGAAGACGGGGACAATTATAGGCTGATCTTCGGCTATACCGAGGATGTGAGCCGGTTCAACTACGGGTTTGTCCATGGCAGTAAAACGAAGATCGGAAATCTGATCGTGGGCTGGAACGAGGCCAGTCAAACGATCGTAGTCGTTCCCACGGTGCCAGATCTCTCCGGCTGTGGCGATCCGACCTACTATCGCCGCTCTGAAATCCTGAAAGCCTATCGCAACAAGTACCCTACCGATGCTTTTATCATTTACCCAGACAAAAAAGGGTATATCGGCATCAATGCCTATGACTGGCTGGAAGACGAAAAACTATACGTCTATGTGTCGCAGGACGAGGAACTGGCCGCTTTTACGAACTTCTTTATGAACCAATTTGCAACAAAGTGAGTTAAACATGCCTTTTGGAGAAATTGGCGCATTCCTGCTGTTTCTTGCGGCAGTATTTGTATTTGGCAATCTGTGGTTTCATTTTATAGAAGCGATCTTAAGACGGATCAAAAAGCGGCTTACACGCAGCAAAAGACCTCCGGCATGGCACACGCTCCCCTCTGACGAGGAGGACAGAAAAAATGCTTGATATCAACGAGATCAGGAAACGGGCACAGCAAGCCAGCGAACGAGCCGCTGACAGCATGAAAAAGACTTTTGAAAAAACCGAGGAACTGGTCCAGGAGATCGAGGCCTCCAGCGTTGAAGAAGCTTCTGTCTCTGCTGCGGAGGCACAGATCAACACCAGCACTGAACGGCAGGTGGAAATCCTTGGAGAGATATTTGGGGCTGCAAGTATGGAGCAGATGGCAGTCAACGAGGAACGACTGCAAAAATGGTAGATGAAAAAGTTGCCGAGACTTCTGCTTCTACTGCAGAGAACTGGATGGAGCAGCTGCTTGGCGAAGGGATGGGCGCTCTCGCGGCGGTTCTGGAAATGCTGGAGATGGAAGATGCCGAATACGACCTTGGAAGGAACAATGGCCCGGCTTGAGGCCATCCCCGAACCTGGACCGATCTCGTACCAAAAAATGGCGCAAAATGGGGATGCTATTTAGGAGGGATCACGGAAAACGAGGCTGTCGGTATCCGCTGGGATACTTCCCGTAAGGCCGCAGAGAAGCTGCATAGCTGGCGCAGCCAATGGAAACAGCATATAAAAAACCGTTGGGTCGGCGGCTGTGTTGATACGCGCCCGAACCTGAAACCAGACGGCGGCTTTGAGATCGACCATTTCAAAGCCGCCGTTTTTTAATGGACACGATGAGGATAAAGGAGATACGCCGTGCTTTTATCCTTTGTCCATGTCCTTGATTTGTCAAAAAAGCCTGGGCACTGGAAAAAGACATTTTGATAATAATTGTGAAATCGTCACAATTTAAACTTTTTTTTCATGAAAGAATATCTGTCAGGTGTTTGATATGATGCGCCGCAGCGGTGAGTCCATCGACTCGCATGAAGACCGGATAGGGCAGCCGGATACATTTCCCAAGTGGGAAAGCCGGACAGCGGGCGTGCCGGGAGCGTCTGAAAGGGCAGGAGCGAACGGCGCCGCGATGGGGAGCGGCCAAGAGCAGGGCTGATGGCCGCAACACCGCTGGAAGGATGATGATATTTGCGTCGGCTATGCGTCACAGTGTTGGATGCCACGCCATGGAAATGGGGGGGAGGTACGAGGAGATCTTGCTGGGACCGCCCATAGCAGGTTTCCGGCTGGGTATAGGGATCGATGGAGAGATCGAGCTGTACTGCTTCGAGGACGAGGCGGGAGAGCAGGTCAGGAAAGGAGCTGGAGCGAGTTGCCCACAGACCAAAATTTGATAAGCTATCAAAAAAGAAAAATAAATTAAAAAAAGACTTGCATTTTAGAAAAGAGCATGGTAATATAATGAAGCTGTCCTTGAGACACGCGCCCTTAGCTCAGCTGGATAGAGCGTCTGGCTACGGACCAGAAGGCCGGGGGTTCGAATCCCTCAGGGCGTACCACGTCGGAGCAAAGTCCTCTTTGCTCCGACGTCTTTTTATGGCTGAGGCAAAAAAGACGGCATCCGCCCGCTCCATTGCTCCTCCTTTCCAACTACGACCCGCTGTGCTGGGCTCGCGGTTGGTGAGCCTCCCCGCAGACGGCATTTTCCGCGAATGAGAAACTATCGATTTTGACTGTCTGTTCCAAAGAGACTGCTGATCTCATGAGATTTCAGCGGTCTCTTTGTATGTTCTGGCGGAGCAGAAGCCTTATTCCCGCAGCTTAGCGTACATTGAGTGCACGGCGTATCAAAAATGGGCCTCTTGGTGAGGCCGCTCTTCTTGTCACGTCTATGTCATTAAGGCTTTTTTCCTTCACGATATAATATCTGCGATATATTTTGTGATCTGGGCGTTTGCTTCCTTTGTAACATGTAAGGATATGTCTCCGATGGCCGATATCTGATGGTGGCCCAGCTGCTTGCTCACAGCTGCACAGTTAGGATATCTGTTCCACTTGCGATCAAGAGCCTTGTTTGGGCATGGACAAGCGCACGAGGTCCGATATGTTGGAGCTGGCCTGTAATACCTTGCGATGCCGTAGAAGGGCCACTGTCCCTGCTGAGATGTTGCCGGACTGTATGGCGTCTCTCTCGGCAGTGGCCTCATATCTGCCCTGCTCCATCGAATAATAGTATTATCATGGGTGGTCAGGGGATAGCGGAGGAGAGCGCCCCGATAGCCGATACTTTGGAGACAGGAAAGTGACGGCCGAGGGGATATGGGATGGATGGGACTTGTAAAAAAGCGGACCCTGTGCTAAAATCATACATCATCGTTGGGATATCGTCGAAAGAGAGGAGGAAGCGACAGGCCTGATGGAGACGAATGCATTCAAGAGCGTCACCTTTGGCGGTTTTGCCAAGCAGGACGTGATCGATTATATCGAGCAGGCGGCCCGGACAGCGGCAGCTGTCCAGGAAAAGCTTCAGCAGGAAAACGAGGGGCTACGGACCGAGGCTGCATCTCTTGCGAGCCAGCTGGAGGAACTGAAAGCCCAGAATGAGATGCTCCAGCGCGAGTATGACCGGATCCAAGCCGAGCTGGAGAGGGAGTCTGCCCAGCGCAGAGAACTGGAACCTCTTTGCCAGGAAGTGCAGCGTCTCACAGAGGAGACTGAGCGTCTGCGTCCGGATGCGGCGGCTTACGCGCAGTTCCGAGAGCGGATCGGAGCGATCGAGTGCGAGGCGCGCAAACGGGCAGCTGACCTGGAGGAGGCCACCATGGCCACACTGCGGCAGGTGGTGGACAGTTTCCGGATCCAATATCAGTCTTTGATGTCGACATTCGACTCCACAGCAGCTTATGTGACCGGAGAGCTGCGAAAGGTGGAGGTGGGGCTAGCCCAGCTCCCGCGCGCGATGGACCGTCCCGGTACGGACCTCAAAGAGCTGGAGGCTTCTTTGGCAAAGGCCAAAGAAAAGATCGATGCATGACTGAGAAAGAGCCGGGCGTAGCCCGGCTCTTTTGCCATTGGGAGGCGGAGAGACGCCTGTGCCCGTAAGCCGATATTCTGCCCAGCACACATAGGAGCGGCACTTTCGCAGAAGAATAAGACGGGAGCGAGACGCGTCCAACGCCGCCGCTCCACAAAAATATCTGGATATCCTTGTATAAAAAGAAGAAAAGCCCCTTGGATGAGAAAGTCCCCCTTGCACCAACAGAAAGGGAGGCCTATACTAGATCCTGTGAGTAAATTTCAATCCACGCGATATTTTGAGACGGCCCAAGATCGTGATGCTCGAGGGCGACACTAACTGTTTGGATGGCGCGAGGGCATCATGAGGGAGACGCTGGGAAGTACCAGCGGGAGAGAAGGTGAGAGACGATGTCCCTGGAAGCGATCGAAAAGGTCACGGAAGTCGAACGAAAGGACCGGGAACGCAAGAGTGCTGCGGAGGCAGATGCGAAGCAGATCATCGCTGATGCGGAACGAGCGGGCCTTGCGCTCTTGGAGCAGGTGCGTGCCGATGCAGCACAGAACAACAAGGCATTGGTGCAGCAGGCGGAAGAGCGGGCGGCAGAGCGGTCTGCGCAGATCGGCCGTGCTGCTGAGGAAACGGCGGCGGCCCTGCGGGAAGAGGCGGCCAAACACTTGGAGGCGGCCGCTGAGTTTATTGTCGGAAGGGTCGTGAAAGACTGATATGGCCATCGTAAAAATGAAGAAGCTCCGGGTCATGGCCATGGCCGATCAGCGGGACACGCTGCTGCGGGAACTGCTCCGCTTAGGATGTGTGGAGATCAATGAACCAGATGGGAAGCTGGAAGACCCCGCTTGGTCCGCGCTAGTACGTCGAGAGACCTCTCGCCTGAGCGTTACCAAAAGCGAGATCAGCGATGTGGACACAGCACTGGCGGCGATCGAGAGATACGCGCGGATGAAAGACGGTTTGTTCATCAAGCGCCATCCCATCACAGAGGCGGAGTTCCTCAGCGCTGAGACGGTGGAGGAGGCCAGGACTGTGAGCGGAGAGGTGGGCGAGCAGCTCCAGCAGCTCGCCCGGCTCCAGAACGAGGAGACCCGCCTCGCAGCGCGCCGTGCCAGCTTGTTGCCCTGGGAAAAGTTGGAGATGCCACTGGGGTCGGAGGGCACAGAGCATGTGCTGTTCCGTTTGGGCACCTGCCCGGCAGCTGTGGATATCGGCACACTGAACGTGGAACTGGGAGACTGCGCTGCACAGGTGCAGGAGATCAGTGCGGACAAACAGCAGCGCTATTGTCTTCTCATCTGCCATCGGGCGGACGAGGAGCAGACCATGGAGGTCCTGCGCAGCAAGAATTTCAGCCTCACCTCTTTCCAGGGGACGAGCGGTACCGCTGCTCAGGTGATAAGAGACCTGGACGCACAGATCGCCGCCGACCGCAAAGCCCAAGAGCGCGCCGTGGCGGCTATCACCGCCAGCGCTCCTGCCCGGGATGCATTGCGCGTGTATGCGGATCGGCTGCGGGCGGATGCGGCGAAAGAAGCCTCTGCAGAGCGGCTGCTGACCGACGGCACCATCTCCTTTTTTGAGGGGTGGGTGCCGGCAGAACGGCTCAAGGACGTAGAGCAGCTGCTGGAGCGTATGGGCTGCGCCTGGGAAGCCGCCGATCCAACACCGGAGGAGTATCCGGACGTCCCCGTACAGCTCAAGAACAATTGGCTCACGCGTCCACTGAACATGGTGACGGAGATGTATTCGCTCCCCGCCTATGACAATGTGGATCCAAACCCCTTGATGGCGCCCTTTTTCATCTTGTTCTATGGCGTCATGATGGCAGATATGGGGTATGGACTGCTGATGATCTTGGCAGGTATCTTCATCACGAAGAAGTACCGGCCAAAAGGCACAGCGGACCATCTGTTCAGCCTGATGACGCTGTGTGGTGTCAGCACGTTCTTCATGGGGATGCTTACCGGTGGTTTCTTCGGCGACTTCATCACTCAAGCGGCGAAGCTCACGACCGGTGCGGATATCGCTCTGCCGGCCCTGTTCACGCCCCTCAACGATACGTTGATGATCCTGCTGGGCTCGCTGTGTCTGGGCCTCGTGCAGATCGTCACGGGCATGGCCATCAGTTTCATCCGGAAACTGCGCCGCGGCCAGATCCTGGATGCCGTGCAGGAGGAGGTCACCTGGTGGATGGTATTCGCTGGCATCATATCGATGGCGCTGGGCGTCACGGATGTGGTGCTCTATATAGGTGTGGCCCTGGTGGTGGCTGGTCCGCTGATCACGGGGAAGGGGCTTGGGAAGATCACCGGGATATTCGCCTCGCTCTATAACCATGTGACAGGCTATTTCGGAGATATCTTGTCCTACTCCCGTCTGATGGCGCTGATGCTGGCGGGGTCTGTCATCGCGCAGGTGTTCAATACGCTGGGCGCCATCCCCGGGAACATCGTCATCTTCGTCATCATCTCTTTGGTGGGCAATACGCTGAACTTCGCACTCAACTTGTTGGGCTGCTATGTCCATGACTTGCGGCTGCAGTGTTTGGAGTACTTCGGTAAATTCTATGAGGATGGCGGGAAGCCCTTCCGTCCTCTGGCCGTGGATCCAAAATACGTCGAGATCGAAAACGATTAAGGAGGAAAACATCATGGGATTCTTTGAAGCATTCGGCGGATTGGCTCTGGCTCTGCTGGGCGCGGGCCTGGCGGCCGTTCTCCCCGGTATCGGTTCTGCTAAGGGCACCGGCATCGCCGGTGAGGCGGGCGCGGGCCTGCTGTGCCAGGACCCCTCCAAGTTCGGCAAAGTCATGATCTTGCAGGTCATCCCCGGTACTCAGGGCCTGTATGGCCTGGTGGTGTGGTTCTTCGCCATCTATAGCATGGGACTGCTGGGAGGCGGCTCTGCTTTGGATATGTCCGTGCAGGAGGGCCTGCGGTACTTCGCTGCCTGCTTGCCTATGGCCTTGGGCGGCCTCTTCTCCGCCATCGCCCAGGGGCGTGTGGCTGCTGGCTCCATCAACATCCTCGCCAAGAAGCCGGACCATTGGTCGAAGGGCATGGTGCTGTGCATCACGGTGGAGTTCTATGCCATCTTGTCCTTGCTGGCCTCGATGCTGATGATCATCAATATCGGCTGACCCAGTGGGGAAGAGGAGACCGGAATGAACGGAATCGAAAAGATCACGGCCCGCATCGATGCAGATACCCAGGCGGAGATCGACCGTGTCTTGGCGGATGCCAAGCTGCGGGCGGAGAAGATCGCCGCAGGATACCGCGCCCAAGCGGACGCCGAGGCCGCGGACCTGGCGGCGCGCGGCCAGAAGGCTGCCGCCGAGCGGGAGGAGCGGCTGGTCAGTGTGGCACAGATGGAGTCCCGAAAGGTGATCCTGGCGGCCAAGCAGGAGATGGTCGAGAAGGCCTATGACCGGGCACTGGAGCTCTTGTGCACCATGCCGGAAGAGCGGTGCATCGAGGTCCTGGCCCAGCTGTTGGTCCGTGCCGCTCCCGATGGCCAAGGCAGCGTCATCTTCTCGCCCGGCGACCGGGAGCGGATCGGAAAGGCCGCGGTGTCCAGAGCCAACGAACTGCTGGCGCAGGCGGCAGCACCTGATCTGCCGAAGGAACTGAACGAGTCCAAGGTAGGTGCATTGCTCAGCAAGGTGGCGGTAGGTGTCACGGCCATCGCCAAGGGCACTGCCATGCTGACGCTCTCAGAGGAGACACGGCCCATCCAGGGCGGGTTCATCCTCTCCAAGGGCAGCGTAGAGGTGAACTGCGCGTTCGACACGCTGGTGCGCCTGCAACGGGCAGAGACTACGGGAGCGGTGGTGAAGCAGCTGTTCCCGGAGGCATGACGAGGAGGAAGCGTCTTGTCGAAACGAATCAAAGACACAGATCATCTGGTGATCTCTGCGCGCGTCAAGGCGATGGAGAACCAGCTGCTCACGCGGGAGCAGCTGGAACAGATATTGGAGGCCAAGAGCGACGAAGAGGCCGTGAAGCTCCTGGAGGAGCATGGTTATCCGCCTCTGTCCATCCGCGACCCGGAGGCACTGGACGAAGCCTTATCGGCCGTCCGCGAGGGCGTGCTGACCGACCTTGCCGACGGCGCGCCGGATATCAGATATATCGATATCTTCAGATCGAAATATGATTATCACAACTTGAAGGCGGTCCTCAAAGCGGAAGCCATGGGAGCAGATCCGTCTGCGATGATGATGGATATGGGGCGTGTGCCGGCCGAAGACGTGCGGGAGGCAGTCCGAACGGGCAATTATGATGCTCTGTCCCCTATCCTGGCTGCCGCTGCCGCGGAGGCGCGTGAAGTGCTGGATACGACTCGTGATCCCCAGCTTTCCGATATCGTCCTGGACCGCTGGTATTATAAAGACCTGTCGGCCCTGGCAGAAGACACGGGCAGTGCGTTCCTGCAGGGCTATGTGATGGCCCAGATCGACGCGGCAGATCTGCGGATCCTGGTCCGCACCCTGCGGATGGGCAAAGGCCCGGAATTCTTGCAGGGCGTCCTCTTTGAAGGGGGCAGCATAGCGCCGGAGTCTATCTTAGCCGTCAGTGCCGGCCGGGGCGCGGGGCTGATGGAGCTGTATGCTCCCACGCGTTTCGCCGCTGCGGCGGAAGCCGGTGCCGAAGCACTCAAGAGCGGTGCGCTCACCGCTTTCGAGAAGCTGTGCGACGATGCGGTGTCAGACTATTTGGCCGGAGCACAGTACGTGGCTTTCGGCGAAGCGCCGCTGGTGGCCTATCTGGCTGCGCGGGAGACGGAATATGTGGATCTGCGCATCCTGCTGATGGGGCGCGGGGCTGGACTTCCCGCGGACGTGATCCGTTCCCGTCTCCGGGCGAGTTATGTGTAAGGCGGTGGATGTATGGCGACGAGATATCGGATCGCGGTGGTGGGAGATTGGGATTCCGTCATGGGCTTCCGGGCCCTGGGACTGGATGCCTATCCTGTCACTGATGCGGAAGAGGCTAAAGAGAAAGTCCGGGAACTGGCTCGGACAGATTGCGCGGTGATCTATCTCACGGAGCAGCTGGCCAAAGATATGGATGATGTGATCGCCCGCTATAAGGATGAACTGCGGCCGGCCATCATCCTCATCCCCGGCAGAGCGGGCTCCCTTGGGATCGGGAAGGCCAATATCCAGCGGGCGATCGAGCGGGCCGTCGGTGCGGACATCTTGTGAGTCGTCCTATCGTACGGCCATTCCCGGGCGAATCTATCCTGAAAGAAGGTCGTGTGAACTTTGAGCGGTAAAGTTGTGAAAGTATCCGGGCCGCTGGTGGTGGCCACGGGCCTCGCGGACGCCAACATGTCTGATGTGGTCCGCGTGGGACCTCAGCGTTTGATCGGTGAGATCTTGACCATGAAAGGGGATTCTGCGTCTATCCAGGTCTATGAGGAGACCTCTGGCCTGGGCCCCGGCGCTGTAGTGGAGACCACTGGCGCGCCGATGAGCGTGGAACTGGGCCCTGGGATGATCGAGGGGATCTATGATGGCATCCAGCGTCCTCTGGAGAAGATCGTGGAGAAGGTGGGCCCCTGCATCACCCGCGGTGTGGAGGTCCCGGCCATCGACCATGAGAAAAAGTGGGATTTCACGCCAACGGTGGCTGTTGGTACGAAGGTCATCGGCGGCGATATCATCGGGACCGTTCCGGAGACGGAGGTAGTGCTCCATAAGATCATGGTGCCCCCTGCTCTCAGCGGGACCATCACCAAGATCGCGGCGGCAGGTGCCTATACGGTCTTGGATCCCATTGCGGTCTTGACCACAGATGCTGGCACGGAGATCCCCTTGACGATGGCACAAAAGTGGCCTGTGCGTGTGGGCCGTCCTTACCAGCATAAATATCCTCCCAAGCGGCCGCTGTGTTCCGGCCAGCGGATCATCGACACGCTGTTCCCCATCGCCAAAGGCGGTACGGCGGCAGTCCCTGGCCCCTTTGGATCCGGCAAGACGGTGGTGCAGCATCAGCTGGCCAAGTGGTCCGATGTGGACATCGTGGTCTACATCGGCTGCGGCGAGCGCGGCAACGAGATGACCGACGTGCTGCGGGAATTCCCTGAGCTGAAGGATCCCCGTACCGGGGAGTCTCTGATGAAGCGGACCGTTCTGATCGCGAATACCTCCGATATGCCTGTGGCCGCCCGTGAGGCCAGCGTCTATACCGGTATCACCATCGCAGAATATTTCCGCGATATGGGCTATGACGTGGCTGTCATCGCGGACTCGACCTCGCGCTGGGCCGAGGCACTGCGCGAGATGTCCGGCCGTTTGGAGGAGATGCCCGGTGAGGAGGGATATCCCGCGTATCTAGCTTCCCGTTTGGCACAGTTCTACGAGCGGGCTGGCAGCGTGGAGTGCATCGGTTCTGACGAGCGGCGCGGCAGCCTGACGGCCGTGGGCGCCGTGTCGCCGCCTGGCGGCGACCTCTCTGAGCCGGTGTCCCAGGCCACCATGCGCATCGTGAAAGTGTTCTGGGCATTGGATTCGTCTCTGGCTTATAAGCGGCATTTCCCAGCCATCAACTGGCTGAACTCCTATTCGCTGTATCTGGACTCTCTCAAGCCTTGGTTCGATGAGAACTTGGGTCCGGCTTTCATGGAAGATCGCGGCAAGGCCATGAGCATCCTGCAGAGCGAGTCCAGCCTGAACGAGATCGTCCAACTGGTGGGAAAAGATGCGCTCTCGCCTGGTGACCAGCTGACGCTGGAGGTGGCCCGGATGGTCCGGGAGGACTTCCTGCAGCAGAACGCGTTCACCGATGTGGATGGGTTCTCCAGCTATGACCGGCAGGAGAAGCTCTTGGCCATGATCTTGCACTACGAGGCGCTCTGCCGGGCCGCCATCGCCAAGGGCGCATCCGCCACGGCCCTCTTTGCCATCCCCGCGAGGGAGAAGATCGGCCGCGCCAAGAGCGTGCCCGCTGAGGAATATGTCCAGGTGTATCAGCAGATCGAGGCGGAGATGGAGAAGGAGATCGAAGAAGTGGCAGCTCAAGGAGGTGAGGACGCATGATCCGCGAATACAGGACGGTGGAGGAGATCGTCAGTCCGCTGATGATGGTCCGCATGGTAGAGGGCGTCACATATGACGAGTTGGTGGAAGTGGAGCTGCGGGACGGCTCTGTGCGCCGCGGCAAGGTGCTGGAGGTCAATGGCGATACTGCCGTGGTCCAGCTGTTCGAGTCTGCTGCAGGCATCAACCTGGCGGACGCCAAAGTCCGCTTCTTGGGCCATCCGCTCCAACTGGGCGTCTCCGCAGATATGCTGGGCCGTGTCTTCAACGGTATGGGCGAACCGATCGACGGTGGTCCGGATATCTTGCCGGAGGAATACCGGGATATCAACGGCCTGCCGATGAACCCGGCGGCACGTGACTATCCCAACGAATTCATCCAGACCGGGATATCCACGATCGACGGCTTGAACACCCTGGTCCGTGGCCAGAAGCTGCCCATCTTCTCTGGATCCGGTCTGCCACATGCCAATCTGGCGGCGCAGATCGCCCGCCAGGCCAAAGTATTGGGAGATGACGGATCGAACTTCGCCGTGGTGTTTGCCGCTATCGGCATCACGTTCGAAGAGTCTGAGTTCTTCGTCAGCGAATTCCGCCGCACAGGCGCCATCGACCGGACCGTGCTCTTCTCCAACTTGGCCAACGACCCGGCCGTCGAGCGCATCAGCACGCCTCGCATGGCCCTGACCGCCGCAGAGTACTTGGCATTCGAGAAGGGGATGCATGTGTTGGTCATCATGACCGACATCACCAACTATGCTGAGGCGCTGCGTGAGGTCTCCGCCGCCAAGAAGGAGGTCCCCGGCCGCCGCGGCTTCCCGGGATACCTGTATACCGACTTGGCCCAGATGTACGAGCGGGCCGGGCGGCAGCTTGGGAAGCCCGGTTCCATCACGCTGATCCCCATCCTCACCATGCCGGAGGACGACAAGACCCACCCCATCCCGGATCTGACGGGATATATCACCGAGGGGCAGATCATCCTCAGCCGGGCGCTGTATCGCCAAGGGATCCATCCTCCTGTGGATGTGCTGCCCAGCCTCTCTCGGTTGAAGGACAAGGGCATCGGCGAGGGAAAGACCCGGGAGGACCACGCAGGTACCATGAACCAGCTCTTCGCAGCCTATGCTACAGGCAAAGATAACAAAGAGCTCATGAGCATCTTGGGTGAAGCGGCCCTCACCCCAACGGACCTGCTGTATGCCAAATTCGCCGATGAATTCGAGAAGCGATACGTGAACCAGGGATATGACGAGAACCGCTCGATCGAAGAGACGCTGGATCTTGGGTGGGAGCTGCTCTCTATCCTGCCGAAGAGCGAATTGAAGCGGATCAAGCCGGAATATATCGAGAAGTATTGGCCCAAGAAGGATGACGAGGCGTGAGTCCGGGGAGGAGAGCCGTAGTCTCCACCGCCCGGCTTGCAGGGGAGAGGTATCCGACCGCAGCGGCGGTCATCATGAGGATGTCGCCCTTTTGCATACGGGATCTCTTTAGAAGAAGGAGGGGATAATCCATGCCGAACATCACGGTCAACCCCACCCGGATGGAGCTGACACGTCTGAAGGGCAAGCTGCGCACTGCCCAGCGGGGCCACAAGCTGCTCAAGGACAAACGGGACGAGCTGATGAAGCAGTTCCTGGACACGGTACGGGAGGTCCGTGCGCTCCGTGCCGAAGTAGAAGAGGAGCTGATGACGGTCCACGGCTCGTTCACAGTGGCCGCTGCCATCATGGGTTCCCAGGCGATGGAGCAGGCGCTGCTCTATCCCAAGCAGAGCGTGGAGCTGACGATGACCAGCCAGAACATCATGTCTGTCAACGTCCCCGTCTATCACTTCCAGACCAAGACCCAGTCGGACGCAGATATCTATCCCTATGGATTCGCGGCGACCTCCGGCGAGCTGGATACTGCCGTGGCGGCTTTGGGGAACGTGTTCCAGAAGATGCTCAAGCTGGCAGAGATCGAGAAGTCTGCCCAGCTCATGGCCGAGGAGATCGAGAAGACCCGCCGGCGGGTCAATGCCTTGGAGTACGTGGTCATCCCCAATACCCAGGAATCCATCCGGTATATCACGATGAAGCTGGATGAGAACGACCGGGCTACCACGACCCGCTTGATGAAAGTCAAGGATATGCTGCTCCAGGAGGCCCTGGAGGAGCAGCGTGCCCAAGATGAGCAGATATTGACGAGATATAAAGGCAAGGAGACTTGACGAGATATGCAAAGCGGTGTAGTATTGGGCTGCACCGCTTTGTCATAAAAAGCGACGTCTTAAGAAAAGGAGTAACATATGCACTGTGTCTACAACATCCACGACGACCTGTATTGGCTGGGGGCATCTGACCGCCGGCTGGCGCGTTTCGAGAACGTGTATCCTGTCCCGAACGGCGTCTCTTACAATTCGTATCTGGTCTTGGATGAAAAGACCGTCCTGCTGGATACGGTGGATCAGGCTGTGGGCGAGCGCTTCTTCGAGAACCTGATCTTCGCCTTGGCGGGGAGGGAACTGGACTATGTGGTGGTGGACCATATGGAGCCTGACCACTGTGCGACTTTGGGCGAGCTGCTGCGCCGCTGGCCCAGGGTGCAGGTGGTGGGGAACGTCAAGACCATCGCGATGATCGGCCAGTTCTTCGACTGCGACTTGGAGGGGCGCACCGTGGTGGTCAAGGAGGGCGATACGCTGACCACCGGGCGCCATACGTTCACGTTCCTCATGGCTCCGATGGTCCATTGGCCGGAAGCTATGGTGACGTATGACGTCACCGATAAGGTCCTCTTCTCGGCTGATGCGTTCGGGACCTTCGGCGCGATCAACGGGAACCTTTTCGCCGATGAGATCGATTTCGAACACCAGTTGCTTGGAGAAGCCCGCCGGTATTATACAAACATCGTCGGGAAATACGGCGCGCAGGTCCAATCCCTGCTCAAGCGCGCGGCTGGGCTGGATATCCAGTGTCTCTGCCCGCTCCACGGTCCTGTCTGGCGGCAGGACATCGGTTGGTTCCTGGAGAAATACCAGCGCTGGAGTACCTATACGCCGGAAGATCGGGCGGTGGCGATCTTCTGCGGCTCTATCTATGGACATACGGAGAATGCCGCTGACCTCCTTGCGGCCCGGCTGGCGGAACGCGGCGTGAAGGGCATCGCGATGTACGATGTCTCTGGGACGGATGTCTCTTATCTGGTGAGCGAAGCCTTCCGGTGCAGCCATCTGGTCCTGGCTTCTGCCACATATAACGGTGAGATCTATACCCCCATGGAGAACTTTTTGCGAGACCTGGCGAACCATGGCCTGCGGGGACGCACAGTGGCGCTCATCGAGAACGGCACCTGGGCCGCCCGGTCTGGGATGCTCATGAGCAAGACATTGGATGAGATGAAGGAGATGCGGGTGCTGGAGGGGACGGTGAGCCTGAAGTCCTCTGTCAAAGAGGCGCAGCGCCGCAGCCTGGAATCTCTTGCGGACGCGTTGGCAGACGAACTGCTGCACTGAAGGCGTCCCCTTCTCTGACTGATGCAGTGCCCGTCGGAGCCGCCCTTTTGGAAGCGGATCCGGCGGGCACCGTATCGGTCTGCGACTGAGCGGCGGGTATGGATGGGGCAAGATCCTTGATGACGCAGCGCTGTTTCTTTATGGAGCCTTGACTCCACAACGGCTGGATACATGGTAGGATAGGACCATCAAAGAAGAGGAGATGGAGCGATTTGCTTTTCTGGAAACATAAGCGCATCATGCCGGCCCAGATCATCTTGATCGGCTTCGCGCTTTTGATCTTATTGGGGACGGGGCTGCTGATGCTGCCCTTCGCCACCCGCGGACCGGGGAACGCCTCTTTCTTGGAGGCACTCTTCACTGCTACGTCCGCCACCTGCGTGACAGGCCTGGTAGTGCAGGACACGGGATCATACTGGACGACTTTCGGCCAATTCGTGATCATGATGCTGATCCAAGTGGGCGGCATGGGCGTGGTGACTGCGGCGGTCGCCATCACGATGTTCTCGGGCAAGAAGATCGGGCTCAAGCAGCGCTGGGTCATGCAGGAGTCCATCTCGGCCCATCAGATGGGCGGGATCGTCCGGATGACAGGCTTCATCCTGCGGACCGTGTTTTTGATAGAGGGGCTGGGCGCGGTGATGCTGGCTTTGCGGTTCTGTCCGCAGGTGGGTCTCCTGCGTGGACTCTGGTATGCAGTGTTCCACGCGGTCTCGTCCTTTTGCAATGCAGGATTCGATCTGCTGGGTACGGAGGAAGCGCCTTTCGTCTCTCTGACGGGATACACGGGCGACCCTGTGGTGAACCTTGCGGTCATGCTGCTGATCGTCTTAGGCGGCATCGGGTTCCTCACATGGCAGGATATCGTGGAACACCGCTGGCATCTGCGCAGCTACCGCCTCCAGAGCAAGCTGATCCTGACGGTGACGGCACTGCTCCTGGTGCTGCCAGCCGTGTTTTTCTACTGCTACGAGTTCCAGCTGCCGCAATGGCAGGGGCTCTCTGCGAGCGAGCGGGGCTGGGCGGCAGCGTTCCAGTCCGTCACGCCCCGTACCGCCGGATACAATACCGTGGACCTGACACAGCTCAGCGGCCCCAGCCAGATGCTCATCACGCTGCTGATGCTGATCGGTGGTTCGCCAGGCTCCACTGCTGGCGGATTCAAGACTACTACACTGGCAGTGTTCTTCTTGGCGGCCGGTGCGGTGTTCCGCAAGCGGAGCAGCATCCAGTGCTTTGGCCGGCGCTTGCGAGAAGAGGTGCTGCACAGCGCTGTGGCCATCGGCTTCCTGTACATCATGATGACGATCTTCGGCGGAATGTTCCTGAGCTGTATGGATGGAGTGGCCCTCTCGGATGCCCTGTTCGAGACGGCTTCTGCCATCGGGACCGTAGGGCTCTCCATGGGCATCACCGCTGATCTGAGCGCACCTTCCCAATTGCTGCTGGTGTTCCTTATGTACTTTGGGCGCGTGGGCGGCCTGACCTTGGTCTATGCGGTCATGCCCAGCACGTCTACGCCTGCGCAGCTCCCGCAGGAACTCATCACTGTAGGATAGAAAGGATAGGATATCATGGCTACCAAATCTGTACTGCTCATCGGCCTTGGGCGTTTTGGCCGGCATATGGCTCAAAAGCTGTTGGACCTGCACCATGAGGTGCTGGCCATCGATAAGGATGAGGAGCGCGTGAACGATGCTCTGCCTTATGTCACCAATGCACAGATCGGTGACAGCACCAATGAGAAGTTCATCGCCTCTCTTGGCGTGCGGAACTTCGACCTGTGCGTGGTGGCGATCGGGGACGATTTCCAGAGCTCACTGGAGACCACGGCGCTCCTGAAGGACTATGGTGCGCCCTTCGTATTGGCCAGGGCCGCGCGGGACGTCCATATGAAGTTCCTCCTGCGCAACGGAGCGGACGATGTGATCTATCCGGAGCGGCAGATGGCCTCCTGGGCGGCGGTGCGGTACAGCGCAGATCATATCTTCGACTATGTGGAACTGACACCAGACCATGCCATCTACGAGATCTCCGTTCCGGAGGCATGGGTGGGCCGGAGCATCGTCCAGGTGAACGTGCGTCAGAAATATAAGATCAATATCTTGGCCACGAAACGTGAGGGCCAGGTGACGCCCATCCCCGGTGCGGACCATGAGTTCCGAGCGGATGAGACGCTGTTCATATTGGGCGCTGACCGAGATGTCCAAAAGGTCTTGCATCTGTGCGAGATGCGGGGATGACCGGATGATAAAGAGACCGGGCGCCGGCTCATGAGCCGGCGCCCGGTCTCTCTCGTTTTGTCTGATCTGGGGATACGACCGCCCTCAAAGCAATGTGATGCCGGCCTTTTCGCAGGCCTCCACAGTCTCGTGGTCCCACAAGCTCACTTGGACCTCACCGATATGGCAGGTCCCGATCAGCAGCATGCACAGCCGGGACTGGCCGATGCCGCCGCCGATGGATTGGGGGAGGTCACCGTTGAGCAGCATCTGGTGGAAGGGCAGCTTGCGGCGCTCGTTGCAGCCGGCCAGTTCCAACTGCCGGTCCAAAGCGGCGGCGTCTACCCGGATGCCCATGGAAGAAAGCTCGAAGCTGCGTTCCAGCACAGGGTTCCACATGAGGATATCACCGTTGAGCTCCCAGTCATCATAATCCGGCGCCCGGCCGTCGTGCTTGGTACCGGATCTGAGGGTCTTGCCGATCTGCATCAGGAACACAGTGTGATGCTTGCGGCAGATCTCTGTCTCCCGTTCATTGGGCGTCAGATCCGGGAAGCGGTCCTCCAGTTCCTGGGTCGTGATGAAGTACACGTCTCGGTCAGGCCGGAAAGTCAGCACGGGGAAAGCGTTCCGCAGGGCCGCGGAAGTGTCGCAGATAGCGCCCACGATGTCGCGGACCGTCTCTTTCAGATAGAGTAGCGTGCGGTTCTTCGGGTCGATGTGCTTTTCCCAGTCCCACTGATCCACATAGATGGAGTGGAGGTTGTCCACCACTTCGTCCCGCCGGATGGCGTTCATGTCGGTATAGAGACCGGTGCCCACTTTGAACTCATACCGTTTCAGGGCGAGACGCTTCCATTTGGCCAGGGAGTGGACCACCTGACCGTCGGTGCCGACATCGGGGATGTCGAACGTCACAGGACGCTCGACGCCATTGAGGTCGTCGTTCAGGCCGGTCTTACCGTCCACGAAGAGAGGAGCCGAGACCCGGTGCAGGTTCAAACGGACCGTCAGGCTGTGTTGGAACTCCCGGTGGATCAGCTCGATGGCCCGTTGGAGTTCATTGTTGGTCAGCGGCATCTTATAGCCGGCGGGGATCGTGAGATTGCTCATATGATGACAAGATCCTTTCTTGAATGGAATATCGGGAGATCGTTCAAGCCCGGAGTTTCTCGAGGCCAAGGCCGAGGCGGCGGAGCGTTTCCTCACGACCTAAGATATGGCACAGCTCGACAGCACCGCCAGGTGTCACGAGCTTGCCGGCTACGGCGATCCGCACAGGCCACATGAGCGTGGCGTTCTTCACGCCCAGCTTTTCCGCAGTTCCCACCAGAGCATCATGGACAGACTCCTGGGTCCAGTCCGGAAGAGCTTCCAGGACCGGGATCACAGCTTCCAACATGGACTGGGAGATCTCAGCGTTGGTCTTAGACTTCTTGTTGGTGAAGGACGATACGTCATAATCGGGGAGGCGGTCGAAGAAATCCACCTTCTCCGGGATATCCGTCAGCTTTTCACAGCGGGCCTGGAGCAGAGACGCGATGGCGGCGGTATCGAAGCGCGGGTCCTTCACGCTCTCGCGGATATAGGGCTCCGCCACCTGTGCGAAGGTCTCTGCAGGCAACGCGCGCAGGTAGGTGGCGTTGAAGTAGTCCAGTTTGGCCATATCGAAGATTGCAGGAGACCTGGAGATCCCCGCGATATCGAACACCTCCACCAATTCGTCCAGGGAGAAGATCTCCTGCTCGCTGTACGCGCCCTTGGGCGCCCAACCCAACAGCGCCACATAATTGAGGACCGCGGAAGTCAGATATCCCTGCGCGATCAAGTCCTCATAGGAGGGATCGCCATGGCGCTTGGACATCTTGTTGTGCTGATCGCGCATGACAGGAGAGCAGTGGACATAGGTGGGGATATCCCAGCCGAAAGCTTTGTAGAGCAGATCATACTTCGGGGCGGAGCTCAGATACTCGCTGCCGCGGACCACGTGGGTGATGCCCATCAGGTGGTCGTCCACCACGTTGGCGAAGTTATAGGTCGGCAGTCCGTCCCGCTTCAAGAGCACCTGATCGTCCAGTGTGGCATTCTCCACGGTGATGTCCCCAAAGGTCACATCGTGGAAGGTGGTCGTCCCCTCATGGGGGATCCGCTGGCGGATGACGTATGGCTTCCCGGCAGCCAGGTTCGCCTGGACTTCCTCGGGCGGCAGATCACGGCAGGGATCATCCGCGCGGTCGAAGTCGCCGGAGTCTTCCTCAGACTCCGTTTTTTCACAGAAGCAGTAATAGGCCGCCCCTTTCTCTACCAGCAGATGCGCATACTTACGATAGAGCTCGCGGCGCTCGGACTGGATATAGGGCCCGACAGGACCGCCCACATCGGGCCCCTCGTCATGGTCGAGCCCGCACTCAGCCAGCGTGCGGTAGATGACGTCCGTGGCGCCCTCTACCAAGCGGCCCTGGTCGGTATCCTCGATGCGGAGGATGAAAGTGCCGTGCGCATGCCGCGCAATGAGCCAAGTATACAGAGCGGTGCGCAGGTTGCCCACATGCATATAGCCCGTAGGAGAGGGAGCGAATCGGGTCCGGACCTTCCCCTTGGGGATGCGAGCCTCCATCTCCTCGAAAAATGTTTGATCGATCGCCATGAACATACCTCCATGATGGGATCATTCCTGATATAACAAACTACATTATTACCGCTCCACCGGAGATTGTCAAGGCTGACGTTGTGGTTTTCATCCATTTTTGTTACGATATGGCTGCGGATGGAGGGCGGCGGGCGGAGATATGACATCCAAACAGGAGATATCCCGACTGATGCTCCGGCATGTACCGGTGCTCTGGAGACAGAGGGCCTGCTGCCTCCCGAGGAGAGGCGCACGATCTGGCGGGACGGTGCTGCGCTCCATCGGCACTTGGCCTGCATAGGGACGATGGGTTTTGTCCATTGCACTTTCCAGATGCTTGTGATAAACTATACAAGTTAAATTGCGCTCTTTTGACTGAGCGCTTCCAATGAAGGGATTCGAGGTGTTCCAAACTATGGAAAACGAGATGCAGAAGAAGAGGATCCTCAGCGGCATCCAGCCATCTGGCGATCTGACGCTGGGCTCTTATTTGGGCGCGATCCGGAACTGGGCGGCCCTGGCTGACGAATATGACTGTTATTATATGCTGGCGGACATGCATACCATCACAGTCCGTCAAGTGCCTGCGGAGCTGCGGCGCCACACGCTGACACAGGTAGCCGCCTATATCGCCAGCGGATTGGATCCGGAGAAGAATACGCTGTTCGTCCAGTCTCATGTGCCGGCCCATGCGCAGTTGGCCTGGGTGCTGGATTGCTATACGATGTTCGGCGAGCTTTCCCGGATGACGCAGTTCAAGGACAAATCCGCCAAAAACGCAGACAATATCAACGCAGGACTGTTCACCTATCCTGCGCTGATGGCTGCGGATATCTTGATCTATCAGGCGGATCTCGTGCCGGTTGGCGGCGACCAGAAGCAGCATGTGGAGCTGTGCCGAGACGTGGCCACTCGCTTCAATGGGATCTATGGCGATGTGTTCAAGCTCCCGGAACCGTACATCCCCAAGGTGGGCGCCCGCGTGATGAGCTTGACTTCTCCAACGAGCAAGATGTCTAAGTCTGACAAAGATCAGAACGGCTGTGTCTATATGTTGGAGCGGCCGGAGGATATCATGCGCAAGTTCAAAAAGGCCGTCACGGATTCCGAGGCCAGCGTCCATTACGATCCCGAGTCCAAGCCGGGCGTGTCCAATCTGATGCAGATCTATTCCGTAGCAACGGGCCGCACCTTCGAGGAGATCGAACGGGAGTTCGCCGGACATGGATACGGCGATTTCAAGGCCGCAGTGGGTGAGGCCGTGGTGGAGCTGCTGCGTCCCATCCGGGAGGAGACAGAGCGCCTCCTGGCGGATAAAGCGTATCTGGAAGGCGTCTATCGCGCCGGCGCGGAACGGGCTTCCCGCGTGGCGGACCGGACGGTGGCCAAGGTCTACAAAAAAGTGGGGTTCCTGCCCCGTTGACGGAGGAGCGACATGGTATTCGAGAATCAGCTGATCGTCTATGTGATCCTGGCCTTGCTGGTGGCACTGGTGGTCAGCTTCCTGATGACGCCTGTGGTCAAGACGTTCGCTTATAAAGTGGGCGCCATCGACGTGCCCAAGGACGCCCGCCGTATGCATAAGGTACCGATCCCCCGCCTGGGCGGCTTGGCCATCTTCAGCGGCTTCATGGTGAGCATCCTCCTGTTCGCGCACATCCGAGGGGATGTGCAGATGCAGAGCATCCTCTTGGGGGCAGTCATCATCGTGGTGCTGGGCGTGGTGGACGATATCATGGCGCTGCCTGCCATGCTGAAATTCGTGGTGCAGATCGTGGCGGCGGCCATACCGGCCACACACGGAGTCACCATCCTGGCCTTTTCCAATCCCAATATCTTCTCGGAGGACCTCTACTGGGTGCTGGGCGACCTGGCAGTGCCGGTCACTGTGCTCTGGGTCGTGGCCATCACCAATGCGGTGAACCTGATCGACGGCCTGGACGGTCTGGCCAACGGCGTCTCTGCCATCTCGGCCACCACCATGCTGGTCATCGCTCTGGTGAGCGGCGCACCGGGGCAGGTGGCGATCGTACTGGCGGCCCTGGTGGGGGCCTGCGTGGGATTCATGCCCTACAACATGAACCCGGCCAAGATGTTCATGGGAGACACTGGGGCGACGTTCTTGGGCTATATCCTGGCCACGATGTCGATCCAGGGGCTGTTCAAATATTACGCGGTCATCTCCTTCGTGGTACCGTTCCTCATCTTGGGCCTGCCGATCTTCGATACGGCGTTTGCCTTCATCCGCCGCATCGCCCACGGGCAGAGCCCTATGCATGCCGACCGCAGCCACATCCACCACCGGCTCATCGACATGGGCCTGAATCAGAAGCAGGCAGTGGCCACGCTGTATGTGATCTCTGCGATCTTGGGCCTGAGCGCGGTGGTCCTGACCACTGGAGGAGAACAGCGTGCGATGCTGTTTTTCGCGGCGCTGTGTATCGTGGCGGTGGTGGCCGCCCGCGTGGTGTTCCCCAAGGAAGTCAAAGAGGAGCTGCGGGAAGAGCTGAAAGAGGAGCTGGAGGGCTTGAAAGAGCACGGCGACCATAGCGGCGGTCGGCCGATTGCTGACACCGTGTCAGAGGCGCAGCACGAGGAGGACAACGGCCCCGACCAGCGGCCTGGGGCCTGGGAAGAAGAGGAGGATCAATGATGGAGAAACTGCGGATCAGGAGCGTGTTCGGCACCCGGCCGGAGGCCATCAAGATGGCTCCGCTGGTAAAAGAGCTTTCCAGCAGGGCGGGGATACAAAGCCTGTGCTGCGTCACGGCCCAGCACCGGCAGATGCTCGACAGCGTGCTGGAGGTCTTCCATATCCAGCCGGATCGAGACTTGGACATCATGACCCCGCGGCAGACCCTCTCATCCATCACCAGCAGATGCCTGCTGGGGATGGACGCGGCCATCGAGGCGCTCAAGCCGGATATGATCTTGGTCCATGGAGATACTTCGACCACTTTTGCAGGGGCGCTGTCGGCTTTTTATCACCAAGTGCCTGTGGGACATGTGGAGGCAGGTCTGCGAACATATGACAAGTATTCTCCCTTTCCAGAGGAGATGAACCGTAAACTGGTCTCTGCCATCGCGGACCTGTACTTCTGCCCGACGGCCAATAACCGGGAGAATCTCTTGCGGGAGGGGATCTCCCAGGGCATCTTCGTCACGGGCAACACAGTGATCGACGCGCTGCACACGACGGTGCGGGAAGATCACCGCTTCTCCAATGAAAAGCTGGACCGTCTGCTCTATGGGGAGAAGAAGATCCTGCTGGTGACCTGCCACCGCCGTGAGAACTATGGAGAGCCGATGCGCAACATCATGCTGGCCCTGCGGCAGATTGCCGAGGAGGATCCGGACGTGGAGCTGGTCTATCCGGTGCACCTGAGCCCCGTGGTACGGGAAGCAGTGGACAAATACCTGCGGGGCGCGCCCCGAGTCCATCTGATCGATCCGCTGCCTGCTGATGATATGCATAACCTTATGGCACGCAGCTATCTCGTACTGACCGACTCCGGCGGGCTCCAGGAAGAGGCGCCCGCACTGGGCAAGCCCGTGCTGGTGATGCGCCGCGAGACAGAGCGGCCAGAGGCCGTAGCCGCAGGGACCGTGAAACTCTGCGGCGTGGTCCAAGACGATATCGTGACAATGGCACAGCGGCTGATCCATGACCGGCAGGCCTATGAGGAGATGGCGCATGCCGTGAACCCCTATGGTGACGGCCGGGCTTGCGTGCGCATCGCCGACGCCATCGAGTGGCATTTCGGCCTCCGGACAGAGCGCCCGGAGGAGTTTGGAGCCTGACAGGGCATCATCGGTCCCATCGGAGCGGTGACAGCTGGCAGGGAGGAGAGCAGGCATGGATAGACGGAGGATGAATTGGATCACTGCAGGCACCATCGTTTTGGTGGTGCTGGCTGTGGCGATGACCTTGCTGGGCGGCCTGCACAGATCCACACGGCTCGTCCTGCCTGACGATACCGAGGCGGCGGATGGGACCGGTGACGCCTCCGCTCCGGGCGGGGATCTGACAGTGGTGAAGGTGACGCCGGAGACCGTCCAGGCGGCCATCGCCACCCTGGAGCGGCCGGCACAGTACCGCCGCACCATTTGGATAGAACAGTTCTGGGATGGCGGCAGCGGTTCTTACAGTGTCTCTGTGGCTGTAGGAGATGGCCGTACCCGCGTGGATCGGACACTGCCGGATGGCAGGGTCCGTCATGCCGTCACCAACGGTGTGACCACCTATATCTGGTATGATGGATACAGCGAGGTATACAGCGGCCCGGCGGATACCGTCTCTGCAGACGACGAACAGGATATCCCCACTTATGAAGAAGTCCTGGCTCTGCCGGTGGAGGATATCACGGCTGCCGGGTATCAGATGATCTCCAACACGGAATGCATCTATGTAGAAGCGGAGGAGCGCGACGGTTATTCCATGCGCTATTGGGTGAGCGTGGATACGGGACTGCTGGTGGCGGCAGAGAAACTCCTGGACGGAGAGACGGTCTATCGGATGGCCTCTCCGACTTTGGATGCCTCGTCCTCGTTCTCGTCGGATTTCACCTTGCCTGATGGGACGCTCGTGTCTCCGGTGGAGACGCCCTGAAACGGCGCGCACGCCCCATGGACGTCCCATGTGCTGCGCAGAGAGGATCACGAAGCCCCCGTACCGTTCCAAAGACGGTGCGGGGGCGTTCCTTTTGTGATGCAGCATGACAAGCCGTACCCCCGGCCAGGCGCCGCTGATCCGCCAAGGCCTCTACAGGATGAGGAGCAGTCCCAATGCGACGAGGAGCTCTTCGTCAGCGTCTTCGCGGAAGAGGAAGAACAGCAGCACCAGGAGCAGCAGGTCGCCTGTGTCCACATGATCCAGATGGAGCTGATCTAGGATATGCCGCAAGAAACCACTCAGTCCATCGCTGGACCGGCCGCCTGGCGCGGAAGTGCGGTCAGGCCCGCCCATCTCCGGCCGTTCGTTCTGCGGAGGCGCCTGCCGCCGCTCCTGAGACTGCCGCCCATGATCGTGGGCCTGGCTTTGACCGCTGCCCGTGTTAGGAGACGTCTGCCGGCGGTCTTCCTGAGGACTTTCTTCCGGGATGCGGGTGTAGGTCCCGTTGTCGTTCCGGATATAGCGGTTATACATCCATCATCCCTCCCATCCGGCCAGGAATCTCTTGCCCAGATGGAAAAGCCGAGCCAATTGCAGCGCCCGTTCGACCTTCTCCTGACGTTCTGGCTTCAGATAGGGGCGCAGGGCATAGAGGAGCTGTCGGGCATTTGAGTCCTGCTGTCCGCCAAGCTCCTGGATCAGCGGCAGCAGCCGCATCATCAGCTTCGGATCCACGCCTCCACCCAGCGCGGAGAGCAGATCGCCCCCGGCAGAGGGGGAAGACGGCCTCTGGCTGTTCCCTGATGGAGGCGACGGCGGCTGAGATACTTGCTGCTGGGTGCTGTCTGCCGGAGCACTCCCGTTCCCGTCACCTGAGAGCGATCGAGCCAGCTGCATGATCTGGGCCATGCTCTCCGGGTTGGACAGCAGAGCGTTGAGTTGATCGTCGAATTCAGACATGCTGTCCACCCCTCCGTTTCATCGAGTCACTTTTTGACCGCCCGCCCGATCCGTCCGATTAGTTCTGCACCGCCTGGACTGTGCATCACTTGTTCCACCATCTGCGTCAGCGCTGCCGGGTCCCCCTGGGCCGCTGACCGCGCCGCTCTCTGCAGAGCGGCACCCTGATCGTTCCGGGTCAACATCTGCATCAGTGCCTGCCCGTCTCTGGAGTCGATCAGGGACCGCAGGATCGTTGGATCATCTTTCAGCTGTGAGATGAGCTGTTTGGTCTTGTCGTCCATGTTGCCCTCCTTATGATCTGTTCACTCGTTCTTCCAGACCAGTATATGAGGGGAGAGAAGAAAAAGTGCCTGCACGATGTGCAGGCACTTGGAGGACAGTCAAAGAGGACGGGACGAGTCGGGCCTCGCGCGGGAGCTGGAGACGGAGCGCCGCACACTGCAAAGGCCTGTGGAGATGATTTGGCGGAGAGACCACGGAGACGGGATACCCGCCAGATCATGTACGGGGACTGGATGATTTCGCAGTCTGACAATCCCGGCTCAAGGGACAGCCCGCGCATCGAGGCGAGCGGGCGGTACAGGTATCCCGTCCGAAAAGGACCATCCGATGACAGAAATCACTGGACTCCTTTGGAGGGATGACAGTGCGCAGCTGCCGCTCCACCTGGAGAGGATCTTTCGAGCCGTCTGTCAAACCTAAGCGGCCGGTGATACGGATACAATGGGTATCGCACACATAGGCGGGCTGGCCGAATACATCCCCCAGGATTAGATTGGCGGTCTTACGTCCTACGCCCGGCAGGGCCGTCAACTCCTCCATGGTACCTGGCACCTTGCCGCCATGCTCATCGATGAGCTTGCGGGCACAGGCGACGATATCACGGGCCTTGCCATTATAGAAGCCGCAGGAATGGATGTACTGGCCCACCTCGGCGGGATCCGCTTCTGCGAAACTCTCCAGCGTGGGGAAGCGCTGGTAGAGGGCAGGGGTCACTTTGTTCACCCGTTCGTCGGTGCATTGGGCAGAGAGCCGCACAGCGAAGAGCAGCTCATAGTCCTTTTCATATCGCAGGGAACACAAGGCGTCTGGATAGATGCCTTTGAGCGTCTCGATGATCCGCTTCACGGCGGCCTTGGATAACATAGCATTCACCTCGAACGATAGGATATCACAAGGGCCGCCAAAAGGCCAGAAGAAAATGCGGAGGATGTCGAAGCGGGCGGGAAGCATGGTGTGAAAACTGCTGGAAAGTTTTTCGTGATCGTGTTATACTTATCCTCCAGATGAATGCTCAGAAGGGAGGGCATGCCTATGCAGCGTCCCCTTGCGGACGAGATCCGTCCAAAGGCTTTGGATGAAGTAGTCGGACAAAGACACCTGCTGGCCCCCGGCGCAGTGCTCCGGCGTCTGATCGAGAGCGGTGTGGAGGCGAACATGGTCTTCTACGGGCCCTCTGGCACGGGGAAGACCACCATCGCGAACATCATCGCCGAGAAGACCCACAAGACCCTCTACCGGCTCAACGCCACCACGGCATCCCTCCAAGATATCAAGGATATCATGGCCGATGTGGGGACATTGATGGCGCCGGGCGGCGTGCTGCTGTATCTGGACGAGATCCAATATTTCAACAAGAAGCAGCAGCAGAGCCTGCTGGAATTCATGGAGAATGGGTCCCTGACACTGATCGCTTCCACGACAGAGAATCCCTATTTCTACGTATATAGCGCGCTGCTCTCGCGCAGTACGGTATTCGAATTCAAGGCGGTCCCGCCGGAGGAGACGGAAAAAGCCGTCCGGCGGGCCTTGGAGATCGAACAGGGGCGCAGTCAGCTCCCCCTGGAGTGGGAGGCAGACGTCCCCCGGCAGATCGCGACGGCCTGCGGTGGTGATGTGCGCAAGGCCATCAACGCAGTCGAGCTGCTCTGCCAGGCTGCGGCGCCAAAGGACGGGAAGCTGATCTTGACGGGCGACGATACGCTCCAGGTCTCACAGCGCAGTGCCATGCGCTATGACCGAGATGGGGACGCGCACTATGATATCCTATCCGCCCTGCAAAAGTCGATCCGCGGATCCGATCCGGATGCGGCCGTCCACTATCTGGGCCGGCTATTGGAGGCGGGAGATCTGCTCTCCCCCTGCCGCCGCCTGCTGGTCATCGCATCAGAGGATATCGGATTGGCCTACCCGATGGCCATCGTCGTGACGAAAGCCTGTGTGGACGCGGCGCTCCAAGTGGGGCTGCCGGAAGCCAGGCTCCCATTGGCGGAAGCGGCGGTGCTGCTGGCCACGGCTCCCAAGTCCAACACCGCCCACAATGCCATCGTCGCTGCTATGGAGGACCTGAAGCGTGGGAAGACCGGGGATATCCCGCGCCACCTCCAGAACGTCCACGCAGACACCGTGGGGGCTGACCATCAGCAGCACTATCTCTATCCCCATGATTTCCCGCACCGCTGGGTCAGGCAGCAATATCTGCCGGACGCACTCAAAGATGTGAAGTATTACGAATGGGGCGATAATAAGACGGAACAGGCAGCACGTGCCTATTGGGAGAAGATCAAAGGCGAAGACCTATAGGCCCCAGCAGGCCAGCGCCGGATAAAGAGAGGGAGTATCCGAGCCTTCAACAGCGGAAGACGGTCTCTATGGGGGCCTTCTCATAGTTGGGGGGAGAGTAGACCCAGCGGTCCAAGACACCGTCTGTCACCTGGTAGCGGACAGGAGGCGGCGTGGATCCCGGCGGCAGCCGTTCGATGACCTGGAGCTTGATCTTCATCCGCTCTGGCCGGATGCTCTTGATGTAGACGGATACTCCGTCTCCGGGCGAGAGGCCCTCTCGCGTGTCCGTCAGACCGGAGAGATTGGGCGTGAGCTCCACGAAGGTACCGTATTCCTTCACGCTGCGGACCGTTCCGCGGACCGTCTCACCGGGACAGAACCAGCTGGCGTTCTCCAACCAGGTGCCCAGCAGCTCTTTGTGCGTCATGGTGAAGCGGCGGCGATCCCGGTCTATATCACGCAGGGCCACCAGGATCTTTTGGCCGACTTGGAAACGGTCTCTTGGATGGGCGATCCGCGATACGGAGATAGACTCGATGGGGAGCATGGCCACGATCCCACAGCCGATATCCAGGAATGCTCCGAAGGAGTCCAGGTGAGTCACCCGAGCGGTGAGGACCGCGCCGGGCATCAGGTGTTCCATGAAATATGCCATGGCGGTCTCCTGCGCGTCCCGGCGGGAGAGCAGGGCGACCGGCGCCCCCTTCCCATCGGAATGGAGCGCTTTGACTGTGAAGCAGGTCTGCTTCCCGACTCTGGACAATACGGCGATATCTCGGGAGGCACCGCTGATCCAAGGAGCCAGGACTTCTTCGCGTGGGATGAGGCCCTCCGCGCTGCCGAGCGGGACGTGCAGGGTACGCTGTGCGTCACACCGTGCAACAACGGCCTCCAAGATCGCGCCGCTGTCGATGGCGGCCGCCAGGTCGGCGAGCGTGCAGGATATCTGAGGGCGTAGGCCCTCCGGTGGATACAGATGGTTTTCCGGCATTCGATCGCATCCTATCTGCCGCTTGACGCGGCGTAGTTTGATACCGTAGTATATGCACTATATGCGCCGGGAGGGCGCAGCTTGACAGGAGGGACAGGATGGATCTACATCTGCATGATAGAGTGGAACTGAAGAAACCGCATCCCTGCGGGAGTACCCGATGGGAGGTCCTTCGCGTGGGGATGGACATCAAGCTCCGATGTCTTGGCTGCGGCCATGAATTGATGCTTCCCCGCAGCAAAGTGGAGAAGAGCATCCGAAAAATCGTGATGGAGGAGGATCGGACATGAAGAGAGGGACCCGCGTCGTGGCCCTGGTGCTGGCGGTGGCCCTGGTGGCTGCGCTGCTGGCCTCCATGGTGCTGCCATACATGAGGATGTTTTGAATCGCCATGACGGGCGGGACGGCTGATGGGCTGCCCCGCCCGTCTATTTTGTCCCTGAGATCCACTCTCATGTGGCCCCCTTTTGCGACTGCTTTTCCGTGGGGCCTGCCCTATAATGGGGGAGATGGATGAAGGGGGGCGGCAGCATGACCGTGGTCTATGTGGACAGCGTGTTCGTGCTCAACGCTCTGATGGACTATCTGTTGCTCCTGACCACTGCGCGCCTGGCGGGCGTGCCGCTCCGGCGGAAACGCTATGTGCTGGCGGCTCTGTTGGGCGGGCTCTATGCAGTGGCGGTGTTCCTGCCGGGACTTGGATATCTGGCCGAGACGCCGGTCAAAGTAGCGGTGGGGACGCTGCTGGCATTGATAGCATACGGGGGAGAGGAGAAGCTGCTGCGGCTGATACTCTTGCTGTTCTTGGTCTCCTGTGCACTGGCCGGCTGCGTCCTAGGGCTGGGACTTTTGACGGCGACGCCCGTCCCCGTGGTGCGGGGGATATTCTATACGGACGTGGATGCCAAGGTATTGGCAGTCGCTTCCGCCGCTGGCTACTGCGTCTTGACGTTGGTGTTCCGCGCCAGCGCCAAGCGCGGGATACGAGGGGAACTGCTGCCCGTGCGGGTGAGCCTGGGAGAGCGCCGGGCAGAGCTGACGGCCTTGTATGATACGGGGAACGGGCTCCGGGATCCAGCCACTGGCCGGCCGGTACTGGTGGTGGCAAAAGGTGCGCTGGACACCATCTTCTCGGCGGAAGTCCGAGAGCTGCTGACAGGAGATGCGCTGATGGCTCCGGCGGACCTGCTGGGACCGTTGCGGCAGGCAGCCCCAGAGCTGCGGACGTGGCTGGTGCCCTACCAGGCGGTCGGCGTGAACAGAGGATTGCTGCTGGCCATACGCAGCGATTGGACAGAAGTGGCAGGGGAGCGATATGAGTCTTTGATAGTGGCACTGGCGCCCACGGCCCTGGGGACGGGGTACGGTGCCCTTTGGGGCGGACCGCTGAGAACAGGAGGAGAGCATGGGATCATTCGCAGAAAAACTGCAGCACCTGCTGGTGAGGCTGGGGCTGTTGGCAGACACGGAGATACACTATATCGGCGGCAGCGACACGTTGCCGCCGCCGCTGACCCGGGAGCGGGAGGCGGAGCTGTTGGGACGGATCGGAGAGGAGGCTGCCCGGAAAGAACTGATCGAACATAATCTGCGGCTCGTGGTGTACATCGCTCGCCGGTTCGAGAACACTGGGGTCGGCATCGAGGACCTGATCTCCATCGGCACCATCGGTCTCATCAAGGCGGTGGGGACCTATCGGTTGGATAAGAACATCAAGCTGGCGACCTATGCCTCCCGGTGTATCGAGAACGAGATATTGATGTATCTCCGTAAGAACGCCAGCCGGAAAGGAGAGATATCCTTCGACGAGCCATTGAACACCGATTGGGACGGCAATGAGCTGCTGCTCTCCGACGTGCTCGGTACAGATGGGGATACGGTCATGCGCCCTATCGAAGAGGATGTGGACCGCAGCCTTTTGGCGGCGGCCATCGAGATGCTCTCGCCCCGGGAGAAGCAGATCATCACGCTCCGGTTCGGCCTGGGCGGCGGACGGGAGCAGACACAAAAAGAGGTAGCGGACCAGCTGGGCATCTCCCAGAGCTACATCTCCCGCTTGGAAAAACGCATCATCTCCCGGCTGAAAAAGGAGATCTTGCGGCTGAGCTGATGCTTGACGATCCGGCTCGGGCATACTATAATAAATCAAAATACTGCAATATCGCAGATTGCGTGGAAGGGAAGCAGTACCCGGTGGGCAGAGGCTAAGAGAGGGAACGGTCGGTGTGAGTTCTCCCGAAGCCGCCGGAGAAGTCGTCCCGGAGCACCGGAGTTGAAACGTCAGTAAGCCCCGGCGGTATCCCTCCGTTATCGGGGAAGGGCGTGTAAGCGCCCCTTGAGCGCGTGCTTTGGCACGAATCCAGGTGGTACCGCGGACTTTATGTTCGCCCTGGGCCGAAAGGCCCAGGGCGTTTTTGTTTTGCTGAAAGAGGACGTGCTCGCCCCTGCCGGAGCGAAGCTGGGAGGATGGAGAAGCCGTCCCGGAGCCGTGATGCTTCCTGGAAGAAGAGATGATGGACCAGACGCGCAACAGCAGCCAATAAGGCCCCTAGGTTCTGAAAGATAGGAGGATCAGATATGAAGAAAGAACTGCCCAAGGTGTATGAGCCCCAGCAGGTGGAGTCCCGCATCTATCAGATGTGGGAGGACAACGACTGTTTCAACGGGGACCCGGACCCCAAGAAAAAGCCTTTTTCCATCGTCATGCCGCCCCCCAATGTCACAGGCCAGCTCCACATGGGTCACGCCCTGGACTGCACGCTCCAGGACATCTTGACCCGTTTCAAGCGGATGCAGGGCTATTCTACGCTGTGGCTGCCCGGAACAGACCACGCCGGTATCGCCACCCAGATCAAGGTGGAGGAGGAGCTGCGGGTCAAAGAGGGAAAGACCCGTTATGACCTGGGCCGGGAGAAGTTCCTCCAGCGGGTGTGGAAGTGGAAGGAAGAATATGGGAATCGGATCGTGGAGCAGCAGAAGAAGATGGGCGTCTCCTGTGATTGGAGCCGCTCCCGCTTCACGATGGATGATGGCTGTTCCAAGGCCGTGCGGGAGACCTTCTGCGAGCTTTACGACAAGGGCCTCATCTATAAGGGCAGCCGGATCATCAACTGGTGCCCCCACTGTGTCACCGCGCTCTCTGATGCAGAGGTGGAGTATGTGGATAAGCCCGGTCATCTGTGGTACGTCCGTTATCCGCTGACTGATGGCTCCGGCGACCTGGTGATCGCTACCACCCGGCCTGAGACCATGATGGGCGATACCGGCGTGGCCGTGAACCCGGAGGACGAGCGGTTCAAGCATCTGGTGGGCAAGACCTGCATCCTGCCCATCATGGACCGGGAGATCCCCATCGTGGCGGACGACTACGTGGAGCTGGGCTTCGGCACCGGCGCGGTGAAGATGACCCCCGCCCACGACCCCAACGACTTCGAGGTGGGCCTGCGACATAACTTGGAGGTCATCCGCTGCATCGGCGATGACGGCAGGATCAATGAGAACGGCGGACCTTACAGCGGGATGGACCGCTATGAGTGTCGCAAGCAGATCGTGAAAGACCTGGAAGAACAGGGGTATCTGGTCAAGACCGAGCCCTACGCCCACAATGTGGGCACCTGCTACCGCTGCCACAACGACGTGGAGCCTCTGATCTCCGCCCAGTGGTTCGTGAAGATGGAGCCTCTGGCCAAAGAGGCTCTGCGAGTGGTCCGGGAGGGAGAAGTGAAGTTCGTCCCCGAGCGGTTCGCCAAGACCTATACCAACTGGATGGAGAACGTCCATGACTGGTGCATCTCCCGGCAGCTGTTGTGGGGCCACTAGATCCTCGCCTGGTATTGCGACGAGTGCGGTCAGATCAATGTCTCCCGGGAGGATCCGACGAAATGTGAACAGTGCGGCTGTACCCACCTGACCCGAGATCCTGACGTGCTGGACACTTGGTTCTCCAGTGCCCTGTGGCCCTTCTCCACCCTGGGGTGGCCGGAAAAGACGGAAGATCTGGCCTTTTACTATCCCACTTCCGTCATGGTCACCGGTTACGACATCATCTTCTTCTGGGTGGCCCGGATGATCTTCTCCGGGTGCGAACAGATGCACCAGATCCCCTTCCACACCGTGCTGATCCACGGCCTGGTGCGGGACGACAAGGGCCGCAAGATGTCCAAGTCCCTGGGCAACGGCATCGACCCCCTGGAGATGGCGGAGAAGTATGGCGCGGACGCCCTGCGCTTCAACCTCATCACCGGCAACTCCCCGGGCAACGACACCCGGTTCTACACCGAGAAGTGCGAGGCCATGCGGAACTTCGCCAACAAGATCTGGAACGCCAGCCGGTTCGTGATGATGAACTTACACCTGGACCAGTGTGAACTGCCTGCTGCCGATCAGCTGGCGCCGGAGGACAAATGGGTCCTCTCCAAGCTGAACACGCTGGTCAGGGAGGTCACCGAGAACCTGGACGCCTATGAGATCGGCGTGGCCTCCGCCAAGGTCTACGACTTTTTGTGGGACACCTACTGTGACTGGTATATCGAGCTGACCAAGACCCGCCTCCAGGGGGAGGACGAAGAGGCTAAGCTGACGGCTCAGAACGTGCTGTGCTATGTCCTGACGGAGCTTTTGAAGCTGCTGCATCCCTTCATGCCCTTCATCACGGAGGAGATCTATCAGGCGCTGCCCCACGCGGATCCGTTCCTCATGACCGCTCAGTGGCCGGAATACCGGCAGGATCTGGACTTCCCGGAGGACGAGGCAGCCATGGAGGCTGTCATGGATACCATCAAGGCCATCCGAGCCCGCCGGGCGGAGATGAACGTGCCTCCCTCCAAGAAAGCGGAGGTGCTGATCGTCACGGCCACGCCGGACATCTACGCCCAGGGCCTCCACTTCCTGCAGCGGCTGGCCTACGCCAGTGAGGTGACCTTCGCCGATACTGCCCCGACGGACGTCAGCGGCATGGTGACCGCTGTCACCCATAACGCCACGGCCTATCTGCCCCTCAGCGAGTTGGTGGATATCGCTGCTGAGCTGGAGCGGATCGCCAAGGAGAAGGAAAAGGCCGAGAATGGTCTGCGGATGGTGGAACAGAAACTCTCCAACGAGAAGTTCGTCTCACGCGCTCCGGAGGCAGTGGTGAACGCCGAGCGGGAGAAGGCCGCCAAGTACCGGGAGCTCATCGCCAAGCTGGAGGAGTCCGCCAAGGCCATGCAGGCATAACGCCCCGGCACATCAAAAATGCAGCGACAAAACGCCCCTGCGGAGCATCTCCCAGGGGCGTTTTTGATTAGGGACCCGCAGCGGAGCGCCGCGGAGAGAGGAGACGGAGATGAAGCTGAAAAATACCCTGCTGGCAGTCCGGGACATGGAGCGCTCCAAGGCCTTTTACCGGGAGGTGCTGGGGCTCCATGTGGTGATGGACTTCGGCGCCAACGTGACCCTCACCGGCGGCCTGTGCCTCCAGACTTTGGACACCTGGGTAGATTTCCTGGGGAAAGAAGCGGAGGGGATATGCTTCGGCGGCGATGACAGTGAAGTCTACTTTGAGGAGGATGCCTTCGATGCCTTCTTGGAGCACCTTACCAGCTGCACGGACATCTCCTATGTCCATCCGCCGCTGGAGCACCGCTGGGGCCAACGAGTGGTGCGGCTCTACGACCCGGACCGCCACATCATCGAGGTGGGGGAGGATATGAAGTCCGTGTGCCGCCGGTTCCGCGACCAGGGCATGACGCCGGAACAGATCGCCGCGCGGATGGAGGTCCCTCTGAAGTTCGTCACCGGCTGCCTGCGCTGAGAGCGCCGGACAAGCAAGGACTGCCCGGCCGATGAAAGGAGATACGCCATGTTTACCGACGGAAGGAGCAAGCGGGTCATTTTCCTGGCTCACTGCCTGCTGAACCAGAACGCCATTTCCGATGGGACCGCCGAGGTGCCCGCCGCCCATCGGGAGATCCTGCGGGCGATCCTGGACGCCCAAGTGGGTGTGGTGCAGCTGCCCTGTCCGGAGCTATGCGGTCTAGGGCTGGACCGGGGAGATCCCCGGGGCGCGGAGCGCCCAGTGGTGGTGGAGAACACTCGCATCCGCCGCGCCATGGAGCAGCCGGAAGCTGCCGCTCGACTGCAGGAGCTGACGGACCAGGTAGTCTGGCAGATCCGGGAGTACCGGAAGCACGGCTTCGCCGTGCTGGGGATCGTGGGCGTCGACCGCTCCCCCTGCTGCGGGGTGGACACCACCTCGGACCAGGACCGAGAGCTGCCCGGCCGTGGGGTGTTCATGGCTGCCCTCCAGACAGCGCTGGAAGAGGCGGAGCTCACCGTACCGGTGATCGGCGTCAAGCCGTCATCTCCAGATGCGCTGGCCAAGGTGCGGGCACTTTTGGGAGAGTGAGGTGTGTCATGGAGATCCGACGCGCACAGGAAAACGAACTGCGGCCAGCCATGGATCTCTGCTGGCGGGTGTTTCTGGAATTCGAGGCCCCGGCGTACCCTTGGGAGGGCCTGATAGCCTTCTATTCTTATATTTCAGATACTGAAAAGCTAAAGGGCTTGACAATATATACAGCCTGGGAGGAGAATCGCCTCCTGGGCGTCCTGGCGGCAGATGGGAGCCACATCGCTCTGTTTTTCGTGGACTCGGTATTCCACCGGCGAGGCATCGGGCGCCAGCTGTTCCGCCAGTACTTGGCGGAGAGCGGGGAACGGCATGTGACGGTCCACAGCGCTCCCTATGCAGAGGAGATCTACCGGCGCCTGGGCTTTTCTCCCACGGCGACGGAACAACTGGCGCCCGATGGCATCCGCTATATCCCCATGGCCTGGGAGCGGGAAACAAGATCATAGAGATACGGCAAAGCCTTCGGAAGGTAGTTTCCCTCCGGAGGCTTTTTGCGCTTCAGCGGATAAAGTTGGTCCGAGCACCACGCTCAGCTTGAGGGACATCGATCCCGGCAGATCTCCCAGCTGCGATGCATTTGAGGAGCCACGCCATATTGGCGGCCAGGTTCCGCATGGTCTGCAGTCCCTCTGCATCTTGGAGGACCTCCTCCGGGCTGTTCCCGTGGACCATGTTCCAATAGGTGGAGGAGACCACCGGCATTTGGGCGATGGTGAAGTACTTGTTCAGCACGTCTACGGAAGCCGTAGTACCCGCACGTCTGGCGGAGGCCACGGCAGCTGCGGGCTTGTGGGCGAATGCGGCTCCGCCGGCGTAGAATGCCCGGTCCAGTACGGAGAGGATGCGGCCGGATGGATGTGCGTAGTAGACCGGAGTGCCGAACACGAAGCCGTCCGCCGTCCTGGCCTTCTCGATAAGCGAGTTGACGATGTCGTCATCGAAGACGCAGCGGCCTGGCGTCTTCTGGCAGGTCCTGCAGGCGGTGCAGTCCCGGATAGGTCCATTGCCCAGGAAGAGGATCTCCGTTTGGATCCCTGCGGCTTCCAGACCGCGCGCCACCTCCGCCAGCGCTGTGTAGGTGCAGCCGTTAGGGCGAGAGCTGCCGTTGAGCAGGAGCACGTTCATGATGAAGACTTCCTTTCTGATCGATATCTCTTATGGTATCATGATGCGGCGGCCGATCCAGTTCTAGGCGTCAGAGCCGGACACCGTGGGCATCTCCCAACCCCGATGGTCGGTGTGGAGCAGGTGATGGGACCGCTCTCCCAGTGGCGCGCCCAGATACTCGCGATAGAGCGTCTGGATATCCGGATTCCTGTGAGAGAAGCGGATGGGGGAATCGGCGTCCAACTGCCAAAGGCGGTCTCCTCGGGCAGCCGCCCATTCGGCACCCTCGTGGATCGGCTGGCCACCGCCGCCGGCACAGCCGCCTGGACAGGCCATGACTTCCACGAAGTCATAAGCTGCTTGTCCCTTCTCCAAAGCCTCCATCAAACGCCTGGTATTCCCAAGACCGCTGACCACCGCCACACGGATATCTCCAGCGCCTGGGATAGAGAACGTGGCCTCTTTCCAAGGACGGTCACCGCGGATCTGAGCAAAGGCATCTGGATCTGGGTCATTCCCGGTCACCAGGTAATAAGCGCTGCGCAAAGCTGCATCCATGACGCCGCCCGTAGCACCGAAGATCACCGCAGCGCCGCTGGAAGAGCCCAGCGGTGGATCGAATTCCTCCTCCGGCAGATCCGTTGGGACGATGTGTTCGCTGCGCAGCAGGCGTGCGAGCTCGCGTGTGGTCAGCACGGCATCCACGTCCGGATCGCCGCAGGCGTCCCTCATCGTGGGCAGTCCACATTCCGATTTTTTGGATACGCAGGGCATGACCGACACCACGAACATGCGGTGTGGATCGATACCTTTACGCTCGGCGAAGTAACTCTTAGCTATAGCGCCGAACATCTGCTGGGGGGACTTCGCGGTGGAAAGGTTCTCCGTATATGCGGGGAACTGCCCCTTCAAAAAGCGCACCCAGCCGGGACAGCAGGAAGTGAACATGGGCCAGCGATAGTCCTCTTTATGGGTGAAGCGGTGGAGGAACTCGCTGCCCTCCTCCATGATCGTGAGGTCGGCGGTGAAATTGGTATCGAACACATGATCGAATCCCACGCGCCGCAGGGCTGCTACCATCCTGCCTGTGGTGGCAAAGGCGGGGTCCAGACCAAAGGACTCGGCCCAGGCGGTCCGTACGGCCGGCGCGACTTGGATGACGGTGGTGATCTTGGGGTCTGCCAGGGCTCGGTACACGACGTTGGTATCGTCTCGGGCAGTGAGGGCGCCGGTGGGGCAATGCGTGATGCACTGTCCGCAGTAAGTGCAGTCTGTGTCCTTCAGCAGCCGGTTGAAGCTCACGTCCACAGTGGTGCGGGAACCGGTGCCGGCCACGTCCCAAATATGCATATCCTGGATCTTATCACACACCTGGACGCAGCGCATGCATTTGATGCATTTCCCGGCCTCCCGGATCACTGGGGCTTCCAGATCCACGACAGACCGTTCCGGCCTTACTGCATAAGGCTGGTAGTGGATGTTCAGATCTGCGGAGATCTGCTGCAGCTCACAGTTGCCGTTGCGGATGCAAGTGGTACAGCTGGTGTCATGCTGGCTGAGGAGCAGCCGCAGGTTCGTCCGCCGGGCCCGCCGGACCCGGGGACTGTTGGTGTGGATGACCATGCCTTCCAGCACTTCATTGTCGCAGGCTGTTACCAGACGCTCGATCCCCTCTACCTCCACTACGCACAGGCGGCATGCTGCGATCTCGTTGATATCCTTCAAGTAGCAAAGGTGTGGGATGGGGATGCCAACAGCCTGGGCGGCATCCAGGATGGTGGTACCTGCAGCCACAGAGATGGGGCGGCTGTCGATGATCGCATTTACCATTTTTCCACACGACCTCCTTTGAAAACTCCGTATCCGAAATGGTCACACCGCAGGCAGCGGGAGGATTCCTGCTGGGCTTCCTCCGCTGTCAGGCCGCATTCGATGCAGGTGAAATCGTGTTTGCGCTCGCCCGGATCCCGTTCGGTAGTATTGACTCTGCCGCGCGGCTTGAGGTCAGAGAAGCGGGGCGCGGGGACCTGTACATCCGTCGTGATCTCATGGCGGAACCCGAGGTATTCATCGATATTGGCGGCAGCGGCCTTCCCTGCGGCGATGGCCCGGATGACGGTGGCAGGTCCGGTGACACAGTCACCGCCGGCGAACACGCCCTCTAGATCCGGCAGGCGGGTATCAGAGCCGGCCAACAGGGTACCGCCCCGCTGGATCACGATGCCACTTTGCTCGAAGCCAAGCGTCTCTACGCCCTGGCCGATGGCCACGATGATGATATCCGCCGGGATACGGCGCTGTGCCACTTGAGCCGTCATCGGCCTTGGCCGGCCTTGGCTGTCCATCTCTCCGATGATCTGCGGCTGCGTCCAGAGGGCCGTCGCTGTGCCAGATGCGTCGCTCTCGATACGGACGGGGGCCTGGAGCGTCAGGAGTTCCGCGCCTTCTGCCTCTGCACCTTCGACCTCTTCTGCCAGAGCGGTCATGTCTTCTTTCCGGCGGCGATAGACACAGGTGACCTTAGCGGCTCCCAGGCGGATGGCACTGCGGGTCACATCCATCGCCACGTTCCCGCCGCCGATGACGACCACTCGCTTTCCGGAGAGATCCGGCATGTCGCCGTCTCCGATGCCACGCAGCAGCTCCACTGCACTGACCACGTTCCGACTATCCTCCCCTTTGATCCCGGTCTTCTTGTCGGTATGAGCGCCGATCGAGAGGTATAGGCAGTCGTATCCTGCCTTGAGCTGATCGATCGTGATATCGGTCCCTACGTTCACATGGGTATGGACTTCGATCCCCAGGGACAGGATCGATGCAATCTCAGCATCCAAAAGTCTCCGTGGGAAGCGGTAATCTGGGATGCCATAGCGCAGCATCCCACCCAAGGCCCGGCGCTTTTCATAGACAGTCACCTGATGGCCCATCAGTGCCAAGTAATAGGCGGCAGAGAGGCCGCCGGGACCACCGCCGATGACGGCGACCTTTTTTCCGGTCGCTGGGGCACAGGAGGGCTGTGGGACGTCCCCTGCCTGGTCCACTGCGTAGCGCTTCAAGGCCCGGATATTCACCGCATCGTCCACCATCCGGCGGCGGCAGCGGGCCTCACAGGGATGTTCACAGATATAGGCACAAGCCACCGGGAAGGGATTGTCCTTGCGGATGAGGCGTACAGCGTCTGCATAGCGTCCAGCATGGACAAGGGAGATGTAACCGGGGATATCCACCCCAGCGGGACAGAGCGCCACGCAGGGAACGGGGTTCTTCAGGCTGCCCAAGCACCGGTGGCGCAGGATGTGCTCCTCATAATCGTCTCGGAACCCTTGGAGGCCCATCAGCACCAAGCGGGCCGCGTCGATACCGATGGCGCAGTCAGCTGTGTCCACGATGGTCTGCGCGGTCTCCTCAATCCGATGGAGGATGCGGATATCCGGCTGTCCGTCCAGCACCTCCTGGAGCATGCTGGAAAGTTGGCCCAGGCCGATGCGGCAGGGCACGCACTTCCCGCAGGTCTGCGCATGGCACAGATTCAAAAAATTCAACGCCATGTCGATGGGACACAGGCCCGGAGGGCTGGAGGCGATCCGGCGTTCTACATTGCGGTAGAGCTGATCCACCACCGTTTGGGCCTGGCTGGGGGTCTTGATATCCAGTCTGCTCATAGGTCTCTCACTCCTTTTTTCCTCGGCGATACGCCCCTCTACTCCTGAGCATACAGGGTTTTCCGCAAAAAAGCAATGAAAGAGCTGAATTTTCAGCTCTTTCATTGCTTTTTTATCAGCTTTTTGTCAGCGGGGAGACCTGCGAGGACTTCTCTAGAGATAGATCCGGTAGGGCGATCCAGATGATCAGAGAAAGCGAAGCATCGCTGGAGGATATTTTTGGGCAGTCTGGCAAGGCCGGAAACATTCCGACAAAAAAAGAGTGGACGAGCCTCTATAATGGAGGAAATGGACCGCATACGGGCCGATACGGATGAAGCGGGAGAAGGGGAGTATTTATGGAGATCCAAGCAAAAAGTGCAGATCGGAACCTGCTGCTGGAACTGAAGGGAGAACTGGACCATCACGGCACACGGGACGCCCTTCGGGAGATGGAACTATCCATCGATGCAGCACTGCCGAAAAAGCTGGTGCTGGACCTGGAAGGCGTGACATTCATGGATAGTTCCGGCATCGCTCTGATCCTCAGAGCGCAGCAGCGGATGCAGCTTTTGGATGGGAACTTGCTGGTGTGCAACGTGCCCCAGCAGGCACGCAGGGTCCTGGATGCCGCCGGCATCGGCCGGCTGGTCACCATACGATGAAGAGGAGGCGCTACATAGATGAAGATCAAAGCGAGCAATGGGTTCACATTGGAGTTCCCCAGCCGCAGCAGCAACGAGGGGTTCGCCCGGTCGGCGGTGGCCTGCTTCGCTGCACAGATGGACCCAACGATCAATGAACTGGAGGATATCAAGACGGCCGTCAGCGAGGCGGTGACCAACGCCATCGTCCATGCCTATCCGGACACCATCGGCAGCGTGACGCTCCGGGTCCGGATCTGCCCTGATAATGTCCTGGAGGTGACGGTGAAAGACCGCGGCCGCGGCATCGCGGATGTGGACCAGGCCCGCCAACCCATGTTCACCACTGGCGGCGAAGAGCGCAGCGGTATGGGCTTCACCATCATGGAGAGCTTCGTAGACCAATTGGCAGTCCGATCGACCCTGGGACGGGGCACTACGGTGGTGCTGCGCAAGAAGCTGGCGCCTCGGATAAAAGCGGCGAAATGAGCGCTACACTGGAGCTGCTGCGGGCAGCCCAGGAGGGAGATCGGGATGCCTGTGAACGGGCGGTCATCGAGAACAATGGCCTGATCTGGAGCGTGGTGCGGCGGTACTACGGGCGCGGAGTGGATCCCGATGATCTATACCAACTGGGATGCCTGGGATTCTTGAAGGCGATCCAGGGATTCGACTTCTCCTATGGTACGTGTTTCTCCACTTATGCCGTACCGAAGATCGCAGGGGAGATCCGGCGCTTCCTTCGAGATGACGGAGCATTAAAAGTGGGACGAGGACTAAGGGAGCAAGCACAGATGCTTTACGGTCTGCGGGAGCGGCTGCGGCATGAACTGGGCAGAGAACCGGTCCTGAGCGAACTGGCGGAAGCATCTGGCCTGACACCGGAAGAGATCGCACAGGTGGATCTGGCGACGGATGCTCCGGAATCTCTCCAGCAGGAGACGGGGGACGGTCTGACTCTGGAGGGGATGCTGGGCACAGAGGCGCCGGAGGAGGGGATGGTGGAACGCATCGCTCTGCGGGAAGCCATCGACCAACTCCCGGAAAAGGAAAAAATGACGATCCTCCTGCGATATTTCAAAGGACTGACCCAGGAGCAGACCGCCCGGATCCTGGGCGTATCCCAGGTGCAGGTATCCCGCCTGGAACGCCGGGGACTGGACCGCCTGCGGAAGGACTTTGGGCCTTGAAGGCCTCCTCGCCCTGGAACTCCGTCATGGTGCTCCAATACCGCATGGGCATATGGGTCCTGCGGCCCTTGGGATCATATCGCTCCTGGATGGCGATGGTATCATAGAACCGCTTCCACAGCAGACGGTAACGGGCTTCCGCCTCATCCGGCGGTGCCATCTGGAAGCTCTCCAGTGGACGGATGACAGCTTTCCCAGCAGTGTAGAACAGGGCCTCTCGATGGGTGCGGTCATAGAGGAAGAAGCTCTCATCACGGTAGCGAGCGCAGAAGTGACTGCGCAGGAGCGGAAGCACTCGGTTCTTCGGTTCGATCTCACCTCCCAGCACGCCGCCCAGTTCTGAAAAGCGGACGAACCCTTTGAGGAGATGGGCCTCGCCATCGAGATGCCCGACCGCTTTGATCACTGGATAGAGCGTCTCATCGGAACGATCGCGCAAGAAGCTGGGGCCATCCCGCAAGAGCTTGACTGTCAGCCGATAAAGGCAGAGCTCCTTATCCGTCAGGCAGGTGAGGAATCCCTTTTGCAGCAGTTTAGCTCCATAAGGAGAGAGCTTTACCACTTTTCGATAGACGCGGCCGGCATGGGAGCGATCCGTCTGGACAGCGCGCACTGCGAACAATGTGGGCAGGAAGTCCTCATCGCGGCAGATCGCGGTGAGGACTTCCTTGTTGGCGTAACTCTCGAAGATGCAGCAGAGGAAGCCCTCGAAGCTGCCATCGTAAGTGTAGATCATCTCGGACATGGGGACCATCCTTTCACCCTGGGGAGTCGAAGAGGGAGAGTTGTTCCATGGGCGGCTGGGGCAGACTGGGACGCTCCGCGGCGAGCAGACCGGCCAGCAGGCTCTCCGGTGAGAAGCGAAGGCCTGGCACTGCCCTGCCGGAGGCGGTCAGGAAATACTGCGCGCGCTTCATGACCACGCCCAACTTCCGTAGGTCTTCAATCTGGAGCCGTCCCACTCGCCGGGCGGACAGGATCCGACGGGCAGAAGTGACGCCCACACCGGGGACGCGGAGCAGGGACATATAGTCCGCGGTATTGACCTCTATCGGGAAAAAGCCCAGATGGCTGAGGGCCCAGCTGCACTTGGGATCTACCCGCGGATCGATATCCGGATGCTCCTCGTCCAGGAGCTCCTCGGCCCGGAAGCCATAGAAGCGCAGCAGCCAGTCCGCCTGATAGAGCCGGTGCTCCCGCAAGAGCGGCGGAGCGACGTCCCGGGAGGGGAGCAGCGCATGCTCCACCACTGGAATATAGGCGGAATAGAACACGCGTTTGAGATGATACCGGTCATAAAGCCCTTGGGTCAGCCGCAGGATATGGAAGTCTGAGTCCGCTGTGGCACCCACGATCAGCTGAGTGCTCTGCCCGGCCGGCGCGAACCTGGGTGCATGCCGGTATTTCACCAATTCTTCCTTGCTCTGGAGACTGCGGGACTGGATCTGCCGCATAGGCGCCAAGATGGCGCCTTTCGTCTTATCGGGAGCTAATGCGCGCAGACCGGCCTCCGACGGCAGCTCGATGTTGACACTGATCCGGTCTGCCAAGAGACCCAGCTGTTCCACCAGTTCCGGCGCAGTACCGGGGATGGCCTTGGCATGGATATAGCCGTTGAAGCGGTATGTCTCGCGGAGGAGACGCAGTGTCCGGATCATCAGCTCTGTGGTGTAGTCAGGGCTGCGGTAGACACCGGAGGAGAGGAAGAGGCCCTCGATATAATTGCGCCGGTAGAAGCTGATGGTCAGGTCGGCCAGCTCCTCCGGCGTGAAAAAGGCCCGCTTGGTCTCGTTGCTCCGGCGGTTGACGCAGTATTTGCAGTCGTAGACGCAGCGATTGGTCAAAAGGACCTTGAGCAGCGACACGCAGCGGCCGTCCGCGGAAAAAGAATGGCAGCATCCAGCCACGGAAGAAGAGGTGTTGCCGATATAGCCTTTTCGGGACGTCCGGTCACCTCCGCTGGAGGTGCAGGCCGCATCATATTTGGCCGCGTCCGTCAGGATGGTCAGTTTTTCCAGGACATCCATAAAAACGTTCAGCGCGCAGCTGTACGGCGGTGGTGCCGCTTGGCAGGGCGCTCGATATAGTCGATGACGCGGAAGAGCTGAGTGGTCAGGAAGACCACGCCCACCAGGATGAAAAAGAATGTCCAACCGCTCATTGTATCTTCCTCCTTATCGAACTTTTGTTCTATACACATTCTAACTCGAACAAATGTTCTCGTCAAGTGGCGATCAGACAAAAATGCAAAAAAGTGCGGCTCGGAGAAGAACGCGATGGGTGGTTCCTCCGGATCTGGCCGCCGGCTAGCTGTTCCGATGGGAGACGTGGAGGAGAAGAAGCGCTGCGAGGTCCAGGCATGAGCGGTGGGAATAAGATCGAGGGCCGTCGTTCCCGAGGCACACGTGTCTCGGGAACGACGGCCCTCTTGATAGAAAGAGGAGCGTTCCTGCAAGAAACTGATCAGGTGCGGACGACCGGTCAAGTCCGGCAGATGCTGTGATCATGGCTCGTCTTGTCATCCGCGCGGGATGGAGGGCGATTCCTTTCCTTCACGCTGGAAGGCCACTGCCGCGCAGCGCTCCATCACGTCGGTCAATGCGATTCGATGTATGCGTCCAATGTATCATGCCATTTTTTGATATCACATCCCTGCGGATCGGTCGATCTGTCCAGAAGGAGATCGGTCAAGTGGCAAGGGGTCTTTCCGCCGATGGACAAGGCTTTGATACACGACACACAATACACGACGACGTGTTCGCACGGCATACTGGCAGCCCGCCGCTTCATTGCACTGCGGACCGCTTCGATATCGCACTTTGGATATAAGCTGTCTCCGCAGCAGATCGAATCCACGCCGCTCTTTTCTGCCTCAATCACGGTCATGTTCATTTTTTGCAGGAGATCCCGGACTGCTTTGTGGATGGCGGGCATATCCCGTACAGGACAAGGGTCATGGATGCTGACTTCCATCCCACGATGATCTGGGAATGGAAAATCATCTGACCCGCTGATGACCTGCCACAAAGAAATGGTGGAGATCCCATCATAGAGGGTCCGGAAGCGCCTATCACATCCGGCACAGACATTGATCACGAGGGAGCCCTTCGGCAGCTTGGGATTATGGCGGCAGCAGATATCGTGCATCTGGATATGAGGATACCTATCCTGCAGATATGCAAAGAGCTTTTCTACGTTCTCTGGACGATATAGGCGCAATGCGCACCCGGGGTTAAAATATAGAGCTGTCGTATCTTTTGCAAACATAGTCTTCACGTCCACGTTCTGGATCGTATGATTCCGCTATCGTTCCTTCTCGAAATAGGTCATACCAGCAAGGGGCTCTTTGCTGGGACGACCGATCCAACTGATCGTCTAAGGACCGCCCGAAGGCGGTCCATCGGCGTTCGGATATTCAGCACTTGGACAGATCCTGGAGGAAGTCTTCCACAGCGTTCTCCGGCGTGGACCAGCTGGTCACCAAACGGATGCAGGTATGGTCCGGGTCCACCGGATGGTCGCTCTCGAATCCATAGCTCATGTCCTGGAGCTTCCTGATCGTCTCATTAGGCAGCACCGGGAACTGCTGATTGGAGGGGGACACGACAGGGAAGGGATAGCCCATGGCTGCAATGCCATCCCGCAGCTTGATGGCCATCGCATTGGCGTGGCGGGCGATGTCGAAGTATAAGCCGTCTTCCAGCAGGGCCTGGAATTGGACGCCCAGCAGCCTCCCCTTTGCCAGGATGGCGCCCCGCTGCTTCATGTACCAACGGAAGTGCGCATTGGGCTTGGTCAGGACCAGTGCTTCGCCGAAGAGCGCGCCGTTCTTGGTCCCGCCGATATAGAACGCGTCAGTCAAGGCCGCGAGGGCTGGCAGATCCAAGTCGTTCCCCTGGGCGGTAAGGGCGGAGCCCAGGCGGGCTCCATCCAGGAAAAGGAAGAGACCGTGGTCGTCACAGCAGCGGCGGAGAGCCTCTAGCTCTTTTCTTGTATAGATGGTGCCGACTTCCGTCGTATCAGAGATGTACACCAGACGGGGGAGGACCATATGTTCCGTGCCATTGTGTCCTGCTAGCACGTCCTCCACCAGAGCAGGCGTTAGCTTGCCGTCAGGAGCGACAGCTGTGCAGACCTTGTGGCCGGTGCATTCGATGGCACCAGTCTCATGGGTGTTCACGTGGCCGGTCTGCGCGGCGATGACTGCTTCATAAGGCTCCAACGTGGCGGCGATAGTCACCAGATTGGTCTGCGTGCCGCCCACCAGGAAGTGGACGTCTGCCTCGGGTGCAGCGCACAGATCGCGGATCAGGTCTGCTGCCGCCAAGCAGTAAGGGTCCAGACCGTAGCCGCAGGTCTGCTCCAGATCAGTGTCCACGAGGGCTTGGAGGACCTTGGGATGGGCACCCTCACTGTAATCGTTCCGGAAACTGTACATTTCTTCCACCTGCTTTCTAGATCGTAACACTTGTTACAGTTTTGATGTTGCAATCATACCGCGCTTCCTGTATAAATGCAAGAAGGAGACAGCCAGATTACTAAATTTCGTGGGATCTGGGGAAACTGCTCCCTGGAGGAAACTTTTTTCCGTCCAGCTCCGTCTGGATAGTTGGAACGACAAAGAACGACAAAAAGGAGACTGACATGAGAAAGATCGCACGGATCCTGGCGGCATTGATGCTGATGAGCCTGCTGGCCGCCTGCGGCAGCGGAGATACTGAGACGAAGGATGTGGACCTGGCTGCTTTCTATGAGACGGAGGCAGAAGCCTTCGGCTGGGAGGAGGGCTACATGGTCGATATCGAAGGAGACCTGCTGGAAAGCTATTACCCGGGGCTGAGCGAGCTCACTGCCAAGCAGCTCGTGGCCAAGGCCCCGATGATGTCCGCCGTCGTGAGCGAACTGGTGCTGATGCAGTGTGAGACGGAGGAGGATGCGGGCGAGGCCGCTGCGATCCTGCAAGCACGTATCGACTATCAGGTGGGCGACGAGACGAATCCGGGCGGTGCTTGGTATCCCGCTTCCATCGAGGCCTGGAAGGAGGCCGAGGTGATCGAGCAGGGGACCTATGTAGCGCTGATCGCATCATCTGAACATCAGGATGAACTGGTGGAGGACTTCAATGCGCTCTTTGTTTGAGCGCGATCAGATACACGGGACGGCCGCGGCATCGCCGCGGCTGTCCCATAGAGAAGGGAGCGAGAGCATTTGGTCTTCAGCAGCCTGACATTCCTCTTCGCCTATCTGCCGTTGACGCTGCTGGTGTATTTCCTGGCGCCTCTTCGGTGGCGCAATGGAGTGCTGCTGGTGGTCAGCCTGCTGTTCTACGGATGGGGAGAACCGGTGTATATCACCATCATGATCCTCTCCACCCTGATCGACTATACGCACGGGATCCTGGTGGAGAGATATCGAGAGGACGACCGGAAGGCGCGATGGTTCGTGGGGCAGTCGGTGGTGTTCAACCTGCTGCTACTCGGTTTTTTCAAATATTGGGATTTCCTGGCGGCGCAGCTGGACGCGCTGCTGGGGCTTTCGCTCCCCGTACTGGGGATACCGCTGCCGATCGGCATCTCCTTCTTCACGTTCCAGACCATGAGCTATACGATCGATGTCTACCGGCGAGACGCATCGGTACAGCGTGACCTCATCAGCTTCGGTGCGTTCGTCACGATGTTCCCCCAACTCATCGCAGGTCCCATCGTGCAGTATCGATCTGTAGCCAAAGAACTGGCCCACCGGGAACACAGTGCCATCGGTTTCGCTCTGGGAGCCAGACGGTTCACCGTGGGCCTTTGCAAGAAGGTGCTGCTGGCCAATGCCATCGGTACCCTGTGGGAGGAGTGCCTGGCGGCTCAGGGCTCCGGAGACCTGACCACTCTGGGAGCATGGATGGGACTGTTCGCCTATGGCTTCCAGATATATTTCGATTTTTCCGGCTATTCGGATATGGCCATCGGCCTGGGGCATATGTTCGGGTTCCGCTTCCCAGAGAATTTCGACTATCCCTACTGCGCCGCATCCGTGACGGAGTTCTGGCGCCGGTGGCACATGTCTCTGACCTCCTGGTTCCGGGAGTATCTGTATATCCCCCTTGGCGGCAACCGGGGCGGTACCGCCAAGACGCTGCGCAACATCCTGATCGTCTGGGCTTGCACCGGCCTTTGGCACGGTGCCAGCTGGAACTTCATCCTCTGGGGACTCTACTTCGCCGCATGGCTGATCCTGGAGAAGTATGTCCTGCGGGGCGTGCTGGCCCGGACCCCTGGATGGATCAAGCACACCTACACCCTGCTCGTGGTATTCGTGGGCTGGGGCCTTTTCGCGATGGAGGATCTCAGTGTGTGCGGACAGTATCTGGCCGTGTGTTTCGGGCAGGGAGCCCTTTGGGATGCCGGGGACTTCTTCTGGCTGCGCAGCTACGCCCTGACCTTCCTGGCGCTGATCATCGGGGCCACTGCCCTGATGCGGCGTTCGTGGCAGCGCCTGCCAGAGCGGGCGGAACAGGTGCTCACGCCCATCCTCATGTTGGCTGGATCGGTGATCTGCACGGCCTATCTGGTGGATGGCAGCTATAATCCATTCTTGTACTTCCGGTTCTGAGGAGGAAGATCATGCGGACACTGTGGACCTCTTGGCGGTGCGGATGTGCTCCGGCTTGGTGGTATTGGCGGGGCCCTATAAGAGCGGGAACGGCCCTCAGCGGCGCGACCCATGAGAGGCAGAGAGGGGGCGAGAGATGATATGACGAAGCGATATGCTTGGACCGTGACGGCACTTTTCTGCCTGTTCCTGGGCGGCCTCATGGTCTGGCAAGCGCTCCTGCCGGACCGGGACCGGTCCGATGTGGAGAATCGTACGCTGGCTCAGCTGCCGGCATTGACGCTCTCCGGCGTGCTGGATGGAACGTATATGGAAGACCTGGAGGCCTATGTCCAAGATCAATTCCCTCTGCGGGACGGTTGGACAGGCCTCAAAGCCCGGGCGGAACAGCTCTTGGGCAAGCAGCTTTTCAATGATGTCTATCTCTGCGATGATACGCTCATCGCTAAAGTAGGACCGCCGGACATCGATCAGGCGGATAAGGGCCTCTCCTATGTCGGTCAGCTGGACAAGAATACGGACGCACCAGTGTATCTGGGCCTCATCCCCTCGGCGGCGGAAGTGTGGAAAGACGAGCTCCCGGCGGGGGCGGAGAGTTGGGACCAGGCGGCTTTCTTGCGGAAGGCGGAAGAGACAGGGCTCCCTATGATCGACTTTCAAGGAGCGCTGTCTGCCCACGCAGACGAACCGATCTTCTACCGCACGGACCACCATTGGACATCGCTTGGGGCGTTCTATGGCGCCAACGCCGTGCTGGAAGCGCTTGGACAGCCGCCCCTGGATCAAGCGGACTTCCAGCCGGAGACGGTCAGCCGGACTTTCAACGGAACGCTCTACTCACAGTCTGGCATCCATTGGCTGCCCTCTGATGAGATAGAATTCTGGGTGGAGGAGGATGGGCTCACAGTCACCTCGTGGAGGACCGGGGGACCGCAGCCAGCGGCTCTCTATGAGCGCAGCTGGCTGAGCCAGAAAGACCAGTATTCCGCTTTCTTGGGCGGCAATCAGCCTCTGTGCGTCATCCGGAACGAAGCGCTCCCGGAGGGTGAGAAGATCCTGCTAATCCGGGATTCCTATTCAGACGCTCTGGCTCCGTTCCTGGCGCAGCGGTCCTCAGAGGTCCATCTGTTGGACCTGCGGTATTACCGTGCGTCTCCGGCGCTGTATGCGGCAGAGAACCAAATCGATACCATATGCGTGCTTTTCAGCATCCCCAATTTCATCACAGATAGGAACCTGGTGCTCCTAGGCCAATGAGAGAGGCTGCCATCGGCAGCCTCTCTCATTTCCACTCCGCAGGGCCCGTTCCCTCTGCCGTGATCGCATAAGGGCAGTCCAGGATGCCGCCCATGTCCGAGACGTCCTCATATCCTAGGGCTGAGAGATCAGCGCGCCGGGAGCGGACTGGCTCCCTCTGCCAGAGCTGCGCGCTCTGCTGCATCCGTATCCCGCTCACCTTCCAGAGAAGAGAGGAGGGCGGGAGATGGATCTATGGCGGCTTCCGCTGCCTCTGCCGGGAAACGAGAGCGGATATCCGGCGCGTAGTCTGCGCCGCCCCTGGGGCTCCAGTATTCTGTCAGCTGATAGCGCCCGTTGACTGTGGCGAAGGAGAGAGCCGCTGGCTCTGCGCCGCCTGTCTGGAGCACACAGCTGCCCGCCGCTGTGCGGTCATAGGAGCCGAAGCAGGTCAGGAGATATACTGTGCAAGTGCAGCCGGTCAGCTGGGTATACAGGATCTCATAAGACGCAGCGTAAAGATCGTCTCCATGGCCGGAAGCATCGCGGTGGTGGTCCAGGATGGACCAGTAGATGGCGTCCTCGAGAGAATCATGACTTGCTCCGATGCCATAGGCCTGGATACCAGTGCGTTCCAACAAGGCGCGGAAGACAGCGCCGCCCGCATCGGTCAGATCCCGCTGCCCCCAGACCGTGGTCTGGATGGCATCCCGCAAGGTCCCCTCTTCATCCAACTGCCCCTGCCCGTGATAGGAGGCGAGGAGCTCCACTGCCTCCGCCTGCTGGTCCTGCGGCAGTGTGCCCACCGTGTTCAGGAGACCGACGGTGCCGAGACTGAACATGGTCAAAAAGGTATCTCCGCCGATCTGCTCTGGGGTCACGAGACCTTGACGCAGCAGGGAGGCTGCCAGCTCTGCCCGGAAAGCAGGAGCATCCGGGGCGGTGTCGAAAGCGATGTCGCCCTGCAGCTGCGTATACTGACCGTCCTCGTTCAAGAATATGAGATAAGACGATGCACAGGAGAGGCCGCGCACCCACCCATCCGCGTCCATCTCCATGCTGCCGGCCAGGGCGACGGCCTCAGGGACCGCGGCATGGGCCTCCCAACCGACCCGATAGATCTCCAGAGGAACGCCTTCAAAAGGAGCGTATCCGGTAACAGGAGCCAGGTAGCACAGGCGCCAGCCGTCATACTGGGCGGCTTTGACCCCGTCTTGGACGCGGAATGCGGTGAAGTCTGCCTGCGCCGTCTGGCGGGCCGCCGATAAGACTGACTCCGGGAATGGGGATCCCTCTGCGCCGTCCTCCGCCATCGTCACCGGCTCAAGCTGTCCGGCGGCAGTAGGATCCGACGACGGGGCATGATATCGTCCGATGTCCAATCCTTCCCGCAGGTGGGCGGGGATATCGTCCACGTGGAGGATCCACTTCCAGGTCCCATCGATGAGCCCGGCGAAATAGTATCGATGCGGGGGATCCAATGGGCGGCCGTCGAGACCGTCGGCATAGCACACCACGGCATAGAGCTCTGGATTGAGCCAACGTCCGTATTCGATCTGGAGATAGATGGGAGTCCCGGCTTGACTGTCCAAGAAAGACTGCCGGCGCACCGCATCAGGGAAATAGAGGCAGGCACCGATCTGAGAGCGGCGGCCTTGCTGCCAAGCGTCCCGCACCTGCTTGTAAAGTTCCAAGATCTCCGATGGCAGCGTGTCATAGGATAGGTCTCCGGCATAATAGCGCAAAAGATCCAAAGTCTGAGCCTCCCGGCCGGTAAAGCCAGCCTGGGACAGCTGGCGGAAAACATCCGCCGGGGGATCCTGGCCCAGCGACCAGGCGAGCGCACGGCACCCGAGATCCTGCTCTGTATCGCTGCAGGCGGCAATCTCTACCACAGCGGAGACTGGGTGTTCCCGGAACATCTGCCATAGCTCCTGCTGGGTCATACCTGCGATGGTCAGCTCGCCGCGTGCTAAAAAGGTCTGCTCCATATCCTGCGTGAACATCCGGTCACCGGGAGCGCAGTCATTTTCCATGGTACTGTATAGGAAATCGCGCTGCCCGTCTGCCATCTGGAACAGCAGGTAGGTGCAATCTGGATAACTGGGCATCACCCAGCCATCTTCTGTCACATACATACCACCAGCCAGGATGACTTCCGACAGCGGCGTCGTGGTGTGGAACTCGTGATTGAGCTGATAGACCTGGATCTCTCTATCATAGAAAGCCGTACCATCATCAGGCGAATAAGTATAGACGTGCTCGAGATGCTCGATGCGCCAGTCATCATAGCGGCCTGCAGCATTCTGAGAGGATGCCACTTCCTGATACCAGGAAGCCACTGCGTTTTTTGCAGCAGCTAGGACGTCGTCCGGGACATCTGGCGTGCCCAGCACATGGTCGCTGAGCGTCCGGGCATCTGTGTAGACCGACAGCGTCTCGCCATCGAAAGCACCGTAGCGCTTGCGCAGAGCTTGGCTGTCCCGGAGGAGAGCGTCGATGCGCAGCATCCCGGTATCACTGTCCCATCCGATGCTCACAGTGTCCTGATCAGGATAAGCAGCTACCAACAGAGATGCCAGCTCCGCTCGGTACAGCTCACCGTCTCGCAGGAAATACAGCAAGGCGCCGACATGGCCAGACGTGATGGAGAGCAGGGCGTCCGGCCAAGGAGAGACGATGACAGTCCCGGGGGCAGAGGCCAGGAGATACAAGTTCCCATCCTGGAAGAAATAGTAGCGCCAGGCTGGATAAAGGTTTCCTTCCCCCCTGTAGGGTTCCAGATCCTCACCGGCTTCATAGGAGACTCGGAAGCCCTCGCGGCCCAGGATGCCTTCGAAACGCTCCGCCCCATAGTCATAGGAATACGCGGAGGCACGGCCAGTCAGGAAGCAATGGAGCGTCTGTGCCTCCGGGCTGTCCGCATACCAGTAGACCGCTGTACGGTCAGCTAGGTAGCCCCATCCCACCACAGTCCCATCTGGCAGTTCCTCTTGTCCCAGCGTCCAGGCGATGTCTGTGCTGGGGAGGTCTGTGGTCGGGGCGGCCTCTGGCTCCCAAGGAGGCACGTCTAGCAGGGATATGGCCGTCTCCATCCGGAAGAGGTCGGAGTCCGGACCAGGGGGAGTGCTGGGTCCGGTGAAGGTCATGGCGCACACACCTGCTGCAAGAACCAACACGGCGAAGAGCGCGATGGCCCGGGTCTGGGTCCGCCCGGCGATACGGGCCACACGGTCTTTGAGTTGGCGTTTCCCGGCGGTCATGGTGGTGGCGGAGAGCAAGGGGGCCACCGGAGCTTTCCGCACAGGGATGAGGGAGAGGAGCGTTTTTCCGTAGGCGGCACGTTCCCCGTCTCCCAATCGACGGAGGGCCGCTTCATCACAGGCCAGCTCCCCATCGGTCCTGGAAGCGGCGGCCGCCGCCCACACCAGAGGGTCGAACCAGTACACGGTCAAGCATACGCCCCGCAGCAGCGCCCATACATGATCGAGATGGCGGGCATGGGCACTCTCGTGAGCAAGGACGTGACGCAGCCGTTCCGACGTCTGTACGGCGGCAGGCGTCAGATAGATGGCAGGACGGAACAGGCCGAACAGACATGGCGACGGGAGGCCCGCGCTGATCAGATAGGTCGGATACCGGCACCCCTCTATGGAGTAAGGGATCCGTGCTTTCCGGAGCCTGCGCCAAAAGCGCAGATTGGCGGTCAGCAGCCAGACGGCCATGACGATCATGCCGCCGTACCAGAGCGGATAGAGGAACGATGAGAGCGGAGGGAGCCGCACCGACCGCGCAGCGGTCGAGGCTGGTCCGTCGGATGCCGCGGCAGTATCCATTGGCGGGACCGTAGGGTCCTGGGACCCGCCGTCCGTCCGGCTGCTGCCCGGCTGCTCCGGGACGGAGGCCGCTGCCTCCTGTGGGAGAGTGGATATCTGCGCCGATCGCTGCAGCGTGGCTTGCTCCAAGGCATCTGCCGCCGTCAACACAGAGAGGTCCGCTGCCGGGAGGCTCACCGGAACCAACAGCCGCACCAGTACCAGCGCCCATAAGGCGTACTGGACCCAGCGGGAGATGGTGTGACGGAACAGCTGCCGCAATAGCAGCAGCGCCAGAATCAATACGGAGGAAGTCAGCAGGATATCTTTCATGCCCGGTCACCTCCAGCCTTTTCCAAGATCGCGGAGAGCTCCGCGATGTCCGCTTCTGTCAGGCCGCGGCTCTCCACCAAGTTGCTGACCATCAGTCCCAGGTTCCCGCCGTAGACCTTGGAGAGAAGATTTTCCGTCTCCGCCAAGGCAGCTTCCTCCCGGTCCACCGCGGGGAAATACTGCTTGGCCCGCAGCCCTTCCTCATGCCGGACAGCACCTTTCGCCTCCAACCGGGAGAGCATGGTGATGATGGTGTTCTTGGACCAGCCCGTCTCCTCACGCATCGATGCTGTCAACTCCGTGATGGTACGGGGAGACTGTTCCCACAGTCGGTCCATCAGCTTCCATTCACTGTTCGAAAGATCGACGGTCATGGTTCCACCTCCTTTTGGTATACAACTGTCTACCTCTATCTGATTTGACCATATCAAAAAGGTAGACAGTTGTCAACCTCAAAACGGTGACAGATCGGGAACAGAACGGCTTTGCCGCTCTGTTCCCGATCTGCACTGCGGATCGTGATGTCCTGGTGGAGGCTGGAGCCGATCGGAGCGTGTCTGGAGCGACCGGCGCCATACTCTGCGGATAGCTGACGAGAGGACCCGCTGCCAAGAGAAGGACGGGCGGCATCTGGGGGCTCGGCCTCAGGGCGGTGTGTGGCGGGCATGGCTTACAGCGCCCGCCACAGCAGGCGGCAGTCGGAGAACTCCGCTAACACCGCGCCCCTGTCCAGCAGATATGACAGATACGACCGGATCGTGCTCCCTACCAGGACATATTGATCAAAGTCCATGGTGAGCTGATAGTGCTGGAACATCTGCTGCAGGATGTCCTCGAAGCACTGTGGTGTCCGGCAGAGATCCAGGAGAAGACTGCAGATCTCCAGCACTTTGGCCCGGTTCAGCTCTGCCAAGGGGCGGATGTCCTCCACAGGATCTGCATGCGCAGGGATGAAGAGACTACCGTCCAGTCTGCATACTTTGTCCAACGTGTCCAGATAGGCTGCCACGTCATAGATGAAGTTCACATGGTATTTCTCCACGATGTTGGGGCCTGACAGGCAGTCCGCCAGGAACCACACTCCGTCGCTGGTGCGGAAACCGCACATGTCGAAGAAGTGGCCGGGCAAAGGGAGCATCTCCAACCCTTCCGGCAGGACCTCGGGCGTGAGGGGACTGCAGTCGCTGGGCTGAGCCAGGAGGAATTTGTTCCGCAGAGCCTTGGGGGGATAGCCGCCGTAGAGGAACGCCGGCTCTAAGATGGGGTGGGAAGTGATAGCGGCGTCGATGCCGGGAGCGAAGGCTGGAGCGCCAGACCGCTGCTGGAGCAGGGCGTTCCCGCCGATGTGGTCCGCATTGGCATGGGTGTTCAAGATAGCACGCAGGTGCCAGCCCTGAGCATCCAGGATCTTTAGGACCTTCCGGCCCGCATCTTTATCATTGCCGCTGTCGATGAGGACTGCATCACTGCCCTCTGGTCTCCAGATGCCCATTTTCGCAGGACACTGGATATAATATGTGTGGGGCGCGGCCTGGATCAATTCGTACATAGACATCCCTCCCGTTCTTGAAAGCGCACTGTCTGCCAGTGCAGCTGGTGCTCACAGTGTACCACGGATGGCTGCAGGAGACAATGTGCTTTCACGGTTGACCGGCTCCGGATTTTGTCCTAAAATAGACCTCGAGACTATGAGGGATCGGTGAACATATGACTGACTTCGAGCAACGCTACATCACGGCCCGGCGCGCATGCATCGCCCGGGACCTGGCGCGACTGAATCCGATGCAGCGCCAGGCGGCCATGGCCACGGAGGGACCGCTGCTGCTGCTGGCAGGAGCAGGATCCGGCAAGACGACTGTCCTCATCCAGCGGATATACAATCTTTTGACCTACGGCCGCGGCAGCGATACGGACGAGGTGCCGGGATGGGCCACAGAGGAGGACCTGCATTTCCTGGAGGAGCTGCCGGAGACGATGGACGAGGAGGCCCGACACCGGGCGATCCGGCTGTGCGCGGTGGATGTGCCCCGCCCCTGGGAGATCATCGCCATCACCTTCACCAATAAGGCGGCGGGCGAACTGAAGGACCGGCTCGCAGCGCGGCTTGGCCCGCAGGCCAATGACGTCTGGGCTTCCACGTTCCACTCCGCCTGTGTCCGCATCCTCCGGAGGGACATCGACCGCATCGGCTTCGACAAGGACTTCACCATCTACGATCAAGACGATTCCAAGCGCGTGATCCGGGATATCTTGAAAGAACAGGGACTGGATGAGAAGACCTTCCCGCCCAGGAGCGTCCTCACGGTCATCAGCCACGCCAAAGACCGCTATGAGGGGCCGGAGGCGTTCGCCGCCGAGTACGCTGGGGAGAAGGACTGGAAGATGAGCCGTATCGCCAAAGTCTATGCGGCCTATGCCAAGAAGCTCCACGCTGCCAACGCGCTGGATTTCGACGACATCATCTTCTACGCGGTCATGCTCCTCCGGCAGGAGCCGGAGGTCCTGCACTATTATCAGGATAAGTTCCGCTATGTGCTGGTGGACGAATACCAGGATACCAACCATCTCCAGTATCTGCTGACGAGCTTGTTGGCCGGAGGGCGGGAGAACCTGTGCGTGGTCGGCGATGACGACCAGTCCATCTACCGCGTCCGGGGGGCGAACATCGAGAACGTCCTCAACTTCGAGAAGCAGTATCCAAAGGCCAGGACCATCCGGCTGGAGCAGAACTACCGCTCCACCCAGAACATCTTGGACGCGGCCAACGCGGTCATCCGCAACAACCAAGGGAGGAAGGGCAAGACGCTTTGGACAGCCAATGGAGACGGCGACGCTGTGACGGTCAAGACCACCTTCAATGAGAGCGACGAGGCCAACTATGTGGCCAGCGGCATCCTGATGGGCGTGAACCGGGGGCGCCATTTCAGGGACGTGGCCGTGCTCTACCGGATGAACGCCCAGTCCAACGCGCTGGAGTATGCCATGAAGCGCAACGCCATCCCCTATAAGGTCGTGGGCGGCATGAAGTTCTTCGACCGGGCAGAAGTCAAGGACATGCTGGCGTATCTATGCGTCCTGAACAATCCGTTAGACGACCTGCGGCTGCGCCGCATCATCAACAGCCCTGCCAGGGGCATCGGTGCCACGACCTTGGATAAAGTGAGCGCCATCGCAGAGAGTCAGGGAGCATCTCTCTATGAGGTCATCCGGAACGCGGACCTGTTCCCGGAGCTCAAGGCCGCCAGTGGGAAGCTGCTCAAGTTCGCGGACATGATAGACGGTCTGCGCCGGGCGGGCGGGACCTTGGCCCTGCCGGAGTTCTATGATGCTGTGTGCGATCAGACCGGTTATGTGAAGGCTCTAGAAGAGAAGGGCGATATGGAGAGCCGCGGACGGATCGAGAACGTCCAGGAGCTCAAGTCGAACATCCTAGGCTTCCTGGAGCAGCAGCCAGAGGACGCTACGCTCGCCGGCTTCCTGAACGAGATCGCCCTCTATACGGATCTGGACGGTGTGGCGGCAGACGAAGACTGCGTGACGATGATGACCATCCATTCCGCCAAGGGCTTGGAGTTCCCTGTGGTGTATGTGGTCGGCATGGAGGAGGGCATCTTCCCCGGGGCCTCTGCCGTCTACGATGAGGAGGAGCTGGAAGAAGAGCGGCGGCTGTGCTACGTGGCCATGACCCGTGCCAAAGAACAGCTGTTCTTGACCAATGCCAGGCAGCGGATGCTCTATGGCCGGACCAGCGCCAACCGTTCGTCCCGCTTCTTGGATGAGATCCCTGAGGAGAACAGGGAGTGGGAGAGCAAGCCAGAGCCCCGTTTCAGCACAGGATGGGATGACGGGGGCCACGAGAGCCGCTGGGAGAGCAGCACCTTCCAGGGTACGTACGGGGGAGCCCGTCCGGCCCGCCCGGCCACGGGCATCTACACCAGCGGCGGTCCCAGAGAGAACGGGAGCGTCTGCACCTACCGGGCGCCGCAGACCCCAGAGCGGAAGCCCTTGGGAGCCGTCCAGAAGGATACGCCTGTGGGGATCCTAGACCTGTGCGCGGGCGACCGGGTGGAACATACTGCCTTTGGCCAGGGGACGGTCCTCACGGTGAAGGCGATGGGAGGAGACGCTCTGGCGGAGGTGGCGTTCGATGGGGCAGAGAAGCCCAAGAAGCTGATGCTGAAAGCCGCCGGGAAGCATTTGAAGAAACTGTGAGGGACGACGATGGATATCGAGCGATGGATGGGACGGTACCAAGCGGAGGTCCTGGACGCGTTCGGCGGCAGGGTCCGCTATATCGGGCTCCAGGGGAGCTATGGCAGGGGAGAGGCCACAGAGGCGAGCGATATCGATGTGGTGCTGATCTTGGATACATGTACGCCGGAGGACCTGGCACGATATCAGGCGGTAGTGAGGGCCCTTCCGGCAGGAGAGCGCGCATGCGGCTTCGTCTCCGGTGCAGCGGAGGTGGCGGCCTGGGACCGGGGCGAGCTGTTCCAGTTCCGCCGTGACACTACAGACATCTGGGGCCGTCTTGCAGACCTGATACCGCCGGAGGGACCTAGAGATGCCGGCCGGGCACTCCATGCAGGGGCCTGCGAGGCATACCACCTGTGCGGCCACGCGCTGGTCCATGGCTGTGATCGGGAGACACTGGCAGGCGCGTACAAGGCGGCGGTGTTCCTGCTCCAGGCGAAGGCGTATCTGGAGACGGGGCATTACTGCCGCCGTCACTGCGACCTGGGAGGACTGCTCTCAGGCGCGGATCTGGAGCTGCTGCAGACCGCCCAGGCCCTTCGGGCCGGGACGTGTGGAGATCCCATAGAAGCACTTGCTTCCCGCCTGTTCTGCTGGAGCCGGGACGTGTTGGGCTCTGCCAGGGCTTGACGGAGACGCCTTTTGGAAATAAAAGCCCCCTGGGAGCACTCTCAGGGGGCTTTCTGACTTTACGGCCTATTTTCTCGCCGGACACAGCACGGGGCAGCCTGCAGATTCAGCGGCGGACGTCGTCCACCATCGTGCGGTAGGCATCGATATAGACCATGGTATCGAGCCCCAGGGTCACACTGTCGAACCCTTCTGCAAAGCGGCCTTTTGCCGCCTTCGCATCGCCGGCGAAGATGAACGTGTATTTCCCAGCCGCCCGGCAAGCTGCCAAGATGCGCGCCAGGGCCTCTTGCATGACCGGGGCGTCCAACTCCATCGGGCAGCCGAGCGCGATGGACAGGTCCAACGGTCCCACGAAGATGCCGTCCACCCCGTCCAGGGCGGCGATCTCCTCGATATGTTCCAAACATCCGCGGGTCTCGCACTGCGGCAGGAGGAGGGTCTGCCGGTCACAGCGGGCCATATAGACCAAAGTCCCAGCGCGGCTCTCCACATCATAGCCCCAGCCGCCGTCTCGCGTGGGGCAGAAGCCCCGCCCGCCGAGCGGCGGGAACTTGGCCCAATGGATGAGACGGCGGACCTGTTCGACGGTCTCCACATTGGGTACGATGAGCCCATCAGCTCCCACGTCCAGAGACTGGAGCACGGCGCTGCGGGCGATCTCATTGATGCGGACCAGCGATGAGACGCCGGCCGCAGAAGCGGCGGTGACAGCGGAGCTTACGAAATCGATACCAGCGGGACAGTGCTCCGTGTCGATCACCACATAGTCAAGACCGGTGTAGGCCATGGCTTCGATGGCTGTGGTGCTCTTGAGCTGAGTGAATGTGCCCAGGGGGTGCTTGTGACCACGCAGGGCTTTCAGGATACGGTCCATGGAGGATCCCTCTTTTCTCTATAGTTTTAGTCTGATCCCGATATCAGTCCTCGAAGAGATCTGATGTCTGCGATCGCAGGGCGGATACTCTGAAGATACCTGCCACTTTGCAGCAGGCCTTCGATGGTCTCCATGCGGCAAGTCCGCCGCTGCGGACGGAGACCTCGGCTCCCGCAGCCTCCGCACGGCCGTGCCCAGCGCAAGATGCGCCGCGGGAAGGAGGGGGGGGCATGAAGGGACGCGTCCGGGCAGGACAGGATATCCAGCGGGACACCTGAGGAGACCGCGCTTTCCGGCGCTATCCATGGCCGGCCTCCTCGCCTGCAGGCCGCCACAAGAGCTCTTCGAAGCTGTAGATGTATACGTCACAGGAAGCGCGCATCTCTGGCTCGTCAGCGTAGAAGAACGCATCATAGACGCCGATCGTCCGCATCCCGGCGCTCTGGGCACCCCTGCAGGCGGCCAAACTGTCGTCGAAGACGGTACACGTCTCTGGACAGACGCCGTTCTCCTCCGCAGCCGCACGCCATACACCGGGACCGGACTTGTCCAGTCCCAACTTCTGCGCGTAGGTGATACGTTCGAAATAGGGGGCCAGCTCCAGACGCATCAGAGCCGTTTGACAGTGGTCGGGGATACTGGAGGTCACCACTGCCATCCGGCGGCCCTCGGCCCGGCACTGCTCCAAAAAGGCACGCACGCCGGGCTTCACCTCCACATGGGCGTAAGCATCCTGGGCAAGCTCCAGCCACTCCGCCATGATCTCCTCACAGGATTCAGGCAGACGGCAATACTCCTTGGTGAACTTGGCAGCCAATGGGAAGATCGTGTGGGCCACCCCTTGATAATACGCTTTGGTGTACGGCAGGCCTCTCCTGGCCAAGAACGCCTGATCCACTTCCTTCCACACGCCGTTCGAGTCGATGAGCGTGCCGTCCAGATCGAACAGGTACATGGGCTTCCTCTCCTTTCCCGGCCTGCGGTCCGTCGGAACGGGATATCCGATAGGGCTTGCCATTTTGTCGTCCCAGTGTTAAAATACCATTTTGTTGCGGTTTTCGCCGTTCTTAGAGAGTATATCACGAAATGTACGAGGGGGCAAGCCTGATGAAAGTCGATCGCATCCGCCAAAACGTGTTCCCGATATTGGCAGCTCTGATCTGGGGCACGGCCTTCGTGGCGCAAAGCGTGGCGGCGGACCATGTGGAGCCGTTCACCTTCACCGCCGCCAGGAGCGCAGTGGCCTTCCTCTTCCTGCTGGTGCTCTACCAGGTGTTCCGCTTCCTGCGGCAGCGAGATCTCCGCGGGGAGGCACAGGTCCGCACCGGCTCCAAGCGCGACTTGGCGGTGGGCGGTATCTGCTGCGGCGTGGCACTGACCGTGGCTACCAATCTCCAGCAGATGGGGCTGGAGACCACTTCCTCCGGTAAAGCCGGATTCATCACCGCGCTCTACATCGTCATCGTGCCCGTCGCGGGGATATTCCTCCACAAGAAAGCGCCTCGGGCTATCTGGCTCAGCGTGGCACTGGCGGTGGTGGGACTGTATCTGCTCTGCGTGCAGGGATCCTTTTCCATTACGGAGGGAGATCTGTACGTACTGCTGTGCTCTTTCTGCTTTGCGGCCCATATCCTGGCGATCGACTATTTTACGCAGAAGGTGGATGGAGTAGCGCTCTCCTGCGTGCAGTTCTTCGTGATGACAGTGCTCTCCGCTGCGGCCATGCTGGCGACGGAGTCCCCCAACTGGGGAGGGCTGCTGGGGTGCATCGGACCGATCCTGTACGTGGGCATCTTCTCCAGTGGAGTGGGGTATACCCTCCAGATCCTGGCCCAGAAGGACTCGGATCCCACCGTGGTATCACTGCTGCTGAGCTTGGAGGCCGTGTTCGCCACCATCGCCGGAGCTGTGATCCTGGGTGACAGGATGAGCGGACGCGAGTATTTCGGATGTATACTGATGCTGGCGGCGGTGGTGCTGGCACAGCTCCCGGACCGCAAGTCCCGTCCGCGTGTCCCAGCAGCGGAAAAGGCGTAGGAAGATAGGGGGGATACCACCGGTATCCCCCTGTCTCTTTGCTTGGCCGCACTGGAGCGGCCGGATTTTAGGTTGGACAAAAATACCGGCCTATGATATAATGCAAAACTGTACGAGTATGTAGAGAGGTGTTCAGGATGCGCATCGACGTATTGGGCGTCGGTTTCGATAACGTCACCATGGCAGAAGCCGTGGAGTTTGGCTGCCGTCTGCTGGAACAGCCGGGGAGCCATTATGTGGTCACACCGAATCCGGAGATCGTGGAAGTCTGCCGGAACGATCCGGCGGCCATGGCCGCTGTGAATGGCGCAGATCTGGTACTGCCAGACGGGATCGGTATCATCAAGGGCGCCGCTATGCTGGGGACACCTTTGAAAGAAAAGACTCCTGGCATCGAATTCGCCGGATATCTCATGGGCAAGATGGCGGAGATGAGGAGGTCCCTGTATCTCCTGGGCGCGAAGCCTGGAGTGGCGGAGCAGGCGGCGGAGAAGCTGCGGGCACGATATCCGGGCCTATCGATCGTGGGCGTCCACGATGGATATTTCCAAGAGGATGGTCCGGTGGTCGAGGATATCCGCCGCAGCGGCGCGGACTGTGTGTTCGTGTGTCTGGGCGCGCCCAAACAGGAGCTTTGGATGCAGAAGAACGCCATGGCCACCGGCGCGCGGCTGTTGTGCGGCCTGGGCGGCAGCCTAGATGTATTCGCCGGTGTGGTGGAGCGGGCGCCCAAGTTCTGGTCTGACCATGGGCTGGAATGGTTCTACCGCCTCTGCAAAGAACCACGGCGGATCGGCCGCATGATGAAACTGCCGCTGTTCTTGGTACACGTGAGACAGGAGAAGAGACGCAGATGAGAGGGAAGCTGATCGTATTCGAAGGGACGGACGGCTCTGGGAAAGCGACACAGGCCCGGATGCTGGCAAAGCGTTTGGAGAAAGAGGGGATCCTCTATCAGGAGATCGACTTCCCGCGGTATGGGAACCCCTTCGCTGAGCCGGCCAAACAGTATCTGGCCGGTGCGCTGGGCAAGCGGCCGGAGGATGTGAGCGCCTATGCGGCCTCCATCCTGTACGCGGTGGACCGCTATGCTTCGTATAAGCAGGATTGGGGCAGCGCATATGAGGCTGGGAGGTTGATCCTGGCTGACCGGTATACCACATCCAATGCGGTCCACCAGGCATCCAAGCTGCCGCCAGAGGAGCGGCAGGCATTCTTGGATTGGCTTTTCGACCTGGAATACCGGCGTTTGGAGCTGCCGCAGCCCAGCTTAGTGGTGTATCTGGATCTTCCTACGGAACTTTCTGAGCAGATGCTCCGTCAGAGAGAACGTTCTACCGGGGCCAGAGCGGATATCCATGAGCAGGACGAGGCGTATCTGCATGCGTGCCGTATAAGTGCCAGGCAGATCGCCCATGATCTTGGATGGACGGTGATCCCCTGTGCGCGGGCGGGTGTGGTCCGCACGGTGGAGGACATCCACGAAGAGATCTGGCGGCAAGTGGAGCCGTATCTTTGAGCCTGTCCGGTACGGCAGCGGCAAAATGGGACGCACCGCGTCCCACTTCACCGGATGAGATCTCAGCAGCAGCCGTTGCTGCAGCCGTCGTTGCAGCAACCGCAGTTGCAGCTGTTGCCGCCCCAGGAGTTGTTACCGCAGCAACAGCAGATGACGATGAGGATGAGGATGATCCACAGGCAGGAGTTGTTGTTTCCGTTGTTGAAGCACATGTCTGTCACCTCGCTTTGAGACATTCTATGCGCCAGCGCCCGCTTGGGAGCCTGGCCATCCCAAAAAATCCCGGAGGCATGACCGATCCGGGGAACGCGTGCCGTTCCAGTCCCTGTGGGACAGAGCGGAGAATTGGAGGTTCAAATGGCAGATCACAGAAAAGGAGATACCACCGGCTGGGACGCTCAGGAGGTCCGTCGGGCGGCTCAGTCGGAACACCGGCAGGGAGGGGGCGCGGTGCGCCGCCGGAAAAAGCGCCGCCATTTCTTCAATCCCCTGACCTATATCCTCTTCGTATTGGTCGTATCCGCCATCTTAGCGGGGATCGGATGGCTGCTGGCCAGCGACCTGTGTGCGTTCAATCGAGGAGAGCGGACCACTGCTACAGTGGAGATCACAGCAGATGACGACATGGGCAGCATCGCCAACAAGCTGGAGGATGCCGGCCTCATCCACTATAAATGGTTCTTCCGCCTGTTCGCGGCCGTGGCCAACGCAGATGAAAAGATCGGCATCGGCACTTACGAGCTCAATACCGATATGGACTATCGCGCTTTGATCGTTGGGATGCGCAATTCCTCCGGCAATATGAACAGCGATACGGTGCGGGTCACCATCCCGGAAGGCTACACGGTGGAACAGACCATCGCGCTCCTTGCCAAGAACGACGTCAATACCGAGGAGGCACTGTTGGAAGCCGCCAAGACTGCGACCTTCGACTATGACTATATCGACAATGACTCTGAGGAGATCGTCCGTCTGGAGGGCTATCTTTTCCCAGATACCTACGAGTTCTATGTAGGCCACGATCCCAAGGGTGCGTTGGACAAGCTGATCAGCAATTTCAACAGCAAGATCGACGATGAGAAGCTGGCCAAGGCGGAAGAGCGCGGCTATGATCTGGAAGATATCGTGATCATCGCTTCCCTCATCGAAAAGGAGACGGATGGTACGGATCAGGGGAACATCGCCTCCGTCATCTATAACCGGTTGGAGGGACCCGGAGACAAACAGGGGACCTATGGTCTGCTGCAGATCGATGCGTCCCTGCTCTATGCTCTGCCGGATCATGAAGGGCCTATCACACAGGCAGACATGCAGACGGATTCCCCCTATAACCTCTATGTGAACGCAGGCCTCCCGCCTACGCCTATCGCAAATCCGGGCCTCGCAGCGATCGAAGCCGCTATGGAGCCAGAGGCGACGGACTATTATTATTACGCTCTGGGCACCGATGGCAAGCATCACTTCTTCACCAACTACCAAGACCACCAGAGCTTCGTGAACAGCAGCGAGTATGGCGGATAAGGGACAGAGACGGCCTGAGCTGTTGGCGCCGGCAGGAGATATGGAGCGGCTGGAGATGGCCGTAGCCTATGGAGCAGATGCAGTCTACCTGGCTGGGACGAGCTTCGGGATGCGAGCTTTCGCCGGGAACTTCACGGAAGAGGAGTTGCGCCGTGCGGTGGCGCTCGCTCATGGACAGGGTGTCAGGGTCCATTGCACCATCAACACGATGCCCAGGAACAGCGAGGTGGCTCATCTGCCAGCTCATCTGGAGCTTTTGGACGACATCGGCGTGGATGCACTGATCGTGGCGGATATGGGAGCCTTCACCTTAGCGGGGAGATACGCCTCCAGGTGCCAGCGGCACATCTCCACGCAAGCCAGCATCTGCAGTTACGAGACCGCCAGGGCCTGGTACGATCTGGGTGCTGAGCGCGTGATCTTGGCCCGCGAATTAAGCTTGGATGAGATCCGGGAGATCCGCGCGAAAACACCGCCGGACCTGGAGATCGAGGCATTCGTCCACGGTGCCATGTGCGTCAGTTATTCCGGGCGGTGCTTGCTCTCCAACTATATGACCGGACGGGACTCCAGCCGTGGCGCCTGTGCCCAGCCGTGCCGGTATCAGTATGCACTGATGGAAGAAAAGCGGCCTGGAGAGTATTTCCCCGTGTTCGAGGATGAGCAGGGGACTTACATCTTGAATTCCCGCGATATGTGTATGATCGATCATCTGGACGATCTGTGCGCTGCCGGAGTGGACAGTCTGAAGATCGAGGGACGGGCCAAATCGGCCTATTATGCGGCCATCATCACAGGGGCATACCGGCACTGCCTGGACGATGCGGCAGCTGGACGGCCGATAGATCCTCTCTGGCGGGACGAAGTGGACCATGTGAGCCACCGGCCTTATTCCACGGGGTTCTATTATGGAACGCCAGGGCAGTATTATGAGACTTCCCGCTATATCCGTGACTGGCAAGTGGTCGCACTTGTCACAGATTGTGATGAGGAAGGGAACGCCACGCTCTCTCTGCGAAACAAATTCCGAAAAGGGGATGAAGTGGAGATCGTCGGACCGGATCTGCGTCCCTTCTCCATGATCGTCCCGGAGATGACGGATGAGAATGGCCTCCCATTAGACGAGCCACGCACGCCCCAGATGACCTTCCACATGAGACTCCCCCAGGCGGTGCCGCCGCTGACCCTGGTGCGCCACGGGGTGGAACTATCAGCGAAATGAGGAGAATGAGGACATGAATGTAGACGTTGTGATCGTGGGTGCCGGTCCCGCTGGCATCTTCACGGCCCTGGAGATGATCAAGAAGGGGAGCAGGCAGAAGATCGTCATGGTGGAGAAGGGGAAGAGCGTGGAGGAGCGCCAT
>CALXDL010000012.1 GCA_944387055.1 uncultured Oscillospiraceae bacterium
CTTCTTTTAATACACAGAATCCAATCCCACACCCATCCCAAAAGGAGAAAGTTTTGTTTGAAACACGCAGGGCAAAAGAGTGTCAAAGAGGAACTGCCGGAGCAGAGGAAAGGGCCAAAGAGGGCGGCAGAGTGCCGTTTGAAAGTTCCGACACACGTTTGGGAGCAAGATGCCGGGAGTTCGAGTCTCCCCACTCGGACCAAGATCCGCCGAAGTCTTATGCCTTCGGCGGATCTTTTCTATTGAAGCGCAATATTGGAGGCAGCAGCCCGTATAGGTCCAATAACAATGCAAATCATTGAAAATGAGCATATCTCGCCACGATAAAACAGATACCATTAAGACATCTAGGTTCTGGTGGTGCGAAGATGACGGATGCTCGGCTCAATAAAATACTGGGGCGCAACCTCCGGAAGCATCGGGCGTCTCTTGAACAGCCCCGTCAGATCTTCGCGGCGGCCTATGGTGGTTCTGCATATACGCCGCAAAGCTATGAAGCTGGGCAGAAGTGTCCGAACTTGGCGAGGTTCCTGATCCTTTGTAATACGTTCAGCCTTTCACCCAATGCCCTTTTGGACGGGCTGTTCCCGTGGCGGTCAGAACTAGAAGATATCCGTGAGCTGGAAGCCCTCGCAAGTGGCCTTTATGGGCATCAAGCGCAGAAACTGCGGGATCTTCAGAATATCTATCTCCGCAACACGCTGGAGACTAGGCCGCGCCTGATAGGCGCTCCCTTCGGGACCAGGCTCCGCATCCTTCGCTTGGAGAGCGATACCGCTATCGACGTGTTGGCCGAAACGTGCACAGTATCCAAACCGACTATGCAGGGCTATGAGTCGGGACAGTATGACCCGCCCCTTCCGGTCGTGCTGCGCCTGTGCGAGACATTTGGCGTCTCTCCGGAATACCTGCTGGCTCCACGCCTCCAAACGCTCACCTATGCGGATGCCAGGATCGCAGATCTGAGGCCAAAGCAGATCAAAACTTTGCTGGAGTCGAGCCGATATTTCAGAAATGATCTCTGATCTAGGGATCTATCAGGAATTCCACAAGATAAAACACGGGAAACGTGCTGCTTTTGGAGCAGGCATGTTTCCCGTGTTTTGCATTTCTTTCGACTCACTGCGACGTTTTTCTCAACAGGGATCGCCTCAAAATGTATTTATCCGATGCGCGGCATCGAAAACGGCTCTTGGGCTTTCGGGACATGCGCACACTGGGAAGTTTGCCGAGATCATGCCCAGCCGCACCACCGGAGATGATCCGATCGCCGCCCATGCTGAATGCGGAGCGTCCAATGTCTGGACGCTCCGCGTTTTACAGCTCTCGTTGCAGATATACCATATCCACCAGCTGGACCCCGCACTCATAGATGGGGTGGTCGTAGTGGTCGGTGAAAAAGTTTTTGACCAGGTGGTGCCTGTGAAAGCCACAGGCCTCATAGAACGGGATGGTGGACGGGCTGTCTCCGGTGCCCACCTGCAGTACCGTATACCGCCCCTCGTAGGTCTTGATCAAATATCCCACCAGGGCTCGCCCATACCCCCTGCCCTGCGCTCCTGGCTCCACGGCGATGTTCTTCAGCTCCAGGACACCGCCGCCCTCATCGGTCACCACGCATTCCGCTTTGATCCCGCCGTCCTCCAGCACATACATGGTACCCCGCTCCAGATAGCGGTCGATCGTGTCCTCCTGCTCGTCCGCCAGCAGCAGCAAGGCGAGATATCGTTTTTTATCGGTCTCGACCGTTCGGATCTCCACGAGCTCACCTTACTTCTTCAGCAGCCGCTTCAAAGCGGCTGCGTCCAGCAGGTTCACCGTCACGAACTTGCCCTGATAAAACACCGCCCAGTTGTTGAACACGCCCGGCAGGGCCTTGGCCTTTTCCAGAGTGTCCACCGGGATGAGGGTATAGGGGACGTCCATCTCCCCGCAGGTCTTTCGCATCAACTCCAAGCTTTGATGGATGTAGGGACACTGGGGACTATAGTAGACGGTCAGCTCCCGGCTCTCGATCTCCTGGCGCTTGGCACTGTCCGCAAACCGTGGCTTGGTCCCGTCAAAGGAGAGGGCCAGCAGCCGGTACCCGTCCGGGGTGGTGTCCACCGTCTCAAATCCATACTTCTCCGCGAAAGCCTGATCTGAGAGCCAGGCCTTTTGCTTTTCCGCGCCCAGCATACAGACGCCGGATCTTCCCTTGGCTCTTGCATCAGCCAGACAGTACTCCATCAGTTCTCTGCCGTACCCCTTGCCTTTGAATGGGCCGGAGACCCACAGGCAGTAGATATAGAGGTGATCCGCTCCCTCCACCGGTACCCAGGCGGTCTCCAGCGGGGCATACTCGATGAACGCCACGCCCTTGGCGTCCAGCTTGCGGAACACATGGCCCTCCCGGAGCCGCTGGGCCAGCCAGGCCCGTTTGGCCTCTACGCCGGGGTGGGGCTTCCTGCTGCGGATGATGCAGCACAGATGCTCCTGAGGCAGATTTTCTTCTGTCAGATCAAGGAATGCATGTTCCATACTCACACCTCCCGGCAGATATGCCTCTATGATACCACGCCCTCTGCAGCGAAGCAATCACTATCCAACAAGGCGCGACCTCCCCTTTCAAAAAAAAAAACATGACAGACAGATGTCGCGTTCCTATGGTATAATCGTCACACAGCGGCGAGGATACTTTGGCGCTTCAGTCATTTTTCTCGCCCCTTGTGGGGCAGCCGGACAACATGGCCCTACCGCTCCGGCTCCCTCGCCGCGATACCATGCGGAAAACCAGGGAAAGGCGGTGCACCCCATGAAACTGGATCGGCTCATCGGCATCCTGTCCATCCTGCTCCAGCGGGAGCGGGTCACCGCGCCGGAGCTGGCGGAGCAGTTCGAGGTGTCCCGCCGGACCATCCAGCGGGACATCGAGTCCCTGTGCCGGGCGGGCATCCCCATCTCCACCGCCCAGGGCACGGGCGGCGGTATCTCCATCATGGAGGGGTATCGCGTGGACCGCACCGTGCTCACCGCCCCGGAGATGCAGGCCATCCTGGCGGGGCTGCGCAGTCTGGACAGCGTCAGCGGCACCCGGCGCTACGCCCAGCTGATGGAAAAGCTGTCGGCCGGGACAGGCGGGCCGATGTCTGACAGCACCCATATGCTCATCGACCTCTCCTCTTGGCACAAGGCCAGCCTGCCGCCGAAGATCGAATGCATCCAGGAGGCCATCGGGCAGCACCGCACCATCCGCTTCACCTACTTCTCCCCAAAAGAGGGATCGGTGCGCACGGTCGAGCCCTATTCCCTGGTCTTCCACTGGTCCGCCTGGTATGTGTGGGGCTGGTGCCGGACCCGGGAGGACTTCCGCCTGTTCAAGCTGGACCGGATGACGGAGCTCCTCTCCGGCGAGCCGTTCGTCCCGCGCCCCGCGCCCCTGCCCGATCTGGATCCGGACAGGATCTTCCCGGTCAAGTATCGGGTCACGGTCCTTTTCGATCCCGCCTGCCGCTGGCGGCTGGTGGAGGGATACGGCGCGGACAGCTTCACTGTGGAGCCGGACGGCAGGCTGCGCTTCACCGGTGGGTTCCCCGACGCGGACAGCGCGCTCCATTGGGTCTTGACCTTTGGGGACGGAGCAGAGCTGCTGGAGCCGGAAGAACTGCGGGAACGGCTGGGTGCTCTCGGGCAGCGTCTGATGCAGCGCTATCACAGGCGCGGCTGACTCCGGCGCCTTACCCAGCTCTTGCGGACGGCGCGGCGGGACGAAGGCCGGCGGCCGGACGTATCCGCAGCCGGGAAGCGCGCACGGCGGGGCTCTGGGGGCAAAAGATGCGGCGGAGCGCACGCCGTGAGAGAACGGGAGGAAAAGCTATGCCCTTCGACTACAAGAAAGCGGACAAGGCGCTCTATCTGCCGCCTAAAACGCCTGGCATCGTCACGGTGCCCGCCATGGATTTCCTGGCGGTGCGGGGCCAGGGCGACCCCAATGAGTCGGACGGCGCCTACAAGCAGGCCCTGGAGATGCTGTACACCGTGGCCTTCACCATCAAGATGCGCAGGCACGGACTGGAGGGCTCCTTCGACTATGTGGTCCCCCCTCTGGAGGGGCTGTGGTGGCAGGCGGGCGTCCACGGGATGGACTACGCCCGCAAGGAGGCGCTCCAGTGGATCTCCCTCATCCGCCTGCCGGCGTTCGTGACCCGTGAGGTCTTCGACTGGGCCGTCCGGGAGGCCGCGGAAAAGAAACAGCAGGACTTTTCCCCGGTAACGTTTTTCCACTGGGAGGAGGGGCTGTGCGTCCAGTGTATGCACATCGGCCCCTATGACGGCGAGCCCGCCACTGTGGCCGCCATGGAGGACTATGCCAGGGCCCAGGGCTACGAGGCGGACTTTGGGGAAAGCCGTTTCCATCACGAGATCTATCTCAGCGATGTGCGGCGGTGCAAGCCCGAACGGCTGAAAACGGTCATCCGCCAGCCGGTGAGGAGGATGCCATGAAAGGCTTTATCCGGGAAGAACGCCGCCTCTTCCTGTGCGGTCTGAACTGTGCTCTGTGCCCCATGCACTTGGGCGGCCACTGTCCCGGCTGCGGCGGCGGGCCGGGCAACCAGAGCTGCGCCATCGCCAGATGCTCCATCCAGCACGGCGGCCTGCAATTTTGCTGGGAGTGCTCGGAGTACCCCTGCCATCGCTACGAGGACTTTGACGGGATCGACTCTTTCATCCCCCATCAAAGCAGGCAGCGGGACATCGCCCAGGTCCGGGGAGCGGGGCTGGAGGCGTATCTCGCCCAGTTGGAGGAGAGGCGGGCCATCCTGGATACGCTCTTGGCCCGGTATGATGACGGCCGCCGCAAGGGCCTCTTCCTCACGGCGGTCTATCTCCTGCCGCTGGATGACTTGCGCGCTGTGCTGGCCGATCTGGACGGCCGGCCGGAGCGGACAGGACAGCCGGTGAAAGAGCGGGCGCTCCTCCAGGCGGCAGCGGACCGGCGGGGCGTCAGCTTGAAGTTGAACAAGAGGAGAAAGAAGGAGTGAGCACATGGCAGTCTCCAAAGTGACGATCCACCTCCCCTGCCCGGTGGAGCAGGTATGGCAGACGGCGACGGATCTGGAGCACACCGCCTGGCGCAGCGATCTGGACCGGGTGGAACGCCTTGACGGGACCCATTTCGTCGAGTACACCAAAAGCGGCTATGCCACCATATTCACCGTCACAGCTTGTGATGCACCGCGCTTCTGGGCATTCACCATGGAAAATGAGAACATGTCCGGCCACTGGGAGGGGACGTTCGAAGCGGCGGGGGGCGGCACCCGGCTGACTTGTACCGAGACCGTCACCGCCAAGCACTGGTGGATGCGCCCCTTCGTCCCCGGCTATCTGAAGCGGCGGCAGCGCGCATATCTGGATGATCTGCGAAAGGGAGCGTTGGGTCCGTCGGCTCTCCGCGGCCCCTCATCCGGCCGGTGATGGCCCTTTGGCCAACATCGGCCGGGCCACACGGTCCCCACTCCGCCTTGCTCATTTTGTGCCAGAGGAGCCTGCGCCCCTCTGGCATTTCTCCCTCCGCTGTGCTATGATCTTTTATAGTGAGCCGGAAGCGGCTGCTCGGCATCCCCGGTCAGCGCTCTCTCCGGCATGATGGAGCAAAAAAGGAGGACCTCTTATGAAGCGGGTCAAGATCACCGTCCTGAAAACCACCCTGGACCAGGAACTGGCCGCAGAGTACGGCGTGGAAGGGCTGACCGCCTGCCCCATGCTGAAAGCCGGCCAGGTGTTTTACGCCGACTATGCAAAGCCAGACGGGCTGTGTGACGAAGCCTGGAAGGCGATCTATCAATACGTGTTCGCCCTGGCCCACGGCGCGGAGAGCGGGCTGTTCTATTACGGCGACTGGATCCGCAAGCCCGGCGTGGCCATCTGCAGCTGCAATGACGGCCTGCGCCCGGTGATCTTCAAACTGGAGGCCACGGACCAGGTCTCCCAGATCGACTACGTCCCGGTCCGGTGATCATGACTGCCCCGAACTTTGACGGGCCTCCACACGAAGGAGGCTGTGCGCCATACACTTGGGAAGAGCTGGCTGAGGCCGAGCGCCAGATCGGCTCCACGCTCCACAAACTGCGGGAAGCCGTCAAGACCCTGGAGGGGAAAAGCGAGCCCGCCCGATACAAGTCTCAGATCACGTTGGCAAAGCGGCGGATCCGGGCTTTTACCATCGCACGCGAACTGATCGGGCGGGAGCTGGACAGACGCTCGCCCTCCTGCAACACCGGAAAGGAGACCTCACGATGATCCGGGACATCTGCAAAGACGAAGCGTTCCTGGCCCAGAAGGCGGAGCCTGCCACACCAGACGATCTGCAAGTGGCCGCTGACCTGCTGGAGACTCTGGCGCACCACAAAGACCGCTGCGTAGGCATGGCGGCCAACATGATCCGCGTCAACAAGCGCATCATCGCCTTCGACGATGCGGGCACCTACAGGGTCATGTTCGATCCCGAGATCGTCAAGCGGTCCGGGCCCTACGACGCGCAGGAGGGGTGCCTCTCCCTCACCGGCACCCGCCCGGCCAAGCGCTGGGAGACCATCAAGGTCCGCTGGAAGAACGAGAAGTTCCAGGAGCGCCTCAAGACCTTCACCGGCTGGACCGCCCAGATCATCCAGCACGAGATCGACCACTGCGATGGCATCGTCATATGAAAACGTGTGCGGTCACCACGATGGGCTTCCCCTGGCATGAAGCCCTGGTGGCCCGGAAGGGACCCCCTAAGGTCAGAGGAAGGACGGTGCTCCACCGCCAGCGGACGGAAAGGCCCAGAGGGCTTTTGCGGAGCGCCTGGGATATCCTCCCGCCCTCCCTGTGCCGGCCTTGATCGAAGAGCCGGACCCGCCGGCCATGCCGGTGGGCAGACTGTGAGGGGCCGGGCCCCGCCATGGAGCGGTCCCGCCCGCGGACCAATGAACGAGAGAAGGAGGCTCGACGGATGAGAGCAAGATGTATCGCACTGTTCCTTGCGCTGGTCTTCACGTCCACCCTGGTGGGGTGCGGGACGACCGAGGAGGTCTCTGTGTATGCCCAGGCGGAGAACTGGGCCTATCTGGAGACGGACAAGGCCGCTCCGGCGGACGTTTTCTTCATCTGCCCCACCGTCTACGGCGGCGAGGCGGATCAGTCCAATATGTCCCTGGACGACGAGGTCACCAAGGGCGACTTTTTGGGGGCCATCAATATGGAAAAGGGCATCTATGACGAGGACTGCTGCTTTTTCGCCCCCTATTACCGTCAGGCGGGACTGAACGTCTACGAGCTCCCGGCCGAAGAGCGGGAGCCGTATCTCGCCCTCGCCTATGAAGATGTGGCGGAGGCCTTCACCTACTATCTCGAGCACTACAACGAGGGCCGGCCCATCATCGTGGCGGGGTTCTCCCAGGGGGCCGACATGGGGATCCGCCTGCTGAAAGATCGTTTTGCGTCAGAAGAGGTCAACGACCTGCTGGTGGCCTGCTATGCCATCGGCTGGAGCATCACCGAAGAGGAGCTGGCGGCATATCCCCATCTTCGTTTTGCCTCCGGCGAAGATGACACCGGGGTGATCGTCTCCTTCAACAGCGAGGCGGAGGAGGTAACGGATTCTCTCATCGTCCCTGCCGGTACCCGTACCCTGGCCATCGATCCTCTCAACTGGAAGACCGACGGCACCCCCGCCGGGAAGGAGGAGAACCTGGGCGCCTGCTTCACCGACTACGAGGGGAATATCGTCACCGAGATCCCTCAGCTCACAGGGGCCTATATCGATCCAGTGCGTGGGACCTTGAAGGTGACCGACGTGACGCCCGAGGCATATCCCCCGGTGCTCTCCATTTTCTCCGAGGGGGTCTACCACCTCTACGATTACCAGTTCTTCTACCGCGATCTGCAGGAAAATGTGGGCGTCCGGCTGGACGCCTATCTGGCCGGACATGCCGCCTGACGCCCCGTCGGACGGACCGCGCCAGATAGGAGGCGGAACGGTCCTAGGTGGGCACGGCCTCTCCGCGCTCCGTACAGGGTCCCCCGGATCGGGGCGATCCATCTCCCGACGGGCAGATGACCATAAGAAGGACATATGGCTGAGACGGCTGCTGCCTGCATCCAGAGGCAGCAGCCGTCTCAGCTACCGGTATGGGATGGCGTGACCCGCACGTGAAGCATCCCAGAGATTGCCATTTGGCCGGATATCTGATATACTGGATCTATCTCTCAGGGCGGGATGTATCTGCTCGATGGTCTGGAATATCCGCTGGAAGCGAACCGGTCCGAACGCTGCGGAGACGCAGGTCCCGGGAGCGCGCAGCGCCCCAGGCGCTTCTCCACGCGGGGGCACCTCCATAGAGACCAGCTGCGCCCCGTGGGAGGAGTCCTGGGACTTGATAGCGGTAGGGAGTTGTTGGCGTGCTGTATATCTTATATTTCTTGATCGCCATTGGCGCGACGACGGTGGGATCGCTGACCGGGATGGGGGGCGGTGTCATCATCAAGCCCTTGATGGACGTGCTCCATCACTTCGATGTGGAGACGATCGGCGTGCTCTCGTCCATCACCGTGTTCTCGATGTCCATCGTCTCCATCGGCAAGCAGCTCCTGGCAAAGACGGAGATCCCTTTTCGGATCGCCATCCCTCTGTCCGTCGGTTCGGTGCTGGGGGGATACCTGGGCCAGGGGATGCTGCGCGCCATCGTGGAGGCGCTCCAGGCCCAGGAGATCGTCACCGTGGTGCAGAACGTACTGCTGGCCATCTTGATCTTGTGTGTCTATTTCTACATGCGCAACAAATCTCATATCCGGGGCCTCCAACTCTCCGGCATCCCCATCTCTCTGGCTGTGGGCTGTTTTTTGGGGATCTGTTCCTCCTTCCTGGGGATCGGAGGCGGCCCCATCAACGTGGCCCTCATCATCTACCTCTACTCCATGGGGACCAAGGCCGCCACGGTCTGCTCCCTCATGACCATCCTGTTCGCCCAGATCTCCAAGCTGGGGACCGTGGCCCTGTCCACCGGGTTCCTGGTCTATGATCTCTCCGTGGCTCCCGTCATGGTGGTAGGCGCCATCGCCGGCGGCGCCATCGGCGCCAGTCTCAGCAAGAAATGCTCAGAAGAGGCGGTGGAGCGTGCCTTCAACTGGGTCCAGCTCCTGGTGCTGGCCATCACGCTGTTCAACATCGTCCGGAACTTAGTGGGAGGCTGATCATGCAAGGCCCCGTGTCCTTAGACCTGCCCTCTGTGGCGGATGTGGGGCCTGCCCTCCGGTTCCTCCCTTGCCCTTTTATGGCCCTCCCCGACAGGAAAGGATCGCTCCGAACCGCATCATCCGATAGATGCTGCTGCTCGGAGCGATCCTTTTTTGGGTGGGAGATGGAAAGCGCGCGTCATCCCCCTAATGTCACGTCCTGCTTCTGGTACCATTCGAGCGCCTGGTAAAAGTCCTCCGGCTGGAAATCCGGCCACAGCCGGTCCACCACGAAGATATCCGCATAGACCGACTGCACAGGCAGGAAGCCCGACAAGCGCCGCATCCCGCCCCAACGGATCACCAGGTCCACGCGGGAAACGTCGTGTGAGCGGAGCCCGTCGCAGATCTTCTTGCGGCTGCCGCCAGACCTTTCCAAGCAGGCAAGGTCCCACTCCCATCCGTAATCCACCAGGAAATTGACCCGGATGCCGCCGCCGTTCAGGTCTCTGCGAGTCGTATAGGGCGCGAGCGCTCTGGGAAATGTAGGCGCCTCCTCGTCGCCGATCACAAGGAGCGAGACGGGTTCCGACGCTATCAGGCCGATCGCTTCCACACATGCCTGGGAAAAGGCCTCCACCTGTTCCGGAGGCCGTTTGCAGTTATCCGTCGTAAAGCCGTAATAGGTGATCTCCTGGATCCCCGCGTCTCTTGCCAGCCTCAGCAGCTCCGATCCCGGCGCCAATCCATGGGCATAGCCGTCTTTTTTGGGCAGCCCCGCACGTTCGGCCCAGCGTCTGTTCCCGTCTGGGATGACACCGATGTGCCTTGGTATCCGCATATGATCGCCTCCTTCCGATCCAGTATTCCTTTTCTTTCCCATGCCTATACACCGCATAGGAAAAAGTCCGCTGCCCCGGCGCTGCTCATTTTGCTCATACTGGGCAGCCTGGGTCAGTTTTTCTGCCTCGGCCTCCAGCAGCTCGTCGCGGGTCTCCTCCACACTGCCCCGTACCAACTCTTTGAGCTGTCCCTTGACCACTCCCTCGTTCGTATTCTCTTTTACATATCATACCTTTTGAGAAATGTTATAAAAAAGACAGATACACCTCCCGATGTACCTGTCTTCAATCATTCGATGCGTCTTCAAAAGAATAGTCATTCAAGTCTTGGAAATCCAAAAATTCAGCTAATGTCATGCTGAATGCGAGCGCGATCCGATGCAGTGTACGAACTCTTGGGTCAAACGTATGGCCATTTACTAGATTGTCGATGGTCGACTGGCTGACTCCGCTCATCTCTGACAGCTTATTGATCGTTATCCCTCTGCTCTTACAAAGCGACAATATCCTATCCACAAGGATCTGTGCATATCGGTCCATCGTTGCTATCAGAAGCCCCCTATCGAAAAATAATGCCTTATCGAAGATATGATGGAACGCCTGTTCCCAATCTCTGCGCTCCTGCTCCGGTCCCATGCCCTGGATGAGCCATACGGCCCTATCTATATTGTATCGAATGGACATGGATGTCAAGTTCGTTTCGAAGAGAAGGCCGATCAGCGGTCTTCTGTTTTTGCTTTTATATAGTGGATCCCATTGATATACTCTTTCAGCAATCGCTCAGCGCCTTCCAGTAAAGGTTCCTCAATCGTCTCCAATAGAGTCGTTATCGATGTAACATCTGATGCTTTATGCGTACCTCGCAACAAATAATCTGTCGTTGTACACAGGACGTCCGCCAGCCTGCATAAGGTAACATTCGAAACGCCTCGTCTCCCCAGTTCAATCTCCACCAAAAAATGATCAGAAATATCGACCAACTCAGCTAGATCTTTCCTGGACAAGTTGAGATTTTCCCGTAATCTCTTTACTCGTTGACCTAACGCAAAGTTAAGTTTCATGTTTTGTTCTTTGTCGCTCAAAACGATCGTCCTTTCTCCGCGTATGGACAACTTTTCATTCATAACATTTTTGCGCCCTTAAATATTCCTCGTATCCAAGCGTATTCCAAATCTTCCAACTCGTATATTTGCTATTTGTACTTGAATTTTTTGTACTGATAGGATTACAATGAGTAAAAAAAGAAGCCTACACGTCCAATGTTGTGTAGGCTGCTCAGGATTCCATATCATATCCGCCGAACTTCAGTATATCTCGAATGATATCTTCAACGACAAAAAATCGCGCTCCATCTAACGGTTCCAACATTTCTATCAACTTATGCCGTTTGAAGTCAGTTACTATTCCGGTCAGCAGAAAACAGCACTGATATCCAGCGCCTTTGTCACTTTGATAATGCTCTCGGCCCGTATGTTTTTTGTGCCCGTCTCAACACTGGCAAAAAACTGTTGCGTCAAACCAGCTCGTTCCGCTGCCTCTTCTTGTGTCAGGCTAAGTTGTTTTCTTCCGTTGGCGATCCGCCGCCCGATCTCGACCGCTAATTTATCTTTTTCAGTGCTCGTAACACCATCTCTATCAGTTTTCATTATAGGGACTTTTTTATACCTCGTGGATCACCTTTGATCGTTGCTGATCTTATGATCTTGGACCTCGATCCATCTTTGACATCAGCACTAAAAGTGCATCCTTCTGATCTCGCGACAACGCGGACCATTTGTCCAGCAAATCTTCTTGCTCCGCCGTCAAGGCGATCAAGCTGCCTTCTGCGAAAAACTGACTGAGAGATATCCCGAAAGCTTCACATATCTTTTCCAGTGTAGAAATACTTGGCGTCGTCCCACGATGAAAAATATTCGCGATCGTGGAGGGCGGCAACCGCGTCTCTTTCGTCAAACGATATTCCGTCCATCCCCGGACCTGCATCAGTCCTTGTATACGCCCTATGACATCCAAGCTCTCACACCCCCTATAACTGTATATTACAGTTCCATTAATTCGTACGATATAGCTTACAAAAGCTGTACATTAAAACTCAATTGAGATATAATAAAAGAAAACTCATGTCAGGCAACATGAGTCTTCTATTCTTGTTGCGGATCTAGTAACTGACAAAAGCCTTCTAACTGTTTATCACTCAATCTCCGAACAATTTTCATGGCTTTCAGCTGAGAAAGGGAAAGGTCCCTGTAATTTACGAAATCCTCGAATGCAATTCCCAACGCTTCACATAAAAGTTCCAAAGATTCGACCGTTGGATTATCATATTTTCCTTCTTCTAAATTGCGTACATAGCTCTGCGACAATCCCGCCATATTAGAAAGTTTATTTGTCGACAATCCTTTTGCTATCCGCAATTCTTTGATCCTGGCCCCCACATCAAAATTCATGCTATCACCTACCGTTGGTAGTTTATGATAGCATTATTTTTTCTTACGAATTACATATATATCTTCCTATTATATGTATATAAAGCAAAATATACTAATAATTTAGAAGAAAAATGAGTACCAAGGAGGATGATACGATGGAAAGCCCGATCCCGATCTCCGCGCTCCCACCCCAGTTCCGCGCCCTGGAAGAGCCATACGGCACCATCTGCTATGCAGAGGAAGTCTGCCCCGGCGTCTACGAAGTCCTGACCAAGTCCGATCCCCCGAAGCGGTGGTCCGGCGCGGAGCTCATCGTGGTGATGGAGGACGCTCCCGCCATCTCTCCCGAGGCCCGGTCCTATGGGATGGCTCTGCCAACGGCCCCCGGCCTGCTGGTGTATCCCGATGTGGACTATTACGACAAGGCCACGCACGTCGTGACATATGAGATCCATACCTATCTCGCAGAGCACGGGCTCCCACTGCCGGCGGGCACGTCCCTGCTGGAGGACCGGCTGCGGGGGATGGAAATCTGCCCGGAGTATTTCGGTCCGTTCCCGGTCCCGGAGGATACCCCGTGGGGGAGAGCCATCCGCCATGACCGCCTCTGGAACGGGCTCTACTGGTTGGAGACGGAGGAGGCCGGATGGGTCCTGGCGATCGCATACCCCCTCTGTGAAGACCTGCTGGCCGAGACCGAAGCGTTCGCCATGCTGGACCGGTACGGCCAGGAGGACGGGATCGACCGCACGCTGGGCTTCCGCTTCTATCGATATGAGATGAGCTGCATCCCGCTCTTCGAGCTCCTGGATTTTAACACGGAGACCTGGGCACCCAAGATCGACGCGGCGGCCCTGCGCAACGCGGTCCTGACCAGCTTCCCGCTCTATGCCCGGAGATATGCGGAAGAGGACCTGGGCTGTCTGCGGGGACAGGATATCCCGTACACCCCCGGCGCGGGGACCGAATTCTATCACTTCCCGCAGGCAGATACATGTCGCCCCCCTGTGCTCTCCTCCCCGCAGTCTCCCGTGCTCCTCATCTGGAGCAGTCTCCGGGACATTACTTAAGCTAGAGGCCCTTGCTATCACAAGGGCCTCTG